>NZ_JBHYVC010000028.1:0-89270 GCF_042749965.1 Streptomyces sp. NPDC059454 | reverse complement strand
GTCCGCCCCCCCACCCACGGGGGCTCGGCCCGCTCCTCCGCGGTCACCTGCCGGCGAGCAAAGCCGCCAGGGCCGTGGCCGTCGCAGGGTGACGACTCACCGGCGCGGCACCCGACGGGCCGGGACGAGCCGTGACGTCGGCCCACACCTCGTCACAGCCCAGCAGTCCCGCCACCGCGTCGCACGTCGCCGGATGCGCGGCCAGCAGCGCCGCACCCGACGGAGCGGGGACGTCGGACCGCGCCCAGCCTTCGTCGCAACCGAGCAGCTCCGCCACCGCGTCGCACGCCACCGGGTGCGCCGTGAGCAGGGCCGCGCCACGGCGGACAGCGGCCGCGGGCTTCGCGGCGAACGGATCCGTCTCCGGCGTCCGCCACGGCGGCACCCACGCGTCCAGCTCCGCCAGCCGGCCCGGGAAGATCCGCCCGGCCTCGCGGACCATCAGCGGGGCGAGGTCCGCCGCGCCCGAGCGCAGGGTGGTGATCAGCAGCGGCAGCCACGGCAGCAGCACCGTGTCCGGCAGCCGTCCGAACGCGTTCGACACCGCCTCCACGACCACGTCCGCCAGCCCCGGCACGGGCTCCAGCGCGTGCACGAAACCGCTCAGGTAGCGCGGGTAGGAGGGCACCACCAGCGGGTTGTCCAGCAACTCGTCGCACCGGGACCGCAGTTCGGCCCGGGACAGGGTGCCGAGCTGCACCTGCGCCGCCCACAGCAGGGCCGTCTTCGCCGGGTCGTCCGGGTGCGACTGGGCGACCGCGAGCTCCAGCTGGGTCCGGTCGCAGCCCAGCGACAGGGCGAGGCTCTCCATGGAGAACAGGAAGCCGAGCATCGCCGCGACCTGCCCCACCGTCGCGTCCTCGTCCCGGAACGCCGTCGGCAGCAGCGTGCAGTAGTGGGCGTAACCGGTCTTGACGAACGACTCGACCCACGCCGGCAGCACCGGCTCGCTGGTGCGGTAGTACGCCAGCAGCGCACGCACCCGGCGCAGCACCTCCGGCGCCCCGTCGACGCTGCGCTCGGCGGCGAGCAGCTTCAACGCGTGCGTGCCGAGCTCGTCGGCGAGCCGTCGGCCACCCAGGTACAGGAGCGTGTCCTCGACGGCCGCCAGCACGGTCGCCGTGGTCGCCCGCGGCCCGTACGCGTCGCGCCGCAGCCGCTGCTCCAGGACCTGTTCCAGGCTGACGCCCTCGTAGCCCAGCTCGATCAGGGCCCGCTGGTGCGTCCCGAGCGCCAGGTCCCACGACTCCTGGATCGACCGCTCACCGAGCCGCCGCTCACCCATGATCGGCCGTGCCGCCCCCTGCGGCAGCAGGCGCCGCAGCATCCACAGCACGTCGGAGCAGGCCCGCAGCTCCGGCCGGGACGCCATGTCCAGCAGCGCCCGGCGCACCCCGCGCTGCTCGAGCCTCAGCTCCAGCGGTGCGAGCCGGTCGTACACGTCACGGGCGAGCGGCGGCAGCGATGCGTACCCGACCTGCCCGATCCGGTCGCCGCCCATCATGATCTCGACGAGGCGCCGCACGTCCCGCCGCCCCGGGACGCGGTCCTTCTCGATGCAGGTGACCGCCGCGTCCTGGAAGTCGTACGGCGTCGGCTTGGCCCGGTCCCGCATGCCGGCGAGCAGGATCGACGTCTCGAAGACGGCGATGGCGTCGGCGGTGGAGGCGAGATAGCCGTTGCGCCGGGCCGCCCGCACGATCTCCACCGACCAGCCGAGCAGCTCGGCCTCGTCGAGCCCGTCGAGCACGGGCGGCCTGCGCAGGAAGCCGGACAGCCTGTCCGCGGCGGCATCGGACGGCGGAGCGGGGACGACGGCCGCCTTTCTGCCCGCGGACTTCTTCCTCCCGGCCTGCCCCTCCAGTACGTACGGCTGCACACGGGCCCGCTTCAGGCTTTTCGCCCACTCCGTCGCGGCGATCGACACCGACCCGGCGGCGAGGCCGAACTGCGCCTCGATCGCCGCGTGGCTGGACGGGATCAGCCCGTACTGCCAGGTGGTGGAGGTCCGCGGGGAGATCGTGAACGTGTCCGAACCACCGTGCACGCCGAACTCCTCGACGCGGCTGGCCGCGTGGAACGCCCCGCACACGTACAGGCAGTCCTCCGGGTCCGTGCCGGTCGCCGCCAGGTGCTCCCGCATCCGGGTCCACATGTACCGCTCGCGGTCCTCGTCCACCCGGACGCGGGACCCGTCGCCGGGGGCGAGCCTCCGGAACAGGCTGCCGATGAGGAACATGACCTGACGGTAGGTGTCGTGGTCGGCGGCGCCGTCGCCGAGCGGGACCTCGACGTACTGGTGCCACCACTCCGACCAGTGCCGCACCTTGCCGTGGCGCAGCAGGTGCTCCTCCAGCTCGGCGAAGCGCGGCCGCAGGTCGCCGATCTCGACGCCGACGGCCTCGCCGTGCAGCGCGGCCTCGGCCTCCTTCGGAGGTTCGGCCCCCTCCTGCTCCTGCTCGCCCCTCCTGTCCCACTGGAAGACGTGGTCCGCCGACCGGTCGACCAGGACCAGTTCCACACCCGGGGTGTCCAGGGCGTACGCGATCGCCTGGTACTCGGCGGACGCCTCCGTGACCGGGGCCACCACCGACAACGGGGCCCAGTCGGCGGGGAAGCCGTCGACGTCGCCGGCGAACGCCTGCACCGCCACCGGCAGCCGGCAGTTGCGCAGCTCGGTCAGGAGCGGTGCCATGTCCTCGCACAGCTCCAGGTACACCACCTTGGGCTGCTTCTCGCGCAGCCGGCGGGCCATGGCGAGCGCCGAGGCGGGGGAGTGGTGACAGACGGGGAAGATCTCCAGCGGCTCGCGCACCGCCCGGTCGACGTCGTCGACCATGCCGAGCAGGATGCCCTCCAGGGCGTCGGGACCGCCCGCGAACGCGACGGCGGCATCCTGGAGTTGGCCGCGCAGCCCGGCGAAGGCGCCGCTCTCCCGGTGCCCGCTCATGACAGGGTGGCGATCGCGTCGCGGCCGCCCTCGAGGAACTCGGGCCAGGAGCCGCCCTCCTCCTTGCTGCGCGGCTCGACGACACCGTGCAGGTACTTGTTGAGGATGGCCAGGTCCTCGGGCTCGCGCCGGGTGAGCGAGCCGACCAGCGAGGAGGCGAGGGCGCGGGCGGTCAGGGTGCGCTCGCCGAAGAAGTTGCTGTGCAGGACGGCGTCCTCCAGAACGCCGATCTGCTCGGCCGTCGACAGCGCGGACTCCAGCTTCTCGTCGTCGCTGCCGGCCGCCGCGGCGGAGGCACGCAGGTCGGCGAAGCTCCGCAGCAGCACGTCCAGCAGGGTCGGCGGCACGTCCAGGTCGATCGAGTGCCGGCGCAGCAGCTCCTCGGTGCGGAAGCGGACGATCTCCGCCTCGCTCTTCCTGTTCGTCACCACCGGGATGCGGACGAAGTTGAAGCGGCGCTTCAGCGCGGAGGAGAGGTCGTTGACGCCCCGGTCGCGGCTGTTGGCCGTGGCGATGATCGAGAAGCCGGGCTTGGCGAAGACGATGTTGTCGTCGCCGCCCCCGCTCTCCAGCTCCGGGACGGAGATGTACTTCTCGGAGAGGATCGAGATCAGCGCGTCCTGCACATCGCTCGTGGAACGGGTCAGCTCCTCGAAGCGGCCGATCGAGCCGGCCTCCATCGCGGTCATGATCGGCGAGGGGATCATCGACTCCCGCGACTGGCCCTTGGCGATGACCATCGACACGTTCCACGAGTACTTGATGTGGTCCTCGGTGGTGCCGGCCGTGCCCTGCACCACCAGCGTGGAGTTGCGGGAGATCGCCGCCGACAGCAGCTCCGCCAGCCAGCTCTTGCCCGTGCCGGGGTCACCGATGAGCAGCAGACCGCGGTCGGAGGCGAGGGTGACGATCGACCGCTCCACGAAGCTGCGGTCGCCGAACCACTTCTGCGACACCTCCCGGTCCAGCCCGTCGGCACGCTCGGAGCCCAGGATGAACAGACGGACCATTTTCGGGGACAGCCGCCACGAGAACGGCTTGGGGCCGTCGTCGATCGACTCCAGCCAGTCGAGCTCCTCGGCGTACTTGATCTCGGCAGGGGCGCGCAGCAGGTCGGACATGAGGGGAAGGCCTTTCCGTACGGTGATCACGGCGAGGGTGTGTTCGGTGATCAGGTGAGGAACGTCTTGAGTTCGTGCACGAGCTTCTTGATGTGGCCGGAGATCACCGGCGTGCCGAGGTCCTTGAACTTCTCCCGGAACCACGGGTTGACGCTGCCGCGCCCGGAGCTGGTCACCGAACCCACCGGGATGAACTTCGCCCCCGAGCGGTGGATGGCGGCCATGCTCTCGAACAGCTCGTCGGTGCGCCATTCGTAGAAGTCGGAGATCCACACCACGACGGTGTTGCGCGGCTCGGCGATCTTCGGCTGGGCGAGCGCCATGGCGACGGTGCCGTCGGTGCCGCCGCCGAGCTTGGTGCGCAGCAGCGTCTCGAACGGGTCGTGCGCCCAGGGCGTGAGGTCCAGCGCCTGCGTGTCGTACGCGATCAGATGGACGTCCACCTTCGGCAGTCCGGCGAAGATGGAGGCCAGGATGGTGCAGTTGACCATCGAGTCGACCATGGAGCCCGACTGGTCCACGACCACGATCAAGCGCTGCGGTGTCGTCCTGCGGCTGGTGTGCCGGTAGTAGAGCCGGTCGACGTAGAGCCGCTCCTCCTCCGGGTCCCAGTTGGTGAGGTTCTTCCAGATGGTGCGGTCGAGATCGAGGTTGCGGTAGACGCGCTTGGGCGGGACGGACCGGTCGAGTTCACCGACCGTGGCCTTCTCCACCTGGGTGCGCAGCACTTCGGTGACCTCGTCGACGTAACGCCGGATCAGCGCCTTGGCGTTGGCGAGGGCGACACCGGAGAGGTTGTTCTTGTCGCGCAGCAACTGCTCGATCAGCGACATGCTCGGCGTCAGCCGCGAGGCCAGCGCGGGATCGGCCAGCACCTCCCGCAGATGCATGCGCTTGACGAGGCCGGCCTCGATGGAGCCGAGCTCCGGTCCGATCTCGGGGATCAGACGGCTGAGGTCGGGCGTGGGGCCGCCGAAGCCGGTGCCGGTCGGGCTGACGCCCTGCCCGGCTCCCGCGCGGTTGCCGCCGCCGCGTCCGCCGCGCAGCTCACCGGGCCGGCAGCCCAGCGCCCGCTCCAGCCGGCCCGCGTCGGACTGCCAGCGCGCCAGCTGTTCGGCGGTGACGGTGCCCGAGCCGGGGGCGAAGACGTTCAGCAGCACCTTCGACGCGAGCGCCGCGCGCCGCACCTCGGTGGCCCGGTCACGCGCACCGTCCTCGTCCGGCCCGGGCGTCATCAGCCCGTCGAACTCGGCGGCCAGTTCCGGGTGCCGCTGCACCACGGAGTCGACGGACGCCCCCGGGTCGAGCAGCGCGGACGGCAGGCCGATGTCCTCGACGACGGCGAGACTCGCCGACTCCAGGGACGCCTGCTCCTCGGGGTCGAAGAGCCGGGCCAGCAGCCGCCAGTACAGCACCTGCCGCCGGTTCTCGTCGGGATCGGGCGCCGGGGCGCCTCCAACGGTCTGCTCGCTCATTTCCGCAGCAGCTTTCCGGCGCGCTCGCGCAGCACGGTCACGGCATCGGTGGCGGCCTTCTCGGCGCGCACGCCGGCCTTGTCGGTCGTCCCCCCGGCCCAGGCCCCGGCGTGCACGGCGACGCTCTTCCTCCGCACCGTCTTCTCCACGGCGAGCGGCTGGAGCAGGAACTCCCCGGCGTCCCAGCGCAGCAGCCCGACACACGCACCGGACGAGGCGACCACCTCGGGGGTGAGCGGACCGGCGGCCGGCACCCGGTCGGTGTCGACGGCGAGACGCTGCCCGGCGACCCGGAACGCCACCCCGCCCTCGTCCTCCTCCACGGTGTACCCCTCCAGCAGGACGGGCACGGTGATCCGGGCCGGGTGCCGGTCGAGCGGAGCGGTCGCGAAGGCGGTAGCGGCGGGCAGCGCCACCCGCGCGGTGGCGAAGGCCTCGGCGGGCTCACCCGTACGGGCCCGGGCGTCGTCCCAGATCAGATCGCCCTCACCGGTGACGGGCATCGCGTCGAGCTCCATGGCACGCCCCTCGCCCACGGCGGCCAGCAGGGACAGGTGCGGCCGGAGCAGCTGCCACAGCCCCGCCCCGACGACGGTGTCGGGCTTCGGCGCGGACACCGAGGCCCGCACCAGCCGCGGTGTGCCGCCGTCCGCCGGCTCGAACACCGCGTGCACCTGCGCCTGTACGGCGGTGGCGTGCTCCTGCACGTCGACACCGAGGGGCAGCAGACGCCCGGTCGCCTCGCCGACCGCGGGGGCGGACGCCGCGCCGGGCAGGGTCAGCAGCACGGCTCGCGACCACAGGTCGGCCCACCGGCGTACGGGAACGTGCTCCAGGGACGCACCGGGACAGGAGGCGGCGAGTTCGGCGGCGAAGCCGTCGAGCAGCGTGGCCAGGCGGCGCAGCGCCGGGTCGGGCAGCATGGCGGACACGACGGGCGCGGCACCGGCGATCAGCTCGTGGTCGATACCGTGCCAGCCGGCCCGCGCGAGATCGCACAGCCAACTACGCGCGGCGACATGCAGGTTGACCGCGTGTTCCGCCCCGTCGGCCGCAGCCGTGCCGCTCTCCCCGTCCCGCGCCCGCCCGACGGCCTCCTCGACCCGCAGGACGAGCGCGTCGTGCACGGAGCCGAGCAGGGCGGTGCGAGCGGCCGCGAGCGCCACGAAGTGATCCTCGCCGGCGGCTCCGGCGGCCGTCTTCTCGGCGGCCTCGGCGACCCGTGCCGCCAGCGGCGACCCGGCGACGGCAGCCGCGAGGGCGGCCAGCCCGCTCGCCCGGGCAGGCTGCGGACGCAGCAGACCGGCGACCAGCGCCTCGTCGAAACCGTCCACGGCCGCGAGGGCCTCGTCGAGTCCGTCGACGGCGTCGTTCAGCAGATCGGCACGCATCAGGCCACCGCCCTCGTCGTCGGGAACCACTGCATCTCGGGCAACGGAGCTGTGGTCGGGGCGAGTTCGAGATACGCGAGGTGCCGGAGGAACCGGCTGAACACCTGCGCCGCCGCCGAACTGTCCCCCTGCGCGGGCCGCGTGCGGCCCATGGCACTGAAGACGGTGTGAGCATCCGGGGCCTCGCCGGAGACCTCGGCCTTCAGATACCGCGCCACGCGCTCGACGCCGTACTGCAGCACGGCCTCATCGACGAGGGCGCGTATGTGATTGCAGAAACCCCCGCGCGCCCCGCCGCAGGGCCGGTTGTTGTTGGTGCTGCACGCGAACGCGTACGTCCCCGCCTCGACGGACGACACGTACACCCGCCCGATGTCCGACCCGCTGGACACCACCCCCTGCAACCGCCCGTCGGCCAGTTCCACGAACGGCACCTTCGCGAGCTTGCGCGGACGCGCGGACGGCACCACCCGTGCCGTGCTCGACTTCTCCCGGACCGACAACGCACCATCTCCCATGCATGCGAAAAGGGGACGTCAACGCCAGAGCGGCGCAACGGGATCAAGCTATCGGCAGCCACTGACAACGCCCTCGGCACGGGACGGGCACGGAGGCGGCGGGCGGGGCGATCGCCGTTGACGTCGTCAACGGTCATCTTTCATTGAAACGTGGCCGGGGTGCTGTGTACCGTGTTCGGTATGCCACAGACCCCGGCCACGCCGGCGAACCCATTGGTCACCGGTTCCGAGATCGCCCGTATCGCGGGTGTCACCCGTGCCGCCGTGTCGAACTGGCGGAGGCGGTACGACGACTTCCCCGCGCCGGCCGGCGGCGGCGCCAACAGCCCGCTCTTCGACCTGGCCGAGGTCCAGGCCTGGCTGGACAAGCAGAGCAAGGGACAGGACGTCACCGACGAGGTCCAGCTGTGGCAGGTGCTGCGGGGCGCCTACGGCGACGACATCCTCGGCGGGCTCGCTGACATCGCGCACGCCCTCGCCGCCCCGGGGGAGGAGGCGCCGGCCGCGCTGCCCGACCGGGCGGTCCGGCTCGCCCGTCACATGGCCGGCAGCGGTTCCGCCGCGGACGTGGTGAGCGGCCTCGCCGAGCGCTTCACGGAGTCCGTGCGGCGAGCGGGTTCGGACCAGGTGACCTCGCCCCGAGTGGTCCGGGCCGTCCGGCACTTCGCGGGTGACGTGGCGGCCGACGCGGTGCTGTTCGATCCGGCCTGCGGAATCGGTACTCTCCTGCTCGCCGTCGGCGCCGGACAGGGCGCCAGGCGATGCGGTCAGGAAGCGGACGCCCGCAGCGCACGCCTGGCGCAGTCGCGGGCCGACCTGGCGGAAGTCCCCCGTACCGAGATCAAACGGGGCGACTCCCTGCGCGCGGACCGGTGGCCCGATCTCAAGGCCGACCTGGTCGTCTGCGATCCGCCGGTCAGCGACACCGACTGGGGGCGGGAGGACCTCCTCCTCGACCCCCGCTGGGAGCTGGGCACCCCCTCCCGCGCGGAGGGCGAACTCGCCTGGCTCCAGCACGCCTACGCGCACACCGCGCCCGGTGGCCGTCTCATCATGGTCATGCCCGCCTCGGTGGCCTACCGCAAGGCCGGCCGCCGCATCCGGGCCGAGCTCGTCCGCCGGGGCATCCTCACCCAGGTCACCGCGCTGGCCCCGGGTACGGCCGCCGCCCACTCCCTCCCCGTGCACCTGTGGCATCTGCGACGCCCGCGGACCCCGGACGACGCGGCCACCGCCGTACGCATGGTCGACCTCACGTCGAACGACCCGGACGATCCCCTGGAGCCACGGTCCCAGCAGGTCACCGAGGTCCCCCAGATCGATCTGCTCGACGACCTGGTCGACCTCACCCCGAGCCGTCACGTCGAGGAGTCGCACCGCGACTACGTGACGGAGTACGACACCTTGCGCCAGGAGCTGACCGAACAGGTGCGACGCCTCGCCGAACTGCTCCCCGCCCTGGTCGCCGGTGAGGGCACCGGGGCCCTGGACGGTCCCAGCGTCGGCGTCGCCGACCTGGTCAGGGCCGGTCTTGTCGAGTACGCGGACCCGGAACCGGTCTCGGTCAGCGACCAGCTCGACACGGACTTCCTCCAGGGCTTCCTGCACAGCGCCGCCAACAGCCGCCGCTCCACCACCGCCAGCGGCACCTTCCGGCTCGACAACAAGGGCGCCCGCATCCCGCAGATGGACATCACCGCGCAGCGCGGCTACGGGGTGGCGTTCCACGCGCTGAGGGAGTTCGAGGAGCGGGCGCGGAGGGTGGCGGAACTCAGCCGGCAGATCGCGGCACTGGCGCGGGACGGCCTCGGCAACGGGGCGCTGAAACCCGGCGCCTGACGCCTTCGTGTCGAAAATGTGTACGCGCACGCCCCGGGTGTCTGGCACGATGAGACGCTGCATCGAAGTGTCTTCACGCGGGCCGAGCGTCCTGACCTAAGGGGATTCCATGGCGGACTGGATCTACATCCTCGATCCGCGCAGGGACACGCTGGACGGAGAGCCGTCCGGCAAGGAGACGATGCTCCGACTGGCCCAGGAGGAACCGGAGTTGGAGCTCTGGCTCAGCCGCCGCAACCGCATGGAGCCGGGCGACCGCCTCTGGTTCTTCTTCGCGCGGCCCGAGTCGGCGGTCGCCGCGGTGGCCGAGGCCGACGACAGACCCCGTCCCGACGACGAGGACCCCGACATCCCCTACATAATCCCCGTGACCCTGGTGACCGAGGCGACGAAGGCGCTGTACCGCGACCCGGTGAGCCGCGAGGAACTGGGCCTGGGCCAGGTGCGGTCGGTACAGAAGGTGAAGCCGGAGGCCCTGCCGGTACTGCTGGCGCGGGCGGGGCTGTAGCGCCGACGACGCTTCCGGTCCTCTCGGCGGCCGGCGAGGTGGAGCCGGAGGCGACAGTGGTCCTCGGCTTCGACGAACACCTGCTGACCCCAGTGGGCGGTGAGGCGGTTCGAGACCTCGACAAGCCGACGGCGGTCCTCGAGCGTGCACGCCGGCCAACGAGCCCGGCCCTGGCCGGCGATCTCGTTGCCCAGCCCACTGAACAACACGGCCCGCCAACGCCGCTCCTCCTCATCGGTCGGCGGCGTGGACGCGCCCTCCTCGGGAAGCGGCCGGACGTTGCAGAGGTCTCGTATCACCGTCGGGCTCTCTCGGTCCGTTCCGCGCGAGCTTACCGACGCGCCGGTGTCGTGCATCGTCACGGCCGTCCAGGGGAAGGCCGGTTGCGACGGTCTTCCGAGTCCGCCCGGTTGAACCGTTCACGCAGCGACGAACCGCATCTCAGGGAGCCGCCTTGTCAGCGACCACGACCGCCGTCCTGCCCCGCCGGTCCAGAGCCCTGCTCATCCTCGCCACGGTGCTTGTCACCCTCGCACCGATCGCACCCGCGCTGGCCGCCGCCCCGCCGGCGCCCACCGCCGGCGGGGAGACAGCCGAGGATCCCCGTTCCCCGAACCCACGCGGTGCCGAGGTCGTCGCGGTCACCCGGGTCGCCGAGCGGCAGGTCGACCTCTCGGTGAAGTCGGCGGCCCTGGGCGGCCGTACGGTCGAGGTCCGTCTCCTCACCCCCGACGGCTGGAACCCCGGCGACCGGAGCCGGCACTGGCCGACCCTGTGGCTCCTGCACGGCTGCTGCGGCGACTACACCTCGTGGACCGCCATGACCGACGTCGCCGAGACCGACAGCCTGCGCGACGCGCTCGTCGTCATGCCGGAGGCCGGCTGGAACGGCTGGTACAGCGACTGGTGGAACCACGGCGAGGGAGGCGACCCGGCGTGGGAGACCTTCCACACGGTGGAACTGCGCCACCTCCTCGAACGCGACTGGGGCGCCGGCCGGAACCGCGTCGTCGCCGGACTGTCGATGGGCGGCCAGGGCGCGCTGCTCTACGCCGCCCGGCACCCCGGCATGTTCAGGGCGACCGCCGCGTACTCCGGCTCAGCCCACCCACTCCTCGACGACGAGTCGGTCGACCGCATCATGGGGTTCTTCGCCGGCCAGGGCGGCGACCCGCTGCGGGTCTGGGGCGACCCGGTCGCGCAACGCCGCGTCTGGCAGGCCCACGACCCGTTCCACCTGGCCGAGCGGCTCAAGTCGATCCCCGTGTACCTGTCCTGCGGCGACGGCACCACCGGCCCCCTGGACGCACCCGGAAACACCAGCGCCCTCGAGGCCGACTTCAACCGCCAGAACCACGCCCTGGCCGCCGAACTGGAGCGCGTGGGCGCCAAGCACCTGACCACCCACTTCTACGGCCCGGGCACCCACGCCTGGGCGTACTGGGAACGCGAACTGCACGCCTCACTGCCGATGCTGCTGGGCGCCCTCGGCTTGGCGGGATGACGCCCGGGTCCGGGTGACCGGCGGCCGTGGTCGGGGCTGTGTCCAGGAGGCCGGGGGCCACGGCCCCGGCCGGGCTCCCGGTGGCACCAGGCACATGGCGTCCGCTCGAAGCGGTCATGAAGTGCCCTTCTTGTCGGTACGGAGTCGGACGACGGTCAGGACCACGGCACAGGCCAGGCAGAACAGCGCCAGGACCGGGAGCACGACCAGCACCGGGTTCACCCAAGCCGGGACCAGGTCGTACCCCGCGTGACACTTGTCGTGCAGCGGGAACCACCGCGTGTACTCCTCGAAGTTCACCCTGCGGTACGCCCGGTCGTAGGTCTGGCCCGCCTTGTGGCATGCCTCCTCCGGGTCCAGCGACGCCCCGGCGAGGGAGCCGACGAGGTGGCTGACACCGGCTCCCAGCAGGAGGAGCACCGCGCTCCAGGTGAACCATGCGGGACTGCGCCGCCACGTGCCGGAGAGCAGCGGGCGGCCCCAGAACCACAGGCCGACCAGGAAGGGCAGGAGAATCGGGATGAGAACGAGGGCCATGGGGTGAACTCCGCGGGTTCTTCCTGACCTACCGGACCGCGGCCTGCTCGCGGTGGACAGCCAGGCTTTCCTTATTATTTGACGGCCAGGCAGGTTCTCCAGGCCGATGAGGGCGGACCGACGGTCGGAGAAGCCCTGACAGGGCTGGGCCGGCTTCTTCGTGTCGCCGGGAACGAGGACGGAGTCCGCCGGCAGGGCGACGCCCGCGCCCGTGATGAGCGCCGGCCGAGCCGCGTCGAACCACCCGCGCCCACGTGGTACGAGTCGGACACCGGGACACCGAGGGTCTTCACGCGCGTGCGCGCAGGTACGCCTCCAGCTCTGCCGCCCCGGTCAGCATCGCGCGCGAGCGGGCGGACAGCCGATCCTGCCAGTCGCGCAGTGCGCCCTCCAGGGGCCCCAGCCCGCCCGCCGTCCGCACCTGCTGGATCAGGGGTGCGATCTGCTCCAGCAGGTAGCCGCCGCGCCTGAGTTGGTGCGCCAGCCGGGCGTCGCGTACGTCGGACTCGTCGTAGACCCGGTACCCGGTCACCGGATCTCGGCGCGGTCGTACGAGCCCGGCGTCCTCCCACTTGCGCAGCGTCGCCGGCCGAATCCCGAGCTCCCCGGCCAGTGACCCGATGAACATACGGCCGGGCCGGGGCGGCGAGGCGTCGTGTGCGGCACCCGTACGGCGGGAGAGGTCACGCAGGGCCCTCTCGACGGCCTGGAGTGTGCGCCGGTCGTCGAGCAATTGGGCATGGCTCTCGTCGATCAGGCGGAACGCCTCGTCGGCGGCGCCCCGGTTCACCGCCTGCATGATCGCCGTCGCCGTCGGGTGACTGTGCCCGGGCACCAGGGCGAGGAACGCGCGCAGGGCTCGTGCGTGCAGCGGGGTGTAGGTGCGATAGCCGGTCGCCGTGCGGTCGGCGGCGGGGAGGATGCCGGCCTCCTCGTAGTTCCTGACGGCCTGCGTGGACAGACCGTGCCGCCGCGCCAGGTCGATCGGCCTGAGCTTCTCACCGCTTTGAAGGTTCCGACCCATCTTGCGGACGATATCGCGCCCAAGTCTCCACCGAAAGTTCAACGATACCGTTGAAGGCATGGCAACCGACATCACGGACATCACCCATGCCGTCGAGGCCTCAGCCGTCATGAAGCTGTTTCCGGCCCGCCCGCGGCTCCTCGCCCTGGGCGAGCCCACCCACGGCGAGGACACTCTGCTCGACCTGCGCAACGAGCTCTTTCGGCAACTCGTCGAGCAGGAGGGCTACCGGACGATCGCGATCGAGAGCGACTGCGTGCGGGGCCTGCTCGTGGACGCCTACGTCACGTCGGGCACGGGCACCCTCGACGAGGCCATGGAGCGCGGGTTCAGCCACGAGTGGGGAGCGTTCCCGGGCAACCGTGAACTCGTCCGCTGGATGCGGGCGCACAACGAGGACCGACCCGAGTCGGAGCGGCTCCGCTTCGCCGGTTTCGACGGCCCGCTGGAGATCACCGGCGCCGCGAGCCCCCGGCAGTCCCTCACCGCGCTCCACGCCCACCTCGCGGCCCACATCGACGCGGACCTGCTGCCCTGCACCGCGGAAACCCTCGACCGCCTGCTCGGCGCCGACGAGCCGTGGACGAATCCGGCCGTCATGACGGACCCGTCCCGGTCCGTGGGCCGCTCGGCCGAGGCCAAGGAACTGCGGCTGCTCGCCGACGACCTGGTGGTGCTGCTCGACACACAGGCACCCCACCTGATCACCGCGACCTCGCGGGACGACCGGGACCGGGCGCGTCTGTACGGCCGTACCGCCACCGGCCTGCTGCGCTACCACCACTGGACGGCCGACACCTCACCGGCCCGCATGACCCGGCTGCTGGCCACCCGGGACGGAATGATGGCCGGCAACCTCCTCGCCCTCGCCGACCGGGGACCGGTACTCGTCCATGCCCACAACAGCCACCTCCAGCGGGACAGGAGCACGATGCGCATGTGGGACCACCCGCTGCTGGAGTGGTGGAGCGCCGGCGCGCTCGTGAGCGCTCGGCTCGGCGAGCAGTACGCCTTCCTGGCCACGGCCCTCGGCACGATCCGGCACCAGGGGGTGGACACCCCGCCCCCGGACACCCTCGAAGGACTCCTGTACACCCTTCCGGAGGGCCGCTGCGTCGTCGACGCCCCCCGACTGGCCGCCGCCCTCGCCGACACGCGCCCCGCTCCCCGAGTGTCCCCGTACTTCGGCTACGCCCCGCTCGACCCGGCCCACCTGACCCGGACCGACGGTGTGGTGTACGTCAGGGATGTCCCGCGGGGCTAGGGTCTTCGTGACACGGGGCTCAGAGGGGGAGTGACGGACGTGCTGCTGGGTCCGGGCCTGTCCGCGGTCTGTGCCGTCGGCGCGCTCATCGCCGCGGCGGGGGCCGTCGCGATGGCGCTCCCGGGCCGGCCCCAGCCCTGGGCGGCGCGTCTGCTGCGCCGTACGGCGGCAACGGCCGCGTGGGCTCGCGTATCCGGTCAGACACCCCACGGGTCGGGGTGCGGCGCGGCCGCCGGATCCGGGGACCACAGGAGGCGGCCGATGACATCGTCGCCGACGACGTCCTTCAGGAGGTCCAGCATCCAGCCGTTCCAGCAGACGGCGACGGGAAACTCCGGCACCCGGAACGCCGGCAGGTCGACCGGATACGCCTCAGGGCGGAAGACCATCTTCTTCATCTCCCCGGTGGCCTTCTTCGGCTGCGACGACCGGCGTGTGTCCAGGCAGTCGACCAGGGATTCCACGACGTAGAGGACGTAGTCGTCCGCCGCTGTCCCGGCGACCCGGACCGGCACCAGACGTCCTGCCTTCTCCAGCTGGTCACCCAGCCGACCGGCGAGACGACGGCTGAACACCGGTGCCCCCGGACAGTCGGAGGCGAACTCCGCCTCACGCCCTTTCCGGTCACCGGTCCACTCCGCACCGAACTCGGTGGGCCGCTCGGCCCGCTCTCCCTGGAACTGCCAGCGTTTGAGACCGATCAGTGAGTCGTCCAGACGAAGCGTCCGGAGGTTTCCCTCGCCCGGTGTGATGCGGTAAGCAGCCAGTGGAGTGGAAGAAGCCATGGGAGCCATCCTTACGCCGTCCAGTATGCGGTGCTCGGCACCTGGTGGGTGACACCGGCCAACTCGGTCTCGATCTGCCGTCCGATGCTGCGCAGCTCGCGACGGAGCACCGTGCGGATGGCGCGGTCGCCGTAACCGAGGGCCACCCGGTCCGCGACCACATTGTGCAGGTGAGCGTCGAGACGCCCCAGGAACCGGTCGGTGTGTGTGAAGTTGTGGGGTCTCGGGTGACCGAGCGGAATACCGTTCGCCGCGTCGTTGATGTCGACCTTGTACTGTGCCGGCAGTGCCCGCATGCGAGGGCCACCCGAGCGCCTGAACCCTGAAGGAACGATGTGCGCCGCCGTTGCCCGAGACGTCGTAGCGGAGCGCGAGGACGGCGTCGGGGCCCGTCGCCCGAACCAGGCGACCGGCTTCGTCGTGTGCGTACACAGTCGTCCGCCCGTCCACGGACTTCTCGATCTGGTTGCCGGCCAGGTCATAGGAGAACCGGACGCTCTGGCCCAGAGCGTTGGTGCGTTCCAGGAGCTGGCCCGCCGCGTCGTACCGGTAAGTGACGGTGCGTCCCTCGAAGTCGGACTCCGAGACGAGGTTGCCGGCCGCGTCGAAGGCGTAGTCCCAGGTCGGTCCATGCGGGTTGGTGACCTGGACGAGACGCAGCTCGGTGTCGTAGCGGAAGGTGTACCGCGCGCCGTCCGGCCTGGTGCGGGCGGTCAGCAGGTCGAATCCGCCGTACTCGAAGCGTGTGACCCGTTCCGCAGCATCGGTGTGAGTGAGCCGGTTGCCCTCACCGTCGTACGTCCAGGCCTCGGTGGCGCCGTCCGGACCGGTCCTGGAGAGGAGGAATCCCTCGACGGTCCAGGTCTGCCGGGTGGTCCCGCCCAGCGGGTCGACGATCTCGGTGGTGCGGCCGAAGGCGTCGTACGCCAGGCAGGTCCGCGCGCCGAGCGGATCGGTCACGCGGACCGGCTGCCCTGCGGCGTTGTTCTCGAACCGGGTCACCCCGCCCAGCGCGTCGGTCACCGAGGCGATGGCTCCCGTCCCGTCACGGGTGAAACGGGTGACCCGCTCGCCGGGCTCCGTCAAGGCCGTGCAATTGCCCAGCTCGTCCCATTCCTGACGCCGGACGGTGCCGTCGTGGTCCGCCAGCTCCACCGGTAGGCCGAGCTCGTTGTACCGGGCGGTCGAGCGAGCTCCGTCCGGCAACCGAACCGCGGTGAGACGTCCGGCCTCGTCCCACTCCATACGCAGGGTCCGCCCCAAAGCGTCCGTGCGGGACAGAAGTTGATCGCGGCGGTTCCACTCGTGGTGGATCGTGTGGCCGAGTTGGTTCGTCTCCGTGACCAGTTGGTAGGCGTCGTTGAACTAGTACCGGATGGTGTTCCCCGACGAGTCGACGGCGGTCGTCAGATGCGACTGATCGTCGTACTCGAAGGTGCAGTCGAGAATGCCCTCCACGCCACGTGCGGCGACGCACCGTCCGGCATCGTCGTACGCATAGCGGTACCAGGCCCCGTTGCGGTCCTCCCAGCCGACGATGCGATGTCCGGCGTCGTAGGAGAGCTTCAGGGGCACGCCGGAGGAGTTGTAGATCTCGGTGAGGTCCCCATGGGCGTCGTAACCGTACCGGACCAGGGTGGGCCGCTCAGGATGGCTGGCCAGGACGAGTTCCGTGATCCTGCCCTCCTGGCACCTCACCGCGATGTGATGGCCACCGTGGTGAGCTACTTCGACGGGCAGTCCGTTCTCGTACGCGAGCGTGATCGTGTTGCCGTTGCGATCATTGATCACGGACAGCGGCAACTCCGCTTGTACGCCGGCGGGCAGCGGCCGGAGGGTGAGAGTACGACCGGTCTCCGGCTGACGCAGGGTGAAGGCGCCGCCCGGCATGCCGTCCCAGCTCAGCGGCCAGTGGGGCCCCTCCACGGGGAGGACGGTGACCTCCGGATCGGGAACCGGGTAGTGAAGGATCATGCCGTCCGCAGCAACGAACCGCACGCCGCCCGCATCGAGTAGGAGCCGCTGGTCGAGTGTGGTGATCCAACTGGGTCCGAGAAGTCTGCCGCCCCGCACGCCGGTGCGGTGGCAGCGTTCCAGGAGGAGAGGCAGAACACCGTCGAGGAAGACATCGATCTCTTCCATGACCATCTGACCGGTGGCCATGTCGACCGGGTCGCCGCAGGTGAAGAACTTCTTCATCTGCCGGCCCAGGGCACGGGTGCTCTTGCCGATGGTCCGCGAGCGCGTCCCCGCACATCGCGTACGACTTCTCCAGCTTCCGCAGGTTCTTGGGAACCCCGGAGAACTCCTCCTTGAACACCTCGGCCGACTTGCCCGCCCACTCCGCCAGCGTCCCCTCACCGGCCATCCCCTTCACCAGGCGCAGCGCCTCGGAGACGTCGTCGGCGAAGTCGTGCAGGACCTTGGCCAGGGTGCGCACCCGCTGCGGATCGCCGGGGACCGGGTCCTTGTCCAGGTCAAGGACATGCCAATCACTCGGCCGATGACCCACCATGCCGCGACCCCCGTCACCCGCACATCGTCAACACCCGTATGCGCGTGTGAACCTACAGGGCACGACAGTTCGATGAAAGATCGGCATGATCCTCTCAGCCCATGAGGGTCTCGGCGATCTGCCGGCTGGTCTGCGAGGCGATGGGCAGGGCACAGGGCGACGACCGCGTGGAGGCCGCCGTTACCGAGCAGGCCATCCACCTACGGGACTTCAAGGACGTCCAGCGCCCGCCCTTCACGGTGGGGCGTGAAGGATGGACGCGCTTCGTGGGGTTTGTCACCGAGGTGTGACCTGTGTCCAGGTGGCTGCCCTGTCGCGGACACCGCCGGGACGTGACTTGTCGGCTCAGTTGGCCAGTGCGACGCGCTCGACGTAGGCGACCTTCACGGACGCGATGTCGGACAGTTCGCGCTTGTCGTCGAACTCGCTGTACTCGTTGAACTCGCTCTTGTCGGCGTCGGTCTTGCCGGCGGCCAGGTGGGTCGACCCGATGTAGGTCTGGCCGACGAAGTCGCCGTCCTCGTCGAAGGCGTTGACGATGACGGAGTAGTTGGCGGGTTCGTCCCCCTCGTTGGTGATCTTGTAGACGAACTCGTAGGTCTCGTCGGTGTCCGAGTCGCAGTCGTTGTAGGTGTACTCGTCGGTGTCGTCGCAGTCTTCGTACGCGTCGCTGTCATCGGTGACGAGCTTGCCGCCCGAGACCTCGACGTGGTCGATGGGGTCCCCCTCGTCGGCCAGCGCCCACCAGGCGACGCCGCCACCGGCGAGGAGCAACGCGACGACGGCGGCGACTATCAGGGCGCGCTTGGCCGGACGGCGTCCTGTCGCGGCTGCTGGGACAGGCATGGGGTAGGCCTGGGTGACGGTGGGCGGCGCCGCCGGGGGCGGCGGGGGCGTGGTGTCCGGTCTCTCGGGCGTGCTCTCGGTCATGTGGCTGCTCCATCTCGGGACGTGGGGTTCTTGCCGGCGTGGTCCTCTGCCTCAACAATGCGGCTACCGGTCCCCGCCAGGAAGAGCACTGCGGCAAGGACCGATACGACGCAGGCGGCCCCGAAGACGTCGGACTTCTCGTCCTCGAACATGCCGGCCGCGGTCAGGGCGAGGAACACTCCGGAGGTCTGCCAGCCGGTTCCGTCGGGCATCGGGCCCGCGGTTCGCGTGCGTATGCGGGGCAGCCACAGGCGCAGCAGCTCGGCGGTGGCCGCGAGGGCGACGAGGCGGGAGGCGATCATCATGGAGGGGTGGGCCGTGTTGTCTCCCAGTTCGCCTACGCCGACGACGGTTGTCAGGCAGAAGTAGAGAATCGGGACCAGCCAGCCAGGGCTTGCCCGGACGCCCGGAATCGGGTGGGGGTCGGTCCGGTCAGTGGCCTTGGTGAAACCGACCCGGGCTGTCGCACTCCCCGGAGTGCGGGGAGACGGGATGCCGGGGAGGGGCGACGCCTGGGGAATCGGGCGGAGCGCACGGTTCTGCGCGCGGCGGACGCGACGGCCGGCATCGCCGTACGTGTCCACGTGGGCCGACAGTTGGCTCTGGAGGTCGAGCAGTTTCTCGGCCATCGCGTCGAATTCCGCCCTGCGCACGGCGGCGAGCCGCGCGGCCTCTCCCGTGGCGGCGGTGAGCAGGTCGAGGGCTTCGGTGCGCAGTCGGACGGCTTCCGCGCGTGCTGTTTCGGCTGTCTGCGGGGCCTTGGCCAACTCCGCGCGCAGGCGGACGCGTTCTGCCTCGATGATCTCGACGATGCGGTGCCGCTCGTCCGGGGGCAGCTTGTGCGGGGCGCGGGCCTCCGCGCGGGTGAGGGCGGCCCGACGCCACTCCAGCAAGGGGCGGCCACGGTGTTCACCGATGCCGTTGATGTGGACCTTGCCGCCCTTGGTGCGGTGGATGTAGAGGACGTCGCCGCCCTTGCCGTTCGGTGCCTTCTCCCAGCTGACTTTGTGGAAGTCGGCGGCGGTTCTGATGCCCTGTGCTGCCAGGCTGCGGATGAGGCCGTTGCCGATGCCGCTCACCTCGCTGGCGGTGAGGTAGGTGCTGCTGAGCGCGCGCTCGATGGAGTGACGGCGCAGGAGCGCCAGAGCTTGCGTCTCCTGACGCTCGCGTTCTCCGTCCAGCGCGTTGAGCTGGTGGGTCAGTGAGGCTTCCTGGCGTGCCTGTTCCTCATGGATCCGGTGCAGCGCCTTGTCGTGGGTGGCCTCGACGCGGTTGTGGCGCCTTGCCTCGTGGTTCAGGCGTCGTTGGTCGGCGACCTCGAAGGCGCGGCGCTTGGAGAGGAGGCGGCGGAGGGCGCCGATCGACTCGATGAGCCGGCGGCGCTCCGCGCGCACGTCCGAGGGAGAAGGCGCGGCGGACGGAAGGGCGGGGGCCGACCCGTCCCTCCGCGGGGCGGTGTTGTCGATCAACGAGGAACTCTTTCAGGCAGCGGACAGACACGGGCCATGGCCGACGGCGGCTGCTCGGTCGTACTCGACGAGGCACTTACGCCCTGTGCGCGGTGACCGGGGAGCCTGCGAAGCCGGTTCATCGTGACAGAGGGGAAGCGGCAGCAGGCGATATCGTACACGAGAAGCGACAAAGTCAATAAGCGTTTACTCGTTGACGTCGTCAACGCATTAAATTTAGCATGAAGCGAGAGTAGTTGCGGGATGAATGAATGGCGCGGTGGTCCGGGACCGACGGCGGCTCGTCCGGTCTGCGCGCGGCGCTCGGTGGGCTGCCGGCGCGGCTGCGGCGTGCGGTCGTGGACGGCGCCGTGCCCGAGCACGTCTCCACCGGGGGCGTACGGGTGCTCGCGCTGGGGGTGCCGAGCGGGAACGGCTGCGTCACGAGCCGGCCCGGCTGGGGCCGCCCGTGCGGGAATTGCACATGCACACAGAAGGCGACCCTCGGGGCGGTGAAAAGGTTGCACGAAATGGTGGGGACAATGCGTTCCCCCGGCCCCGACGCGGCGCCCCGCAGTCTGCTGCCGCGGAAGACCGTCGCCCTGGCCGCACTGGCGGTCCAGGTGCACGACTGGGCCGTGCGCGTCCACTCCGCCTACCTGCCGCGGCCTTGCTGCGAGCCCCGGAGGGTACGCCGTCGGTCGGCCGGTGAACGGCCTGTCGACGGCCCGTGGGCCTCGGAGTTCCCCGGCTGGGCGGGAGTCGCCGACCGGGCCGGCCGGGGTGGGCTCGGACTCGATGCGGCTGACACGACCGAGCCGTTTCCGGATCGCGCACCTGGCCGGCCCTCAGGACGATTCCCCGTAGCGGGTGGCCATCGCGGCGGCGCGGTCCCGCCGCCTCTGCCGCCCGTGCCGGTCGAACCGGCACGGGCGGCAGGCGGACCGGCCTTCGCCGGTTCAGCTGTAGGGGATCACCAGCACGGACTTGTCCGTGCCCGTCCGGAGCTTCGAGGTGCCGTTGCCGATGGCGCTCCACACCTCGAGGCGTACGGTGCCGGCCTTGAGGTCGCCCGGTGTGCCCGTGGCCGCCTTGAGGCCGCGTGCCTGCGTGTACTCCTCCCATCCGGTGACCGGGTCGGTCGCGAAGTAGTGGTACGTCTCGGTCCGGTCGAAGCTGCCGTCACCGGTGAGGTCGTAGCTGATCCGGGCCTGCTGGCCCAGCCCGACCGCGGTGCCCGCGTCCACCTGGAGCCGGAAGGCCGTCTGTGCGCCCGGGGTGAGCGTGCCGTTGACGCCGCGCACCTCGTAGACGAGGGGCTGGTGCGGGGTGCCGTCGTGGTTGGCGCCGCCGGCGGAGGCGATGGTGTCGCTGCCCTCCGTGCCGCCGGTCGCCGTGGTCAGGGCGCCACCGCTGCGCAGCTGGAAGGTGTTGCCGGTCGGCGGCTCCGGGTCCGGGTCGGGTTCTCCCGAACCGGTTCCGGTGCCGGTCGCGGTGGAACGGGCCGGCACGGAGAGGGTCTTGCCGTCGGAGAAGGTGACGGTGCGGGCCGTCGCTCCGTGGTTGTGGGCCGCGTAGGTCCGGGTCGTTCCCTTGGTGAAGACGGCGGAGGCGGGGATGTCACCGGTCACGGTGGCGTCCGGGGCGCCGAGGGTGTCGAGGGTGCTGATCCAGTGGTAGGTGTGCGCCTTGGACTCGCCCTCCTCCGGGGTGTAGCCGGCGTGGCCCGCGTCCCATTTCGCCTTGGCCGCGGCAGGATCGGCGAACGACTCGAACTCCCACAGCAGGTCGCGCCATTCAACGGCCGGACCGCCGTTCTCCCGCTCCATCTCGGCGATGTTGCGCCGGATGGCGGCCTTCTCGCCGCCGAGGTGGAGCGATCCGCCGGTCACGGGCAGGACGTTGATGCCGTGGATCTCCTCGGGGTTGGCGGTCCACCAGGTGGCGTAGGCGGCGCCGCTGCCCCACACCATGCCGGCCGTGTCGTGACCGAACGAGGACGGGAAGACCTGCTCGTCGGCGTCGAACCAGTACTGGGCGATCGACTCCGACTCGGTGGTCAGCAGGAACGTGCCGAGGTCGCGCAGCGAGGTGTCGCCGGTGGCGGAGCCCCACAGAATGAGGGCGGTGCTGAGGTTGGTGGACTCGGAGGAGGACTCCTGGTTGTTGCCGGCGGCGAAGCCCTGGTGCCCGGAGGCCCAGCCGTGGCCCGCGTAGACGTCGAAGCCGCGCAGGAAGGGGTAAGCGCTGTCGGTACGGCTGGGGTTGGCGGTGTCCCGTACGAGGGTCTTCACCATGCCGCCCCAGGCGGACTCGGCGGCCCACGCCTGGTCGTACTGGGCGACGATCGCCGCCGCGTAGACGTAGTAGCCGTAGTGGAAGTGGTGGTCGTTCAGTTCGGTGTCGCTGCCGTAGGAGGCGGGATAGCCGGTGAGGGTCTTCCAGTCCTTGTCGTAGCTGAACTCGTTCGCGCCTCCCGCCGTGAACCAGTCCTGGAGCCTGCCCTTCATCAGGCCGAGCATCCGGTCGCGGACGGCGGTCTCGCCGATCTGGTCGGCCACCGGGACGAGTTGGGCGAGGCGGCCGAGCGCCTTGCCGGTCCAGTAGGTGTCCGAGGCCCCGGAGAAGGGGTCGGAGGCGTTCACGACCTCGTTCAGGTAGCCGCGCAGCCGGGCGGTGTCCACACCGCTCGACTTGGGCAGCGCGGGCAGCACCGCCGACGCCTTCTGGCTCGTGGTGAAGGAGGCCGACTCACGGACCTTCATGGTGCCGCGCGGCGAGACGTAGGTGTAGGAGGTGAGGGGGTCCGTGGTGTGCAGCCACTGGTGGCGGTAGAGGGCCTGGAGCGTGCCGCGCTCGGTGCCCTCCTTCGCCTCGGTGGTGAGCGTGTAGGTGGCACCGACGGTGCCCCCGGTGTAGTTCCAGGTGACCTTGGAACCGGTGACGAAGCTGTAGGCGTACTTCTTGAACGTCGCCAGCGCGCCGGTGGACGGCAGCACGGCGACGGAGAAGTAGTCCTTCGAACCGAGACCCGCGGTGACGGTGGATCCGGCGACGTTCCAGTCGCTGCCGGTCGGCGCGAAGAGGGCGTAGTGGTGCCCGGCGACGGTGATGCCGAGGACGTTGCCCTGGTCGGCGAAGACGGCGGGCGTGCCGGCGGTGGTGATCTGGGCGTTGCCGCCGGAGCCCTTGGCGTAGACGAACGGGGAGCCGTGGCCGATGGTGGTGCGCAGGGTGCGGGCGCCGTCGGACCAGTAGGGGGTGACCGTCCAGTCCGACCAGTCGTCGGCCTTGGTGTCGGGCGAGTTGAGGCCGGTCAGGCCGATGGTGAGGTCGCGCTTGTGGGCGTACTCGTACTGGCGGCCGTCACCGACGATCGCGGGGGTCGTCGGGTAGCCGACGTCGAGCCCGCCGGCCGTGGCCTGGTAGGTGAGGGGGTGCCCGTACATGGGGGTCGAGTACGGGTTGTCGCCGTAGCGCTGGAAGGCGAGGGAGGACCACCAGTCGTTGGTGGGCACGGGCCGGTCCTTGGCGGCGGCGGTCACCTTGGGCGTGACCGGGGTTCCCGTGTTGGTGGTGGGGCCCGACGTACCGGCGGGCCGGGTGTCGGAGTAACTGCCGGATCCTACGGGGACGGTGGCGGCGGCCGCCGGTGTGGCGGCCGGGCCCAGGCCGACGACGGCGAGGGCTGAGGCCAGCAGCAGAACGGTTGCCGGTCTGGTGCGTGGGGATGGCATGCGTCACCTCAAGTCGTGACAGGAAGAGGTTCTGAGAGCGCTCTCAGATGGCCGGAACGTAAAGCCCATGTAATGCACGTGTCAATGCGTTGAACGCAGTGGGCAGTTGCCGAGCCTGAAATCCGTCATACCTTCGCCCGTGACGGTGCGAGCGTGCTGCTGACGGGGGTTGTCGTACGATCGGCGCAATTCCGGTACTTACCGGACCTGTTGTCCGGCCGCTGATCCCGTACGGGCGCGGCCGGCGCAGGACGACCGGGCCGGTCGCGAGGATCCGGGAGACGACCAGTGACACGAGGCGGGGACGAGCCGACGGAGCTCATGGAACGGCTGGCGCGTGAGCTGAACGTGTACGTGAGCGCCGGGCGGCTTCCGTGGCCCGCCCCCGCTCCGGACGGGCCACGGTCTCTCGTCGCCGCCGAGGTGCACGCCCTCGTGCGCCGGCTGCACGAGGAGCACTGGCACCGGTACGGCTCGGACCCGGTGCCCGTCGGGCAGGTCGAGGCGTCGCTCGTGCCGTGGGACGCCTCGGACGTCACCGCGCTGATGGGGGAACTCGCCTCGGTGAGTCTGCTGTGGCCGTCGCACGCGTACATGGACCGCGGGGAGGCCGATGCCGTCGCCCGGCGCGTGGTGGCCGCCCTCGGACCCCGGGCACGCTGGTGGTCCAACCGGGACGACGCCGGCGTGAGCGGCGTCACCGGGACCACCATGGACACCCTCGTCGCCGGCAGTGACGGTGACCGCTTCGTCGTGCTGATCCAGGTGGAGGACGACTGACGCGTCCGGGGGCACGCGGCGGAGAGGGACAGGAACCGGTCGCCCCGGACACGTCCGGCCGGCCGGTCCCGTTCCTCGCACCCGGGGCCTCCCACCGGGGCGGCGTCGGTATCCGGGACGTCGGGCATCGGACCGCGCGTCCGGTGCGGTGATTCCGCCGAGGGCCGGCATGCGCTCGGGCACGCCCACACGGTTCTGCCGGGGCCGTGCGGGCGGTCGGTGGCGCCCCGGCCGTCGGCGAGGGCGGCCACGAGGAGGAGGCCGCGGCCGGACTCGGACCCGAGCCCGGCGGTGATCAGGGAGAGCGTTTCGTCGACGTGGCTGTCGTACGGGTGACCCAGGAGTCCAGGCAGTGCGAGACGAACAGCCGGGCCGGTCGGGCGCCTCGCGGGGCGGAGGTGAAGGCCGTCGCGAGCTCGGAGTGTCCGTGGGGCGAGTGGGAGGGTGCGGTGTGCATGGGCTCGGCGTCGTGGCCGCGCCGGTGCGGCCGCCGGCGGCGACGCTTGTACGGCGGGGTGCCGTACGCCGGGACGGGATGCGAGGGAAGACGTGTCGAGTCGGGCGGCACCGTGACGCGGTGAGGGCGCCGCTCCTCGCCCGCACCGCTTCCGGCCGTCCCCACCACGTTGCCTCCCTCCCGGCGTTTCCCCTGGTCACGCCGTGTTTCCCGGTCGGCGGTCACGGCGGGCAACAGGAAACCCGTCGACCTCTGTCGGCAGCGGGGCAACTCTGGGTTCGTCAGCGAGCGGCAGCGAAGGGGGGTTGGGTTCATGAGACGTGCACTCGTGTTCCTGTGCGTGGTCGTGGCGGCTGCCACGACCGGATGCGCCGACGGCGCCGACGAACCGGCGCAACAGGATCGGCGTCCGCGTCCTCGGGCACTGACCTGGCAACAGGAGCTGCGCGTCGCCGACGCGCAGCAACGCCTGACCAGGCAGTGCATGAACCGCCAGGGCTTCACCTACCGCGAGGACCGTGGCCTGACGCTCCGGGAGAGCCGCCCGGTGCGCTACGTGCAGGACGACGTGGCCTGGGCCCGGACGTACGGGTACGGCGGCCGGATCGAAGCGAAGAGCCTGCGCGTCCGCGAACGCAACCCCAACGGGACCTACCGCCAGGGCCTCTCCCCGTCCCGGCGCACCGCCTTCGACACCGCGCTCGACGGCGGTGACGGCGCCCGCATGCTCACGGCATCGCTGCCGGGCGGCGGGGAGACGCGCAAGCGCGTCGGCGGCTGCACGGAGGAGGCCGAGCGCGCGCTCTACGGCGACCCGGCCGAGTGGTACCGCACCGGCAAGATCGCCACCGGTCTCAACGCCCTCTACGGCGAGGAGTTGATGAAGGACCGCCGTCTGACCGCGGCGGTGGGGGCCTGGTCCCGATGCATGAAGAGGGCGGGCCAACCCTACGAGAACCCCCAGGCGGCCCGCGAAGCCGTCCGGGTCAACACCGGCCGGCTGGGCGCGGCCCGCGCCGACGAGGCGTTCGCCGCCGAGCGGAGGACCGCCGTCGCCGACGCGGCCTGTGCCCGCGAGACCTCCCTGCGCGCCGTGGCCACGGCGCGGGAGACGTACTACCTGGACCGCCTGCGCGACCGGTTCGGCAAGGACATCGACACCTACCGGAACCTCGGTCAGCGGGCCTACGACCGGGCGGTGCGCATCGTTCCGGAGCGGGGCTGACCAGTCCCCGCTCCGGGGCGGACACCGCCCCCGGTGAGGGCACGCCGGGTCACCGGCCCGGTGCGCCGGCACCGACGCATCACATCATCAGAGAAAACGAGGGGAAACAGCATGCGCAAGTTCACCGTCACGGCCGCCCTCCTCGGGCTCACCGCCCTGGGCGTCGTCGTACCCGCCGCCACCTCGCAGGCGGCCGGGAACACCGTCGCCGGACCGGGCTGCGACAGCAAGTGGGGTCCGCGCAACGGCTACATGTACGCCTGGGAGAACCTGGACTGCTCGGGTGCCCAGCTGATCAGCACCGCGGGCAACAGCGACTGGTGGGTCGGCTCGCAGGACAGGGCGACGTCCGTCATGAACCGCGGCTTCACCGGCGGCCTCGACCACATCGCGTTCTACGAGAACTCCGGCTACGGCGGCGGCCACGCCTGCCTCGCGCCGGGCGAGCTCTACGCCGACAACCTGACCGACAACCGGTTCACCAACGGGGTCAACGCGAACGACACCATCTCCTCGCACCGCTGGGTGGCCCGCAGCGCCTGCGGGGCCTTCCTGACCTGACCCGACCTGTCCGTCCGTGTGACGGGGGGCGAACGTCCGGAACCGACCCATGGTTCCGGACGTTCGTGTTTTCGCCAGACCGGGTGAAAGGTTTGGCTTACCTCAGTACCCCGGCAGTAACCTGGGTGCCCGCCGTCTCACGGCCGCACCGCTTGGGGGACTCCGTGGGAGATCCGCAGCACGGGCATGAAGTTGACCACGGGAACGAGCGGGATCGGAACGCGCTGACCACGCACTCCTTCCCCGCGGAACTAAGACGACTCAGACAGGCGCGCGGCCTGTCGCTGACCGACCTGGCACGGCAGACGCATTACAGCAAGGGCTACCTCAGCAAGATCGAGACCGGCACGAAACGGGCGACCGCCGACGTCGCCCGTGTCTGTGACCGAGTGCTGCGCGCCGAGGGGCGGTTGCTCAGGCTCGTCCAGGAGGGACCGCCCGCCGGCGGCGGGAGCGACGCCGAGGCCGCCGCCTCCGGGCGGCAGTCCGACGGAGTGTGTCCGTACCGCGGCCTGTCGGCGTTCACCCCGCAGGACGCGGACTGGTTCTTCGGCCGGGAGCACGCGACGGCCGCACTGGTGGAACGCGTCTTCGAACGGGTGGGAAGCGGCCCGCTGATGCTCGTCGCCCCCTCGGGCGCGGGCAAGTCGTCCCTGCTCAACGCCGGACTGGTGCCCGCCCTGCGGCGCGGCGACCTCCCCATGCCGGGCGCCGACCGGTGGCCGGTGGTGACGTTCACCCCCACCTCACGGCCCCTGGACGAACTCCTGGAACGCACCGCGAAAGCGGTGGGCGGTGACCTCGCCGTCACCGTCGAGGAGGTGCGCGGGAATCCCGACGCGGTGCTGGACGCCGTACGCGCGATGGCGGACGACCCGCCGGCGCCGCCCGGGGGACGCCGGCCCCCGCCCTGTCGGCCGGTGCTGATCGTCGACCAGTTCGAGGAGCTCTTCACCCTCTGCGCGGACGAGGACGAGCGGCGCTCCTTCGTCCGGGTGCTCTGCGCGCTGGCGGCCCCCCGGCCGGAGGAGGACGGACACGGCTCCGCCGTCGTGGTGCTCGGCGTCCGGGCCGACTTCACCGGCGACTGCCTCGACCTCCCCGAACTGGCCCCGGTCCTCACCGACGGGCTGTTCGTGCTGCCGCCCATGTCCGTGGGGGAGTTACGGGAGTCCATCACCCGGCCGGCCGAACTCGCCGGACTGACGCTCCAGCCGGGCCTGGTGCCCCTCCTCCTGCGCGACGCGGGGCTGCGCGACGAGCAGGGCGGCCCACCGAGGGGCAGCGGGACGGACACCGGTTCCGGAGCCGACGTGACACCCTCCGGCGTGCTCCCCCTCGTCTCCCACGCCCTGCTGGCCACCTGGCAGCGGCGCGAGGGGTCCACGCTGACCGTCGCCGGGTACGAGCGGGCCGGCGGCATCCGGGGCGCGATCGCGCGGACCGCCGAGAACGTCTTCGCCCGGCTGTACCCGGCCGAGCAGAAGACGATCCGCCGCGTCCTGTCCCGGCTGGTGTACGTCGCGGACGGCGGCGGGGCGACCCGCCGCCGGATGAACACGGCCGCCCTGATGGAGCAGTTCGCCGCCGCGGACGGCGCGGCCGCCGCGCTCGACGCCTTCGTACGGGCCCGGCTCGTCACCACGGACAGCGACACGGTCGAGATCACCCACGAGGCCCTGCTGCACGCCTGGCCGCGGTTGCGGGACTGGATCCACGCCGACCGCGCCGGGCTGCTCCTCCACCAGCGACTCGCGCACGCCGCGGCCGAATGGGAGCGCGAGGGCCGCGATCCGTCCGCGCTGTACCGCGGCACCCGGCTGAGCACCGTGCGCTCCTGGGCCGACGAACTGGACGGCCGGCGCCTGCTCGGCCCCGTCGAGGAGGCGTTCCTCCGGGCGAGCCTGGCCGAGCAGGAAGGCCACGAGAGGCAGGCCGGGCGCCAGGTCCGGCTCCGGCAGTCGATGCTCGCCACGCTCGTCGTCCTGCTGGGGTTCGCCCTGACCGCAGGAGGCATCGCCCACCAGCAGCGCGAGAGCGCCCTCGGCCAGGAACGCGTCGCGCGTTCCCAGGCACTGGCCGTGCTGTCCGCGTCGCTCGCCGGAGGCCGTCCGGAGGCGTCGATGCTGCTGGCCGGGGAGGCCTACCGGGCCCACGTCACCGTCGAGGCGCGCGGTGCGCTGCTGAGCACGCAGTCCCAGCCCTTCTCCGGCCGGTTGGGCGGCCACCGGGGGCCGGTCAACGCGGTGGTCTTCACACCGGACAACCGGTCCCTGGCGACGGCCAGTTCCGACGGGACGGTGACCCTGCGACGGGTGTCGGACCGCCGCACGACCGCCACGTTCGCCGTGTCCGGGCCCGTCCGCTCGATCGCCTTCAGCCCCGACGGCCGTACCCTCGCGGCGACGTCGACGCGCGGACCGGTGACTCTCTGGGACATCGCCGGGCGCCGGAGGAAGGCCGTGCTCGACGACAGCACGGAGGGCGCCCGGGCGCTGTCCTTCGACCCCCGCGGGCACCGGCTCGCCGTCGCGACCGCGCAGGGACCGGTCCAGTTGTGGGACACCGCGCGCACGCCCCGCGTCACCGCCTCCCTCCACGGGCACGAGGGAGCGGTCAACGCCCTGGACCACGCCCGCGACGGCCGGACCCTGGTCTCCGCCGGGGCCGACCGGACCGTGCGGCTGTGGGACACCGACCGGGCCCGGCCCCTCGCCGTGCTCGAGGGGCACACCGACGAAGTGCTGGGCGCGGCGTTCTCCCCGGACGGCCGGAAGGTGGCCTCCGGAGGCGTCGACCGGACCGTACGGCTGTGGGACGTGCGCGCCGGCCGGCTCGGCACGACGCTGCCCGGGAGCAGCGACGACATCAACGCCGTCGCGTACACGCACGACGGCGCCACGGTCGTCGGCGCGGTCGGTGACGGGACGACCAGGCTGTGGGACGTCCGCAGCGGCCGGCAGACCGCCGTGCTCGCCGGCCACACCGACTACGTGATGGGGGTGGCCGCGGCCTCCGACGGCACCCTGCTCGCCACGGCCGGCTTCGACCGGTCCGTGGTCCTGTGGAACCTCGACGGCCCGGTGCTGACGGCCCGTCCGTTCACGCAGGTCTGGCAGGCCCGGTACAGCCCCGACGGGCGGCTGCTGGCCACCGCCGACGCCGACCACACGGTACGTCTGTGGGAGGTGAGCGGGCGCCGGCTCCTGGCGACGCTCCGGGGACACACCGAGGCGGTCTTCTCGGTGTCCTTCGCACCCGACGGGCGGACCCTGGCGTCGGCGGGCTCCGACGGCACGATCCGGCTGTGGGACGTGGCCGCACGGGGACCGCTGGCGACCCTGACCGGCCACACCGGGCAGGTCTACTCCCTCGCCTTCGCGCCCGACGGCCAGAGCCTCGCCTCGGCCGGCGCCGACCGCACGGTGCGCCTGTGGGACGTGACGAAGCGCGCGCCGCTGGCCACGCTGACCGGCCACCGGGACTACGCCAACGCCGTCGCCTTCAGCCCCGACGGCCGGGTCCTGGCCAGCGCCGCCGACGACCTGACCGTACGGCTCTGGGACATCCCCTCGCACCGCCCGCTCGGCACGCTGAAGGGCCACACCGGCGCGGTGCGCAGCGTGACCTTCACCCCGGACGGACGGACCCTGGCCAGCAGCGGCAACGACGGCACCGTACGGCTGTGGAACGTCCGCGAACGCCGCCCGGAGGCCGTCCTGACCGGTCACATCGGCTCCACCCGGGGCGTCGCCTTCGCACCCGACGGCCGCACGCTCGCCAGCAGCGGCAACGACCGTACGGTGCGCCTGTGGGACGTCGCCGGACGGCGTCCGTGGGCGACGCTGACGGGCCACACCGACGCGGTGTGGAGCGTGGCCTTCGCTCCCGGCGGGCGCACGGTGGCCAGCACGAGCACGGACGGCACCGTACGGCTGTGGGACCTGGATCCCGGGGCCCGGCTGGCGAAGATCTGCCGACTGCGCGCGAGCATCGGTGCCGATGCGCGCGCCAAGCTCCTGCCCGGCGTCCCCCTCTCCGACGGGGAGCCCTGCGACGGGCGGGGGTGACGGCGACTCACTTCACCTGCTCGGAGGGGGTTTCCCGGGTGTTTCCCGTTGCCCATCGGCGGGAGGCGACACCTGGTTTCTCGACAAGCGCGAGGCACGGCCAGCAGGCTCCTGTGCGACCACTTCTTTCGACAGCTACAGGAAACGGGGGTCCTGGCATGGTCCGCCGGACCAATCTCATCCGCACACTGATCGCGTTACTGGCCTTCCTCTTCTGGGCGCCGGTGTCCGCCGCCGCCGCGAACACCCAGGCGCCCGCACAGCGCACGGCCGCCGACGCGTGCGGCGTCCTCGCACCCGGAGCCTCCGCGGCGGCCGAACGCGCGATCGCCGCCGCCTGCGCCGAGGTCGCGGCCGGCACCTGGTACACGTGGGGCGGCGGGCACGGCGCCCAGCCGGGTCCCACGTACGGCCAGATCGACCCGACCGACCCGGACAGCGAGCACGACCCCGAACGGCTCGGCTTCGACTGCTCGGGCCTGGTCCGCCACGCGTACGCGCGTGCGGCGGGCTCCGACATCCTCAACGGCATCGCCAGCCAGCAGTACTACACGCACCGCGCCGCCGCCCGCTTCACCGCCGCCCAGGGCCTGGTCCCGCTGGTCCCGGGCGACCTGCTCGCCTGGGGCACCTCGCAGGACCTGCACCACATCGCCATCTACCTGGGCGCGGGCAAGATGGTCGAGGCCAAGGAGTCCGGCACCCGGCTCATGGTCAGCGACGTCCGCCTCAACGGCTACTTCGGCGCCGTCCGCGTCAACACCGGGCCGGTCACCGGTCACATCCACCAGACGTGGGGCACCGGCGTGTGGACCAAGGCCGCACCCTCCGTCAGCGCCGCCCGTGTCTACGCCTTCCCGTACTCCACCACCATCCGCGTCCAGTGCCAGAAGCACGCGGAAGAGGTCACCTCCGACGGCTACACCAACGACGTGTGGTCGTACCTGCCGGACTACAGGGCGTGGGTGACCAACATCTACATCAAGGGACCGGCGTGGCTCGAGGGCGTGGACGACTGCGGGACGACGGTGCCGCCGGCACCGTGACGCGCCGGCGCAGGGGGCCGTTCTGAAACGGTTGGGGTCCGGAACACGGACGTCACGAGTGCGACCGTTGCCTCCGCGAGGCAGCGGTCGCACTCGTGTCGGCAAGCGCATCTTCGCTCTGCACGGCAGCAAGCCGCACGCGCTGCCGGGGTGACGCACACGCCGGACGGCCCGCAGGTGGTCGGCGCCATGCGAGCCGGCCACCTGTCACGAACTCCTGGGCTGTGCGATCACAGCGGACTCGCACGGTCGAGAGCTTTTCCCTGTGGCTTCCCAACCGGTGACTGCGAGCGCGCCTACGCCGACGCGGGCAGCGCGGGGAACACGACCACCGAGCCGTCCTCGTCGCGGGCGATCTCGATCGCCACGTCCGTCGTGCGGCTGTCGACCACGGCGCCGTCGCCCAGTTGGTGAATCCGGTGGGCCGCGCGCATCAGGCGGTCGACTTCCGCGGTCGTGAAGACGGGCCGCAATCCGCTCGGGCGGGCCAGCTCCAGCATCGACAGGCGGGCCAGGACACCGGCGATGCCCGACTCCAGTTCGTCGAGGCGCTGCTGGTCGCGCTTGAGCGCGCGGGTGAAGTTCTCGAACAGGTTGCCGGGGTCGCTCTGGGCGTGCTCGACGGCCTGCAGGACGACGACCCGACGCTTCAACGCAATGGCCAGGGTGGCGAGTTCGAGATGGGCACGGAAGACGCCACCATGGTCGTCGATGCCGGGGAACGACTTGGTCAGCGTGCCGAGATCGACGGCCTGGCCCTCCAGCAACTTGTCGAGTGCGCTCTGCCACTTGGCAAGGCGGCGATCGACGGCTCCCAGCGCCGAGTTGATGGCGTGTACTGCCGAGTCCAGACCCAGCGAGACACCGGGCTTGCCCTGGTCGAGCAGAATGGCGGTGGCCTTGTCGATGGCGTCGCGGCAGCCGTCGAGTGCGCTCTGCTCTTGCTCGAGCTCCTGCTCCTGCAGTTGCTCCAGCAGTTCTGTGATGTGCTCGATCGCCTGCTGACGCTTGCCGTCGGCATGCGCGCTCACCCCCACCGCCACGGCCATGAGGACGAGTGGCGCCGCCACGGTGAGCATCGCACTGCCGCCGATCGCCACACCTGCCGTCGCCCCGGCTCCACCGACCGCGCCCGCTGATGCCGCTGGACCGACCGGCACGAACTTCGCGCCACCGACGATTTTCCCCGCCGAGTCCACCAACGGGCCGCGGAAGGCACAGACCGCTCCCTTCGCCGCCATCGGGCGAATGACGCCCTGACCGAACTGGGCGGCGACCTTCGCCGGAATCACCATGCGGTACAGGCCTTCGCCGATAGCCGGTGCCGACGCGGAGGAGCTCCGCGCTGACTGCGTGATGAGCTGCGACAGGTGCTGCGCCAGGGGACTCGCGGCATCGAGCGGGATGCCCCGGCCGCGGTCGAGCCGGTCGGGCAGCGGGTGCGCCTCGAGCGTGGCGATCGGTTCCTCGGCCAGGCCGGCCAGCACACTGCGCAGTTCGGCCAGGCGCTCAGCCGTCATCGGCCCGTCCCCGGTCAATGCGGGCACCCGGACATCACCGGTCGCCAGCATCCACACCGGAACGGTTCCCTTGCGGTCGTCAGTCATCGTCTCCCCTTTTTCTCCGGCGACAGCCTACGGTCGGCTTCCGACAGGAATGGCATGAACCTCGTGTATGCGCGTTAGGCCCTGGGCGTCGGCTGTCCTGCCATGGCCCTCACGTTCTCCAGCAGCGCGTGCAGCAGCTTCGGTTCGCCGTCGGCGGTGCGTGCGGCTTCGGCGTAGGTGGGTACGTGCTTGCCCGCGACGTAGCCGGCTTCCAGCTCGGTCAGCTCCCGGCAGCGGGCGCTCCAAGCGGGCCACTCGTCCCTGAGGCAGGTCTCGAGGTCGTCCTCGAAAACGGTGTACTCGGTCTCGGACGCGGTCGCGGGTCTGGGCACGACAGGTACTCCGAGGTAGCCGAGGATCCTCATGTTCTCGGCCTCATGCTGCGGATTGACGCCGCCCTGACCCTTTTTGGGCCCGGTGTCTGCGTCGAACACGAGGTAGCAGCGCACGCCGAAACCCGTCAGGATCGCGTGGCAGAGCATCATGTTGTTCTTGCCCTCGGTACTCAGCACACAGATGCCCTCCGCCCCGAGGTTGCGCCCCTGACGCTCGGCGAAGGCCAGCAGGACGGCTTCGTCCGTGACACCTTCCACGAGCACGGCCACATCGGAGAACAGGGCCTCGGCGAGGTCCTTCACATACCGCGTGGTCCCTCGGCGTGCAATGGACCGCTCGTCGACGTGTCCGTCGAGCGTTGTCCGCAACTGCTCCTCACCGAGGGTCCTCAGGCCTACGTCGGGGTGCTCGCCGCCCGTGACCCGGTACAGCCTGCGGACCTGCTGGTAGTGGGAAGGGTCGATGAACACCGGACTGTGCGTCGCGTACATCACCTGGGTCCGGTCCTCGGCCGTCGCGACCAGGCTGCGCAACACCTGTGCGAAGACCCGGGTCTGTGCCGGGTGCTGGAACAGCTCGGGCTCCTCGATCGCCAGGCACAGGGAGCGCGTCCCGCTCTCAGGCCGGCGGCATTCGGAGAGGTAGGTGAGTGCCGCGATGATCAGCGCGCGCTGGAATCCGTGACCCTGGCGGCGGACCGGTGTCAGAGCCGCCCCGTCGCGGATGCTGACCGCGAACGCGGTCCTGGCCCGCTTGGGTACCTGGGCGGTCGGGGTGACGACGACGTCCCGTCCGACGGTGAACCGGCCGACCTCCGCGGACAGGGCTCCGGACAGCCTCGCCAGCACCGGTGCGTAGATTTCCCTGTGCACCTTCTCGCGGGCGGCTTGGGCTTCCTCGTCGATGGCAGTGAAGTGGGCTTCCGCCTCCGAGCGGTCGACCGCGTGCTCGAGGATCCGCCCCACCACGGACGCCTTGTTGTCGTCGGTTTCCTCGTAGGCCCGCAGGTCGGCCGAGATGAAGACGAAGTCGATCAGCTTGCCGAGCAGCCCCTGGCCGGCGAAGCCGAAGAAGTGCGTGCCCTCCACCTCGGCCTCGGTGAGCCGGTCCCGGTTCCTCGCCTCCCAGGAGCGCATCTCCGCTTCGGCGGCGTCCCAACTGCGGACGGCGGGCAGACCGAGTGCCGGGTCCTGCTCGCGTAAGGCCTTGTACGCGGCCGTCTTCTCTCGGCTGCCGGCGCCCTCCCGGATCCGCTCGAAGGGTGGATAGGCCAGGGCCTTGCCCGTGATCCGGTCCTCTCCGTTCTCCCAGGTGCGCCAGATGCTCAGGGTTTCCAGTCCGTCGGGTGCGTAGTGACCGAGGGCGGCCCGGTCGGAAGCGGTGAGGCCGTTGAACTCGACCTCCACGCGGATCCGTTTGGTCTCCGCCGCCGAGTGGACGTCCTCCTCGCCGAGGGTCCCGCCCTTCTCTCCGTTGAAGAACCAGTCGAGGGCACGCAGGACGGTGGACTTGCCGACGCCTGTCGGGCCGATGAGCGAGGTGACGGAGTCGAAGGAGACGTCGAGGCTGCGCAGGCAGCAGAAGTTCTCGATGTGAACGCGCTTGATCTTCATGGTTTTCCTGAGGTGTGACGGTGCGGCACGCCCGGGACGGCGAGGCGTCGAACGGGCTGCGACGCCAGGGCACTCCGGATTCAGCCGGGCATGAGGGGCAGGTGCTTCCAGTGATGTCCCCCCAGGCGCCACCGGAAGCGTGAGCACTCAACCATGATGTTGAAAGCGCTGTCAATCGAATGGTGATTGATGTGTGAAGGTTCCAGCCCTGTCGTGGGTGCGAGCACGCGGACACCGCCGCAAAAAGAGAGCTCTCCCGAGTGAATGAGCGCTGGAGAGTGGTGCCGTGCCGAGGGGGATCAGACGGCGGTGACGCCCGCCTCGGTCAGGAAGGTGCTCGGTTCGCCCGACCAGGACACGGAGAGGCTGTCCCGCGCCCGTGTGCAGGCGACGAACAGCAGGCAGCGTTCGGACAGCATGTCCGCCTCGTGCTGCTTGGGGTCCACCTCGGGCGGCGTGACCGCCTTCGGGAACGGCAGCGCCTCGTCGTTGACACCGATGACCGCGACGCAGCGGAACTCCAGGCCCTTGAACGAGTGCATGGTGCCGACCCGTACCTTCGTCGTCTCACCGGTGGCCGCCTCGGCGGAACGCAGCGTCACCGCAGGGATCCCGGCCTCTTTCAGGTGCGCCACCGCCTTCGCGCACGTCTTGTTGAACCGGGCGCTCACCCCGATCTCCCCGGCGCCGACCCCCGCGTCCAGCCACGTCCGCACCTGGTCGACGAGCGCGTCCAGTTCGGCCTCCTCGGTCGTCGCGGCGTGCACGGCGGGCCCGTCGCCGTGCAGGGCGGAGCGGTAGCCGAGCAGGGTCTCGTTGCGGTCCTCGTCCTCCAGCTGGGTGATCGGGCGGCCGATCAGCAGAGCGGTGGACCAGCGCAGGATCTCCTGCGTACTGCGGTAGTTCTTGCGCAGCTTCACCGACCGCCCGGTCACCTTGATGCCGAGCGACTTCAGCGACACCTTCGAGTCGTAGATGCGCTGGTGCGGGTCGCCCGCGATGAACAGGTCGTCCGGGCGGGCCGGAACGGCGGCGCGCAGCAGCCGCCACTGCGCCGGATGCAGGTCCTGCGCCTCGTCCACCACCACGTGCCGGTACTGCGGTCCCTTCTCCTCCAGTAGCCGCGCCGCTTCCACGCACGTCTGCAGCCAGGTGCGGCAACCGTCCTCCGCCAGGCCGGCCGTGAACCGCTCCACCGTCTCCCACACCAGCGGCCGTTCGGACGCCGCCAGCCGACTGCCGCGGCCTCGCCGGTCCGCCGCCTCGTACTCGGCGAGGGTGGTGATGCCCTGGGCCAGGACGACGTGCCGGTACTCCTGGGCGAGGAACTGCGCGCTGCCGGTGAAGCCCGTCGCCTTGGCGGCCTTGCCCCACCGGCTCACCTCCTCGTTGCTCATCAGCGGACGCAGGGCCACCGCGCCCGGTGCCTCCGCGACGACACGGCCGGCGAAGCCGTCCACCGTCGAGATGTCCACGCGCTCGCGCAGCTCCGGGTCGTCCACCAGGGACTCCAGACCCGAACGAAGCGCGTTGACGAGTGCGTTGGTGTACGTCGTCAGCAGAATGCGGTCCCCGTCGCGCAGGTGTCCGAGCAGGTGCTTGACCCGGTGCAGCGCGACGACCGTCTTGCCGGTACCCGGTCCGCCCGTGACCTGAGCGGGCCCCGAGTACGACGCCCGGTACGCCACCTTCCGCTGGGAGGGGTGCAGGAAGACCCGCCAGGCCGCGAAGGGCTTCTCGAGGATGTCCCGCAGTTCCTCGGGGGCCGACACCAGCGCGATGCGGGCCCGGGTGTGCCGGATCGCCGTCTCGTAGTCCCGCGTGTCCACCGGCTGGGCGGACGCCTGGAGGGCGGGTGCCACGATGTCCCGCCAAACCTCCTCCACCGTGCAGCCCGCGGCGAGGTACTGCAGCACCTCCCGCTGGTCCTGTGGCAGCAGCGGCGCGAAGACGTCCAACTGCTCCTGGTCGACCAGCGACCGGGCCTGCCGCAGCGTCTCGGCGTCGATGCCGAGCGCGGTCAGGTCCCCGTCGGAGAACTTCGCGAACAGCCGTGGCTTCGGCGACGACTGAGCCACCCGCTCGTACGCGGGCGTGATCTCGTCCAGGGTCGCCGCGTCCCGGATCTCGACCGCCCGCGTGACCTCGTTGATGCTGGACTTCTGCTTCATCGCCCAGTCGATGGCCTTGTCGTGCGGCATGACCCGCAGCAGGACGAAGGTGTCCCCGGACGACGGCGCGAGCACCACACCGCGCCAGAACTGATCGATGCGGATCGTCCGGATCTGCTTGTCCTTCGCCTTCGTCAGGCTCTCCAGCTTCAGCCCCGGGTCCTTGAAGAGCTGGTCGAGGGTGAGCCGGCCGAACTTCTCCCAGGCGTCCAGGACCCCCTTCCTGACCGGCGGCTGGAGCTTGGGGAGTTCGGCGAAGAAACCGATGTCGAAAGCGAGGTGCGGCATAACTGGATTCTTTCCTAGACCCGAACCGGCATAGTCCGCTCGTTGAATGGTGCGCGCCTGCGCCGCTCCTGCGTCAATCACGGCCCCGTTCGTCCTCGGCTGACTCCTCGAGTTCATCCAGAGCCCGCCACGCCAGATCCGCGAGGGTCTCGCCTGTGGCGATCGCCCACCTGGCCGTGCCCTGGTTGGCCACGGGCCGCTTCTCCCACTCCGCGAGCTCCCACATACGGGTGATCAGACCGGAAGGCGAGTACTGCTTGCCATCGGCTGCCCAGAGGAGCGGCTTGGTTCGGTGGTTCACCCAGGTTGCCCGCACCCGCCGTTCGTCCTCGGCGAGCCAACCTCGCAGCGCTTCCTCCTCCAACGGGTACCCGGCCTTGAGCGTGAGCGGATCTCCATTGCCGAGGATCTGCTTGTCGACGAGCACGGACACCGCGTTGGGGCGACGGCGCTTGCGTTGTGCCTGGACTCGCCGGTACTTGTCCGGAGTCCTGGCCCCATCGCCGTTCGCAACGATGTCAAGGACATGCTCGGAAAGCTCGCGGCATCGCGCAACATCCGAACATACGGCACGGATCTGTGAACGTTCCTTGAACAGTTCGTCGATGGATGCGGCCACGATGGGCAACAACTGTTTGACGAGGGGCCCGGTTCTCCCGGTGGCCTCCTTGGACCATTCGAGTGCGGGATCCGGTTCGTCGATGGCTTCGGTGTCCAACAGCCGGAAGACGAGATGGGCGATCAAAAAGACACCGTGCTCGGTCAGGGCCGCGCCACGCCCTTCGTAGCGGCTGCGCAGCCCGTAGAGGGTGCGACGGACCTCGCGCAGGATTTGCACCGCATTCCATAGAAGGTAAGCGCCTGGTTGCGGCCGGAAAAGGACGTCGTAAATGCCTTGTGCGCCCCTCTCCCAGAGTACGTCGAGCGAGACCCCCATGCGGGCTGCGTACTGGCTGTCCTTGTGGGCGCAGGCGAGTGCGCATGCGGCCTCGACCACGGAGCAGCCGGTCTCTTCGGGTGGCTCCAGCTCGCTGCGGCGCACGCTGTAGTCCAGCCCGAGCTCGGCCCGCATTTCTTCCAGGATCGCCGCTTGGACCGGGTCAAGGGCAATGAAGTCACGTGCTCCCACGCTGTTCTGCCGGTTCGTCGATTTTGTCGTCTCTCTGGCGAATTCTTCGGCAGCACCTGTCACGATGATGCGCACACCGATTTGTGCCTGTGCTGCGGCCTCGTCGGAAGCGAGCGCCTCGGCCACGGATCGGACGGTCTGTGCGCCGTTCACCACGCTCGCGTTGTGCAGAGTGAGGGTGAGTGGGTAGTGCTGCGGTGCACGCCTGTTCTGCTGGGCCTTTTCGACCGAGTCACACAGCACGGTGATGCCGTTGTTGAAGTACCAGAAGTGGGATGGTTCCTCGGTGAGGGTCTCGATGAGGGCATTATTAATCGGGGTTCGGCCGAGCGGGTTGCGGATGTTCAGGTTGAACAGGTCGGAGCCGCTTGCGGCCCAGTCGGCGATCTCCTCGGCCATGACAACGCCCTGGTAGGACTCGTACGGGGAGCTGACTCCGAACCAAGGGAAAAGAGTCGCAGTGAGCTGGACCGGCCTTGGCGTGAGGTCCTCCCGGACCGAGGCCCACACCTCGGGTGCCAGGATGATTCGGTGGTCGAGGATCTCGCCGTAGCGGTTGAACTCCTTCTCGCCGTTGGCCAGGGCGTCTTGGAAGCCGACACCGGGATCGTCGGGCCGCATCAGCACGATGACCTGGGTCACGGGCACGGGCCCTTGATCCATGACGGTCTTGGCGTATTCGGCCAGCTGACGCCCTCGTGGGTTGAACGGGGCGAAGTCCTCGTCATCGATGAGGCGCAGGCCGGCGAAGAGCTCCAGTACCGCCTTTCGATCGGCTGCGGCTCTCCCTTCAGGGCTCCACTTTCCCTGCACCAGGTACACGTGCGGCTGGGGGCCGTCCACCACCGCGATGGCGTCGATGCCCTGGTCCGCGTGTCCGTCGATGACGCTCCGGGCCGCCTCCTGCGGGCTGAAGCCGGTGACCATGCGTACGGCCTGTGCAGTCAGCGCGCGCGACAGCAGTCGCGGCTCCTGCTCATGCGCAGGCATACCTTCGAGATCGCTGACGTCCAGCAGACTGCCGTACACCGTCTTCAGCGCTCCGCCAACCTGACGCACCTGTGTGGCCACGCTCGGCGTGGTCTCCCCGGCCTTCTTTGCCCTCATGCCTTCGATCCCCTCCCACTGGCGAAGTGCAGCATGAAGATGCGTTGCCGCCGCTACCGCCTGCTTGATCGTCCCATGATGGCGCGAACGCCAGGTGTTACGTGCGGTTTCAGCCGCGATGGCCAATCCGGTCAGGAGCCGGGACCATCCAGATCCAGGCGGATCACGGCCAGCGTCTCGGCGACCTCGGCGGTCAGCTCGTCGTCCGGGCCGAACACCACGCACAGGTCCGCGTGCAGCGGCTCCAGGACGTCGTACGCCTCCGCCGCCCGCTGCTGCGCCAGGAGCAGCATGCCGATGTCGCGGCGCAGCTCCACCGCGTTCTCGCTCACGTCGCCGTCGACGGCGCGTACGGCGTCGAGCACGCCGTTCAGCCCGGCCAGCGCCTCGGTCACCTGGCCGAGTTCGCCACGGCAGCGGGCCGCCTGGGCGCGGCTGTCCAGGGCCTCCTCGCTGCTCGGGCCGCTGACGCGCGTGTAGGCGTCGGCGAGTGATTCGAACTCGGGCAGGGCGGCCCGGTGGTCACCGGCGAGCTGACGACTCACCGCCCGGCGCATCCGCAGTCCGAGCACCGCCTTGCTGTCCGAGCCGAGCGCCCGCGCGGCCGGTTCGATCATCTCGCCCACCACCTCGGCGGCCTGCGCGTACCGCTCCTCCTCCATCAACGCGAGGTAGTGCGCGTGGACCTCGCGGACCTGCTCCCGCAGCGCCTCCCGCTCGACCGCGGGAACGGCGGGCGGCGCGCCCGGCGCTGCGGCGGGCCGTGCGCTCGGGGGAGCGGTACGCGAGCGGGGCGCGTAGGGGCGGCGGAAGATCCCGGTGGGGTCGGGTGCCCCGGCAGGCCCCGCTTCGCCCGGTGCGGGCTCCTCGCCGGGCGCCGGCAGGAACGGCCGCAGCCGCTCGTACACCTCCTGCACGTCCGCCGGCCGTGACTCGGGCGCCTTGCGGAGGAGGTGAAGGACGAGTTCCTCCAGGGCCCCCGGTATGTCGGCACGCACCTGCCGCAGCGGCGTCGGAGCCGCGTTGACGTGCTGCATCATCAGCTGCCACTCGCTGTCCCCGGTGAACAACGGCCGTCCGCAGAGCAGTTCGTGCAGTACGCAGCCGAGTGCGTACAGGTCGGTGCGCGGGGTGACGCGGGCGCCGCGCACCTGCTCCGGCGCCATGTACTGGTGCGTCCCGATCGGACTGCCGGTCGCGGTCAGCTTGGTGACGTCCGTCCGCAGGATCGCCGCGATGCCGAAGTCCAGCACCTTCACCGTGCCGTCCCGGGCGACGAGGATGTTGCCGGGCTTCAGGTCACGGTGGACGACGGGCACGTCGTGCGCGTACGACAACACGGTCGCCACCTGCGCCGCCACGGACACCGCCCAGCTGACGGGGAGGGGCGGCTGCTGGTCGGGGCGGACGTACGCGGTCAGCGGCACGCCGTCGACCAGCTCCATCACCAGGAACAGCTGCTCGTACGACTCGTCGAGGACCGCGTCGTACACCTGCGGGACGCCCGGGTGCTGGATCCGCGCGGTGACGCGTGCCTCACGCCGGAAGCGCTTCTCGAACTCCTCCGCCAGGTGCGGGGACGTCACCGCCTGCGGCCGGATCAGCTTCACGGCGACCGGGCGGTCCAGCACGGCGTCGTAACCGCGCCAGACGTCCCCCATGCCGCCGTGGTCGAACTGCTCCAGCAGTTCGTAGCGTTCCGCGATCCGTCGTACGTCCGGCACCTGGTTCCGCCCCCGCTCGCGTCGAGTGCCCGAAGAGATCTGATCAGTCTTCCGGGTGAGGGCGCGCGCGTCCAACCAGGGTGGGTGCCGGTTGTGCGATCAAGTCAGGTGGGGTAGGCGGTGCACTCCGCCCAGACGGTCTTGCCGGGCCCGCCCCCGGCGCGGGGCGAGCAGCCCCAGCGGTCGGCGAGCGCCTCGACGAGCAGCAGGCCGCGCCCGCCCTCGCTGTCCTGCGAGGGTGTGGCGGGGAGACGGGGGACGGTTTCGTCCCGGGTGTCGGTGACCTCGATCCGTACGGTGCGGGTGGCCGGGTCGGCGGTCAGCCGTACGTGGAAGTCCCGGCCCGCGACGTGCCCGTGCTGAACGGCGTTGGCGCACAGCTCCGCCGCCACGAGCGTGACGACGTCGTGCGCGTCGCTGTCGTACGGGACGCCCCAGGCGTCGAGGCAGTGCTCGCACATGCGCCGGGCGAGACGGGCGCCGCGCGGGGTGGAGCTGAAGCGCATCGAGAACTGGTGCACCGTAGGGGGTGATTGTGTGACGTTCATGCCCTTACGGTGACGCGCTGTGGCATAGCGTGACCAGTGGTGACGCGCCGTCGCCGGGCTTTCGTACGGGATCGGCGCGGGCGCTGTACGGCACGGTACGCGCGGAGAGGCGGCAGGGCGATGACCGAGGTGCGGGACGAGGAGACGGTACGGCAGCAGCGGCGGCCGGAGGACGAGCCGGGGACGGGTGTGGTGACGGCGTTCGGGCGGCAGTTGAAGCTGCTGCGGACGCGGGCGGGGCTGGAGCGGGCGGAGTTCGGGAAGCGGCTGGGGTACTCGGCGGACACGGTGGCCTCGTTTGAGCAGGGGAGGCGGATTCCGCAGCCTCAGTTCATTGAGAAGGCGGATGAGGTGTTGGGGGCGGGAGGGCTGCTCAATGCCTTGAAAGGGGAGATGGCTCGGGCCCAGTACCCCAAGTTTTTCCGGGACATGGCAAGGCTTGAGGCAGAGGCGGTGGAGCTCTGTGCGTACGACACCATCGTGGTGAACGGTCTCCTGCAGACCGAGGAGACCATGAGAGCCATCCTGGCCATGCGTCGCCCACTGCTGGATCAGGAGACCATCGAGCAACGAGTAGTCGCCCGTCTGGCGCGGCATGAGATCTTCAACCGCTGGCCTGCCCCTCTAATGAGCTTCGTCATGGAAGAGGCAGCGCTGCGCAGACCGCATGGAGGAAAGGCTGTACTACGGGGGCAGCTTGAGCATCTACTCCTTGTGGGGGACAAGCGGAACGTGGAGCTGCAAGTCATGCCCACGGATCGAGATGACAACGCCGGCATCGACGGGCCCTTCACTGTGATCAACCGCAAGGGCGGAGAGCAGTTCGTGTACGCGGAAGTACAGGGCAGCAGCAGTCTCGAGACCAAGCGAGACGAGACGAACCTAGCGGCGGCCCGGTATGGGATTATCCGTAGCCAGGCGCTCGCTCCACGGGAGAGCCGGGACTACATCGCGAAGCTGCTGGGAGAGCTATGACAGCCACTGAGAGCCGGACGTTGACGACCGAACTCGATTGGGTCAGGAGCAGTTACAGCGGTGCTGAAGGTGGCCAGTGTGTAGAGGTTGCCGCAGTGCCCGGAGTGATCTTTGTGCGGGACTCCAAGTGCCCAGCCGGTACCAGGCTGGCCTTCGGGCCGAGGGCGTGGGCAGGGTTCGTAGAGACGACTGCGGGATGAGCGAGTGGTGGAGCCCGGCGCGTGCTGGGCTCCACCCTCTGCCTCAGAAGTCGTCCAACCCTTCCTCCCGGCGGATCATCCGCCAGGCCGCGCGGCGAGCGCTGCGGTCGAGGTTGGACTTGAAGTCCCGGTCCGTACCGAAGTACCGCTTGCCGAGCGTGTCGATCGTGGAGACATGATCCATCATGTTCTCCTCGAACTTCTTGTCGAAGACGATCCCGAAGTTCTCCTCGTCGTTGACGACGGCGGCGGCCCGGACCTTCGGGTCCTTCTTCGTCGCGTTGAAGGCCGGGAGGACGTCCTCCTCGGTGAACTCCGTACCGAACTTGGAGTTGAACTTCTCGATCAGCTCGGACAGGAGTGACTTGTCCGCGTCCGTCGCACCGCCCACCCCGTCACCGAAGCCGTTGAGTTCGGCGGGACCCTCGGGATTGAGGGACACGTCGTGCTCGCCGGTCTTCTCGACGCGCAGGTGACTGAGGTCGACCTCGCCTATGTCGACTCCGCCGTCCGCGAGGCGGGGGAGGCGGTTGAGGAGGTGGCGCCCGTAGAGGTGCAGGCGCTCCAACTCGGCGTCGCGGTAGGGGACGATCTGCGCGAGGAATCCGTACTTGCGGACGTAGTCGTTGAGGTTGGCGCGGAATTCCTCGGCCGTCTCGACGTCGTCCTCCTCCTCGCTCTCCAGGAGGGCGGTGAAGCGGATGACGGCGGGGGAGAGGAGCCGGTACAGCTCGGCGTGCAGCTTCTCCCACTTGGACTGGACACCGCCCGCCTTCTTCTCCGCTTCCAGATACGCGGCGACGAACTCGTCCATGTCCTGCTCCGAGATGATCGGCGCGGACATGACGCGGCTCTGGGCCGTGTAGAGAAGGTTCGGGTCGGAGGGCAGGGTGTGCGCCTCCTCGAAGTACGGGCGGAAGGCGTCCTGGATGTCCTCGGCCTCGTTGACGAAGTCCAGGACGGCCAGGTCGGCCTGGGACTTGCGCTCGGCCGTGCGGTTGAGGCGGGAGAGGGTCTGCACGGCGGCGATGCCGGTCAGCGTCTTGTTGACGTACATGGTGGTGAGGAGCGGCTGGTCGAAGCCGGTCTGGTACTTCTCGGCGACGACCAGGATCCGGTACTCCTGCTGCCCCTTGCCGCCGGCCTTCGCGGCCTTGTCGTCGGCACGGGTGTAGCCGAAGGCCTTCGGCAGCGCGGCCTCGGAGATACCGCCGTTCTCCTTGACCTCGGTGGTCTCCTCACCGTCGATGGTGAGGGTGCCGGAGATCGCGACGAGGACGCCCAGGTCCGGGTACTTGGTGTCGTACTCGCGGTCGGCGATGTAACTGCGGATGGCGCGGGCCATCTGCACGGCGGAGTGACGGGAGGCCGTGACCACCATGGCCTTGGCGCGTCCGCCGAGCCGGCCGCGGGTGTGGGCGAGGAAGTGCTCGACGATCACCTGGGCGTGCTGCGACACCGTGTGCTCGTGCATGAGCGCGAACCGGGCGAGCATGCTGTTCGCCTTGGAGGGGTCGACCTCCTTCTCGTCGCGGTTGAGGTTCGCGAGCTTCCAGTAGGTGTTGTAGGTGACGTAGTTGCGCAACGGGTCGAGGATGAAGCCTTCCTCGATGGCCTGGCGCATGGAGTAGGTGTGGAAGGGACGGTAGACGGTCTTGCCGTTCTCCACGCCTTCCGTGCCGAAGAGTTCGAGGGTCTTGGACTTGGGCGTGGCGGTGAAGGCGAAGTAGGAGAGGTTGGCGGCACGGGAGCGTGCGACCGCCTTCGCCTTGAGCTGATTGTCTACGGTGACCGTGGTCGCGCCCTCGTCGTCGGAGTCGGCGTCCAGGCCGAGGTCGCGAAGGGCGGACTTCACGGCGGTGGCGGCGTCACCGGACTGCGAGGAGTGCGCCTCGTCGACGATGATCGCGAAGCGGGTGCCCTTGATCTCCGTGGGGTTGCGCTTGATGTAGTCGAGCAGCGCCGGGAACGAGTGCAGGGTGACCGTGACGATCTTCCCGGTGTCCCGGGAGAGGGCACGGGCGAGCTGCTCGCTCTTCGCGCCGTGCTTCTCGTCGACCTTGACGACCAGACCGTCGGTCTGGCTGAAGCCACCGACGGTCTCTCGGAGCTGGGCGTCCAGGTTCCGGCGGTCGGTGATGACGATGACCTTGTCGAAGACGGGTTCGCCCGGCTTGATACGGCCCTCGGCGAGGGCATCGGGGTTCAGGACGCTGGGATCGGTCCGGGCGTGCAGGTCGCTGAGCCGGTGGGCCAGCCAGCCGATGGTGTTCGACTTGCCGGAGCCGGCGGAGGCCATGACCAGGTAGTTCTGGCCGGCGCCGTGCACGGACGCGTGCGCGGTGAGCTTGCGGACCACGTCCCACTGGTGGAAACGGGGGAAGATCGTCGACTTGGTGGTGCCACCGCCGGGCGTCTTGTGCTTCTGCTGGTGCACGTAGCGCTGGAGGAGGTCGAGCCAGTTGTTCGGCTGCCAGACCTGTTCCCAGAGGTAGGAGGTGGCGTACGTGCCGTGGGCTGTGGGAGCGGGGTTGCCGGCCCCGCCGGGCTGGCCGGGGCCGTTCGAGCCGGTGTTGAAGGGCAGGAACTGGGTGTTCTTGCCGCGCAGTTGCGTGGTGACGAAGACCAGGTCCGGGTCGACGGCGAAGTTCGCGATGACCCGGCGCGTGAAGATCAACTCGGTCGGGTCCCGGTCGGTCCGGTACTGCTCCTTGGCCTGCTCGACTCCCTGCCCGGTGAGCGGGTTCTTCAACTCGGCCGTGACGACGGGGATGCCGTTGAGGAACAGGGTCAGGTCAAGCCGATGACCCCAGTCGGCTTGCTTGGTGGCATAGGGGAGTTCCCGGACGACGGTGAGGCGGTTGGCGCGGTAGCCGTCGAGTACAGAGTCGGCGGAGATGAGGTTGGGCTTGAAGTAGGCGACGCGGAGACGGACGCCCCGGTCCTTGACACCGTTCCGGAGGACGTGAAGCAGCCCGTCATCGGCGATGGCCCTATCGAGCCGCTGCGCGAAACCACGCTGGGCTTCGTTGGGATTGCCACCATAGACGGTGAGCAGTTCGTTCCACTCGTCGGGCTGGGTTGCCCCGATGAAGGTGAACAACTCGTTAGTGTCGAGCCCGAGGTCGGCCTGGTAGTCCTCGGGGTTCGCCTCCCGCCAACCGCGCTCGCAGAGGGCAGCAACGATGGCGGACCCGAAGGAAGACTCGTCGTGCACGGGGCTCATGCGGTTACTCCTGCGGTTACATTGCGGCCGCTGGCGGTGGTTACATCAAACTGGCCGGTTACGGCGGCGGTGATAAGGGCTTGGCGGCGCTCGCCGAGCAGTGCTTGGTGCCGTTCCACTCGGCTACGTAGGGCTTCGTGAGTAGCCAGGGCCTTGCCAGCCTCCTGCGCCAACTTTTGCTGGTCACTGGGATTCGGCGTCGGTACTGAGATCCGCTTTAGATCCCAGATATTGATGCCTTTAATCGTTGCACCAGTGATGCGCTGCTGGACTTGAGCCTTGACCGCTGGTGACTGGAGTACGAGCCTGAGCCAGTCGGCGTTAGTAATTTCTCCAATAGAGATCCGAGCAGCGTCTTGCGTTAGGTTGGCACCCGTCAACTCGTCCGGTACGACCGCGATCTCTCCCACACTGCCACGGATAGCGATAACGAGATCTCCGCCCTTGAGGCGGGAACGTGCGTATCCGGCTTCAATCTCATGAGTGGTCCGATTCAAGGTTTTGAGAGACAAACGGTTCGCCGCAACGTCGCCGCCCTTCACGATCGGAACTCCCTCCGCCACGTCTGGACCGGGCAGCACAATTCCGTACATAATCTGACGCAAAGGGTCAGTGAGATGCCTGAGCGGCACCCAAGACCAGCCGCCTGGCAAACTACTGTCAGTGCTGTGAGAGTCAGCATTGAGTAGGCTCGCGAGAATTGCGGATTCGCGCTCTCGGACGTCGTGATCGAATCGCTGAAGTTGCGAGGTTAGCCTGTCCATTCTCGCCGTCTCGGTGTCGAGGAATTCGGCGATGCGGCGCTGTTCCTGCAGCGGAGGTGACGGAATCTCCAACTCGGAGATGAGGCCCGCACTCAGATTCTGCAGGCCTGTGGTCGTGGAGCTCAGTTTCCGGATCTGCTGTTTTGCATCGGTGCAATTGAGGAAGTGCCAGGCGAAACGCGAATCGTACGCCGAGGTGAAGCGGAGGCGCTGCAAAAAATTTGAGAAAGAGAGTCCCGCTGCAGATTCCTCCACGTAACCCGCCTTCCCCAGATGCAAGTCGCTCCCACTGGAGCGCACCACAAGAATGTCTCCCTTGCGTAGGCGGGTACGGGTCCGCTCGCGTAGGTTCAAAGAGCGCAGGGCGGGTTCGCGCGCGTTGATCGAGCCGTCGAGCCCGATCTCCGTCGAACGGAGAACGGGAACGTCATGCGCGCCGTTGGCGTCGTCACCCCAGGTTCCGGAATCCGACGTAGTGAGACAGTACTTCAGCTTGACGGCTCGCCTCACTTTGTCACCTCCCCCAACAGTCCCTGAATCTCCGCCTCCAGCACCTTCAACTCCGTGTCGATCTCAGCCAATGGCCGCGGCGGCTTGTACACATAGAAGTGCCGCGTGAACGGAATCTCGTACCCGACCTTCGTCTTGCTGTGGTCGATCCACGCATCCGGCATATGCGGATAGACCTCCCGCTCCAGGTACTCCTCAACGTCCTCACCCAGCGGCACGTTCTCGTAGTCCCGAAGATCCCCATCCGGCTCAGGCTGCCCCTTGACGAGCTGCACCTCGCCCTCCGGATCCCGCACCCCGAGCACATCCCGCAGCGCCTTGTTGAACGGCGCCCCCGTGGGCCACGTCCCGCCGGCCTGCACCACCGCGTCCTTCAACGCGAGCCAAGCATCCTGCTTCGTGCCCCAGCTCGCCCCCACCAGCGACTTGCACGCATCCGCCAACGCCGGAGCCTGCGGCAGCTTCTGGATCGCCTTCGACGCCTCCAGCGCCGCCAGCGTCTCCTCCGTCACCTCGAACCGCAGCTTCAGCGGACGCTCCACGGTGATCCGCTGGTACCCGAAGTCCTTGTTGGCGAAGACCTTCACCTTCCCGTGCAACGGATGCTCCGCATCCCCCGCAACGGCCAGCGCCTCGCCGTACAGCTTGACGACCTCCGCGATGTGCTCCTTGCCCAGAGCCTTCCGCTTGTCGCCCAGCGACTTCCGCATCTTCTGCCACTGGTCGCGTGCGTCCAGCAGCACGACCTTGCCCTTGTGGTCCGGGCTCTTCCGGTTTGTCAGGATCCAGAAGTAGGTCGAGATGCCGGTGTTGTAGAAGAGCTGGTCCGGCAGGGCGACGATGCCCTCCAGCCAGTCGTTCTCCAGGATCCAGCGCCGGATCTCCGACTCACCCGACCCTGCCGCCCCCGTGAACAACGGCGAACCGTTGAAGACGATTGCGAGCCGCGACCCGCCCCCGCCGTTCACGTCCACCGGCTTCATCTTCGAGATCATGTGCTGGAGGAACAGCAGCGACCCGTCGTTGATCCGCGGCAGCCCCGCCCCGAACCGGCCGGCCTCGCCCAGCGCCTTGTGCTCGTGCTCGACCTCGTCCTTGACCTTCTTCCACTCCACGCCGAACGGCGGGTTGGCCAGCATGTAATCGAAGGTCTTGCGGGCGTGCCCGTCGTCGGAGAAGGAGTTGCCGAAGGCGATGTTCTCCGGGTTCTGGCCCTTGATCATGAGGTCGGACCGGCAGATCGCCCACGACTCGGGGTTGAGCTCCTGCCCGTACACCTCCACCGTGGCATCTTCGTTGAACTCGGTGATGAGGTCGTCCATCGCGGAGAGCATGCCGCCCGTGCCGCAGGCCGGGTCGAGGACGGTGCGCACCGTGCCGGGAAGCTGGAGCGCGTCACCGTCCGGCGCGACCAGCAGCCGCACCATCAGCTGGATGACCTCGCGGGGCGTGAAGTGCTCACCGGCCGTCTCGTTCGACTGTTCCGCGAACCGGCGGATCAGCTCCTCGAAGATGTAGCCCATGTTGTGGTTGGGCACGACCTCGGGACGCAGGTCCAGGTCCGTGAACTTGGCGATGACCTGGTAGAGCAGCCCGGCGCTGTCCAGCCGCTTGATCTGCTGGGCGAACTCGAAGCGGTCCAGCACGCCCCGCGCGTTGTCGGAGAACGCCCCCACGTACACCTGGAGGTTCTGCGCTGCGTTCTGCGGGTCCGCGGCGATCTTCTTCAGGGTCAGGCCCGACCGGTTGTAGAAGGAGTGACCCGAGGCTCGCCGCAGGAAGCGGTCCGGGTCGATCCCGCTCTCCTTGTGCTGCTCCGCGATCTCCGCGACCTTCTCACGCGTCGGCGCCAGCACGCACTCCAGTCGCCGCAGCACCGTGAACGGCAGGATGACCTTGCCGTAGTCGGACTGCTTGTAGTCCCCCCGCAGGAGGTCGGCGACGGACCACGCGTGGTTCGCCAACTCCGTGTGCTTACTGCTGTTCAACTGGATCCCCGGATTCCTTCCGAAATGTCCCAACCCCACCACCCCGGAGCCGACAGGCCGACCGGGACGGTCCGACAAGTGTGGTCTATGTATGGAGGTCTGCGTGTCTAATGGGACGAATCGCCACCCCTGCCGCGTACCTCCGCCGCCGTCTCTCCCGACGGCAGCAACTGCCCGCCCGTGAGCCCGCCCGCCAGCAACCGCGCCGTCTCCTCCGCCAGCGAGGTCGCCCTCCGCGCCTCCGCCCGGAGCTCGTGCACGTGCCGGAACGCCTCCCCGTAGCGCCGCTGCTCCTCCAGCGGCAGCAGCGGCACCCGCAGCCGGCCGGGGCTGACCGTCAGGACCGTGCTGCCCGTCGACGCGCCCGCGATGTTCTCCTCCGCGCCCAGGAACCCGGCGAGGAACCAGGCGTCCAGGCGTGCCGGGTCCGGCCGGAAGAGGTGGACGTGGGAGCCGGGCAGGGCGCCGGCGTCCTCCTCTCCCGCGACCCGGGCCATGGGACCCTCCGTGTTCGCGACCGCCCGTACGAGGACGTCCCCGACGGCGATCACGGGTGCCGTGTCGTCGTACAGCCCCGTCGGCTCTCCCGTAGGGCCTGACCCGGTCGTGATGTCCGAGCCGGTGAGCACCGCCCGGGTCTCGGGCCGCCCACCCCCACCGGCCTCGCCGCTTGCGGCCTGTGCCCGCGTGCGCACGCTGTCCGGAACCGTCCGCAGGAGCGTGAGCGCACCACCACGCGAGAGGTCGGACGCCGTCGCCGTCCGCCACTCGCGCGCCGTGGCGCCCGCCGCGCTCCATTCCTCACGGCCGGCCGTCCGCGCGAGGGCCTCCGCGGCCTCGGTGAGCTTCCGGCGCGTGGCGGCGACCTCCGCCGACAGCTCCGCCGGATCGGCTTCGGCCCGTGACGCCCGTACGAGTCGCGCCGGGGTCAGGTCCACCACGTCGTCCAGCAGGTCCACCACGCCGACCGCGTGCGCGACACCGGGCTCACCCCTGAACGCGTCCGGGTCCTCCGTGAACGCCCGCCACGCGTCCAGGGCGCGCGTCGTGACGCCCTCCCAGTCCACGGACGCGGACCGGCTCCCGCCCCGCGTCCGTGCGGTCACCGCGTCCGCCGCCGTGTCCACGAACAGCACCGACTTGCGCTCCGGACCACCCGGCTCCGGCCGTCGCAGTACCCACACCTGCAAACCGACGTGCAACGGCACCGACGCCCCCGCCGGCAGCGCGATCACCGCGCGCAGCGCCCCGCTGCGCACCAGCTCCGCGCGTACCCGCCGCCCCGACGCCCGCCCGGCCGTGGCCGGAGGAAGGAGCAGCACCGCGTGACCACCGGGCGCCAGATGGGCCAGCGCGTGCTGTACCCACGCCAGCTCCGACTCGGCGCGGGCCGGGACTCCGTACGCCCAGCGGGGGTCGTACGCCAGCTCGTCGTGACCCCAGTCCCGGACGCCGTACGGCGGATTGCACAGCACCGCGTCGGCGACCAGGTCGGGGAAGGCGTCCGCGCGGAGACTGTCGGCGGCGCGCACGGTGACCGTCGCCTCCGGGGCCGTCAGTATCAGGCTCACGGCGCTGCGCCGGGCCTGCACGGGAAGCGTGTCCTGGCCGTACAGCTCGCGCGCCCCTCGGTGGGCTGCCGCCGCCAGCAGGGTGCCGCTGCCGCAGGCCGGGTCCAGGACGCGGGCCGGGGAGCCGGGGATCAGGTCGGCGAGCAGGTCCGCGAGCGGCGGGGGAGTCACGTACGCGCCGGACGCGGCGCTGTCCTCCAGCTCCCGTTCCGCGAGCACGCCCAGCGCGGCCTGGCCGCCCTCGTCGCGCACACACGCGTACAACGCGCGCAGCGCCGCCGCGTCGCCCGCCTCGAAACGGACCGCGTCCGCGTCGGCGGCCGGCACGGCACCGGCCGCCGACGCCGCGTCCCGCTGCGCGCGGGTGACGAGCTCCGCGTCCGGCAGCCGCGTGGCGGCCGTCAGCGCCTCCGCCGAGCCGCCCGCCGCCGCGAGGACGAGGAGCAGCAGATCCTCCGACCTGCCGCCGCCCCCACCCCCGCTCTGCGCGCGCAGGCGCAGCATCGTGCGCAGCTCCTCCGACGGGGTCGCCGCCGAGGCGTGACCGCGCGAGGCGAGCCAGGCGCGCACGGACTCCAGGTCGTACAGGGGGCTGCTCTCCGTGCCGCCGGACGGCTCGGGGAAGTCCTCGTGCCGACGACGCCAGTTGCTGACCGTGGCGCGCGTGACCCCCGCGATGCGGGAGATCTCGGCGGCGGTCACCTGCGCGGATGACTGGGGCATGACGGGAGTCCTGGGCCTCTCGGTAGCGAACAGTCAACAACCTACAGCACCCGTCAAGCCCGTCAATCTGTTTGACGGTGCTTTCGTTTTCATGCTTACCTGGGTCTGCTTCCGACTGGAAGCCGTTCGACAGAACTCCGGGGGAGTCCCATGCGTCTGACCATGCCGACCGCCGTCGTCGAGGGCACCCAGCTCACCGTCATGCCGTTCCGCGCCGACGCCGTCGTCGGGACGATGTCCGTGCCGACGCTCGTCCAGCTCGTGCCCTCGCCCCGCGCGGAGGAGGACCCGCGCAGGCTGAAGGCCGCGTCCGGCCTGGTGCGTCGGCACGCCGAGCTGCGGGCCACCGTGCAGCGCACGCTGAAGTCCTCGCAGAAGGGCAAGAACGTCGGCCCGTACGCCGAGTACATCGCCGCCGGGCTGAAGGGCGAGCTCGGCGCGGCCTGGTCCACGCCGCCGGTCACCCTCTGGCACGCCGGACCGCTCGCTGCGCTCAGCGACGAACTCCTCCCCGGCAGCGGCCTGCGCACCCTCACCGTCGCGCCGGGCACGATGGTCGTCGCCATCGACGGCGAGACCCAGACCACCGCCTGGCACGACCTCTACGACGACCCCGAGAAGTACGGCCTGACGTATCCCGAACTCGCCCAGGTGCGCCTGCCGTTCGAGCTGTACGTCGACCTCGCCCCCGCCGACGCGCGGCAGATCTTCTATGACCGCAACGTGCAGGGCGTGGACGTGGCCAAGAACCTGGCCATGTCCATGGACCAGCGCGATTACGGCACCCGGCTCGCGCACCTGGTCGCCGACTCGGTGAAGGTCGACGTGGACGGACAGCGCGTGCCGTTCAGCCGGCTTGTCAACGCGAGCAAGCGGCAGCTCGGTCGCGGAGACCGTGAGGTCGTCACGCTGTCCGCGCTGCGCAACCTCGTCGTCACCAGCATCTACGGCAAGGGTGGCATCGCACGTTCGGGCGAGTCGGTACAGGAGGAGGAACTTCCCGCCGGTGCCGAGGCCGGGGAGGTCGAGACCCTCGTCGTGCCATTGCTGGCGCGACTGATCACCGACCGGTTTTCCGAGTTCGCCGGTCGCAGCGCACTCACCGTCCCCGCGGTGCTTGCAGGGACGGGGATCGCCGTCCATCACACCCTGCCCTGGAGCGATGCCGCCTCCCGGATCACCGCCGAGGAACTGGACCGGCTGCTTGACGGCATCCGCTGGGAAAAGGAGGCGGCGTACTGGGACGGTGTCGCCGCCAAGGCCAATGCGTCGGGTCGCCTCAACTTCGGCGGTGTCAAGGACTCCGGCGGCCGAGTCGCCGACGCCATCCTCTACCCGGCGACCGAGGCGGGCCGGAAGATCCGCGGCTTCTGAACCCCGGCGCACGCCCGGACGCCCCACAGCGCACCCACCACGCACCACGTACGCCGGAAACGGAGCACGCCATGACCTTCCACCAGCCTCCCCCGCTCCCCGACCACACTCCTCAGGGAGCCGGCCCCTTCGGCCTCGGCACACCCACCGGTCCCGGACAGCCCGCCCCCAGCCGCAGACGGTGGCTGACGTACGGGGCGGTCGCGCTGGTCTCCCTGTTCATCGGCGTCGGCATCGGCGCCGGCAGCGGCTCGGCGGACACCGTCGAGGAGACCGCCGACACCAAGGCCGCACCCCGCCCCACGGTCACCGTCACCGAGACCGCCGAGGCCGAAGCCCCCGAACCCGCTCCCACCGTCACCGAGACGGTGACCGAGACGGTCACCGCCAAACCGAAGAAGACCAAGAAGCCCGGACCGGCGGCCGGTTTCTCCGGCGACGGCGAGTACCTGGTCGGCGAGGACATCAAGGCCGGCACCTACAAGACCGCCGGTCCGGTGGACGAGTTCGACTGCTACTGGGAGCGTGCGAAGGACGCCAGCGGCGAGTTCGACTCCATCATCACCAACAACAACCTCAGCGGCCAGGGCCGGGTGACGCTCAAAAGCGGGGAGTACTTCAAGACCAACGGGTGCCAGGAGTGGAAGAGGGTCGGCTGAGGCAGTGCGGGGCGTGCTTCCGTCCGGCACCGCACTCCGGGCCCCGGCGGGCATGCTACCTGCGAATTCGCTGTTCAGGGGAGGGGTGGGTGAAGTTCTCGTGCACGGTTACAGTGTCGGCGTGTACGACATGACGGACCCGGTCGCCGCCCGCCGCGCGGCGATAGCCGCCGAGAAGGAGCGCCTGGCCAGAGCGCGCGAGCGCCGGTCGAGCCAGGGCCAGGCCGGCGCGAGCGGCTTCGCCCAGCGGAAGTGGCGCTGGCTCGGCGTCAACGGCGGCGAAGCCGTCGACGCGGTGCTGGCGGTACTGCGGGACATCGTGGAGGCGCCCGCGCTGACGGACGACCAGCGGGACACGCTGGACCGGGCCGTCGCCGGGACGCCGGACCGCGAGACCCTGCTCCCGGCGGTCCGGGCGGGACTCGCCGCCCTGGAGCCGCACAGTGTTCTCGGACACCTGCGAAGCCTGTGGGCCGCCGAGGTGCGCTGGCTCAACGAGCCGGGAACGGAGCGGTGTCGGATCCTGTGCTCGACCGCTCCCGGCCTCGAACTGGTCAGCACGAGGTCCCGCGCGGTCTCGGGCGGACCCGCCTTCTCCCTGTTCGCCACCGCGGCCACCCGGGGCGCGATCCCCGTGCCGAACACGGTCCTGGCTCACGTCCTCCCCTGGGCTCCGCTCTCCGTCCTCGACGACCTCGTGGACCACGGGGGTCTGCTGGCCGAGGACGAGCCCTGGCAGGCACGCGGCGAGGAGGAAGCGCTCTACCTGCGGGCCCGCCTCACCCCGAACTCGATCGGTCCGCAGGAGGCCGAGCGGCTCGGATGGCAGGCCATGCTGCGCCGCAGGGCGTTCCTGGCCGACGAGACGATCATGAGGCAGGAACCCGAGGACGTGTGGGACCTGCTGTACGACGTCGTCAGGGACGGTCAGCTGTCGTCCCTGGACGCTCTGGACGCGGCGCTGCCGCGCGCCCAGCAGATCCAGTTGCGCGACCTCAGGTCCGGGGCGCTCGTCGGCCAGTGGGACGGCGACACCGTCCGCGACCGAGGACTGTGGAAGCTGATGGCCGCGCTGTGGCGGCCGACCGCACCCGTCGACCCCCGACGCAGTGACTTCTACGCCCTGGTCGCGCTCAACCGGGCCTACGACCTGCTGAGGTCCGGCGACCTGGAAGGGGCGGGCCGTCAGGCCGAGTCCTTCGTGCGGGAGCGCAGGAACGCCCCTTCCCCGCCCGCCGACCTCATGGACGAGGCGTACACCGTCGCCGCGTACGTCGCCGCCGTCACCTCACCCGAGACCGACAACGACCGTGCCGCGAGGGAGCAACTGGCCCTCGCCGAGACGTACGCCGAGAAGGCCGCGGAGAACGGTGACCCTGTCGCCCAGCGCAATCTCACGCAAGTGCGCACCTGGAGGGCCACGACGAAGAACAAACGGGGGATGATGACGAACCCGTTCCTCGAACTCGGCCTGGACCACGGGGAGGAGGGCTGGGACCGGCACTGCCGTGACCTCTTCCGCGAGTACGAGCGAGAGGGGGACCAGGCGGCCCAGGCCCGGCTCAACCTGGCGGAAGGCCGGATCGACGAGGCCGCGCGTCACGAGGCGGGGTTCGACGTCTTCTTCCGGGTGCCCCTCGACCGGTACCGGTACGACCTGCCCGACACCGTGCCCAGGCGACTGGTGCCGCCGCTGGAGCCGATGGCACGCCGGACCGCCCTCACGAGCGGCGCGGACCTCGAGTCCATCCGCGCCCTGGCGGCCGTCGAACTGCTCGACGACTTCCGCAGCACACCACCGCATCTCGACCGGCACGGGTCCACCCGCTGACGGTCCATCCCGACAGAACGCACGACGGTGAGCGAGGCGCAACCAGTCCATGGCCGCGAAAAAGAAGACCACGGCACGCAATGGGGAGAAAATCCCCAAGAACGAGCGTGCTCATCGCCCCTGCCCGCACTGCGGGCAGATACAGCCGGGCAAGAACCACGCGGACGCGCCGCACAAGCCCGGCGGACTGAAGCGCCGTAGGGAGAAGCGGCAGGAATCGGCGGAGCAGCCCGTCGTCGCACAGGGACAGGCCGCGCCCGAAGCGCCGGAGCCCATCGACGCCAAGACGATCATCCAGGGAGTCGTCGAGCGGGTACCCGCCGCCCTGGCGGACGCGAACGCCGGCGAGGCCCCGCCGCCCACCGCTCTGAACGTGGCGGTGCGCAAGGCGGTCCTCGACGAGTTCCGCACCCGTACCCAGTTCGCGGGACGCCTCGCGGAGGTCGACGCTCTCGTATGGGCGCAGACGGCGCACGGTGGCGACCTGCTGGGCGGGGCGATGCGGGAACACCTGCGGGCACTGCGCATCCTCCGGGTGGCCGAACCCGAGGAGAGCGACCGGTTCGTCGTCACCGAGGGCGAAGGCGAGGCGTTCGAGGTGCTGCGCCCGGCATACGTCGACGAAGTGACCGGAAAGGTCATTCTGGCCGGACACCTCCGGCGGGTGCCCGGTCCTGCAGCGGGGGAGGAAGAATGACGACGGGCATCGACTTCGGCACCACCAACTCGGTGGCCGCCCAGTGGAACGGCGAGTACGTCGAGATCCTGGAACTCGGTGGCCAGGGACTCGACGCGGACTGGGAGCGTCCCGGCTTCGAGAAGCTCTACCCCTCGGTGGTGGGCACCAGTTCCCTCCGCACCGGAGCGCTGTTCGGCTGGGAGGCCAAACTGCGGTCCGAGCAGGCAGTCGAGGCGTGCAAGCGGCTACTGCGCGAAGAGCCCCTCGTGACGGTCGGCGGGCGGCGGTTCGCCGCCACCACCGCGGCCGCCGGGGTGTTCCGCTCCATGGCCACCGCCGCCGAGGAGGAAGCCGCGACGGAGATCGGCGAGGCCGTGATCACCGTGCCGGCCAACGCCACGGGAGCGGCCCGCTTCCGTACCCGGGAGGCGGCGCGGGCGGCGGGCATCGCCGTCAAGACACTGCTGAACGAACCGACGGCCGCCGCCATCGCCTACGCGCACACCATGGAGGAGGACGGGGAGTTCCTCGTCTTCGACTGGGGCGGCGGGACCATGGACGCCACCCTGCTCCTGCACGACGACGGTTTCTTCGACGAGAAGGCCAGCCGCGGTGTCAACAAGCTCGGCGGTCTGGAGATCGACGCCCGGCTGCGTCGCATGGTGCTCGACCGGGCACCCGCGCGCAGGAAGTGGTCCGAGTCCGAACAGCGGCAGTTCGCCCTGGACATCGAGCGCAGCAAGATCCTGCTGTCCTCCCAGGAGTCCGTGCGGATCACCACGCCGGACGGCGTCGCCGTGGAGGTCGGCCAGGACGAGTTCTCCACCGCGATCCAGGACCTCATCAGCCGGGCGCTCGACCCCGTCGAGAAGTGTCTCGACCAGGCCCGTATCGATCCGAGTGAACTCAAGGCCGTGTTGATGATCGGCGGCAGCAGCCAGATCCCCGCCGTGCGCGACGCCGTGGCCGAAGCGCTGGACTGTGAACTCGTCGGCGCAGATCTCTGTCACCCGATGACCGCGGTCGCCGAGGGCGCCGCGATCTGCGCGGCCGCCATGGACGGCGAACTGAAGAGCATCATCCGTGTCGTCAACACGCACGCTCTCGGCACGGTCACCAAGGACCAGTACGGAAAGCGTGAGTTCAGCGCGCTGATCGACCGCAACCAGCGCCTTCCCCAGCAGCGGAAGAAGTCCTACCAGCCGTCCAGGGACGGCGTGTCCAGACTGACCGTCGAGGTGTGGGAAGGCGACCCCGACCGGCCCGTCAACCACCCCGACAACGTCAAACTCACCGAACTCGTCCTCACCTACCCGCCGCAGCACTCCCGGGTGGCCGAGGACGGCGCGTTCGACCTGGAGTACACCTACAGCAAGGAAGGCCTGCTGGCGGTCAGGGCCACACTGCAGAAGACCGGGCAGCCTGTCCTCGACGGCGAGGTCCGGGTCTTCGGTGACAGCACCGTTCCGCCGGAGATCGAGAGGGAGCTCAACGACCTCCTCTCGCTGCGCACGACCGGCCGCGAGGCGCCCCGGCCGACGCATCCCCAGTCCGTGCCGACGGCCCCGGCGCAGGGTCGGCCGAGCGACACGGCAGCGGCGGGAACGGCGGTCCGGCCCACGCCCGCGTCGCTCGCCCAGTCGGTCAGGGACGCCAAGCAGCCGGCCGCAGCCCTGGTGGTGGACGGCTCGAACCTTGCGTGGAACGGCCGTCCGCCCCGCTCCGCGGGTGGAAGGCCGAGCTTCCAGGCGCTGCAGGCCGCGATCAAGTCGCTGCGGTTCAAGAACCCCGACCGGGACATCCACGTCGTCGTCGACGCGACCCTGCGGCACGACGTCTCCGCCGAGGAGCGTCCGGCGGTGGAGGAGGCGATCGCCGCCGGTACCGTGGTGCAACCGCCGGCGGGCACCGAGGGCCGGGGAGACGCCCTCGTCATCAGCATCGCCGAAGAGGTGGGCGGAGTGATCGTCTCCAACGACAACTTCGCGCCCTTCCAGAAGGCCAGTCCCTGGCTCCTGGACAACGGTCGGGTGCTGGGGGCCACCCAGTCCCAGGGTGTCTGGGTCTTCAACCCACGCAGGCCCAACGTCGTCGGCTCCGCGGGCCGTCGTCACTGACGACGCCCTGACCGGGATGACGGCAGGAACCGTGATGCGGGCCGGCTGCGACTCAGCCGGCCCGCACCGTGCTGTAGCGGACCGGCCGGTCCGCCACCTTCACCAGCAGACCCTCGCTCGCGAGATCACGGAGGATCTGCCGAGTGCGCTTCTCCTGTGGACCGTGCCCCGCGTCGCGCAGTGCGCGCAGACCGCGTTCGGTGTCCCAGTGGCCGCCGTACGTGCGTACGGCCTTCTCCAGGTCGGCGCGCCGGCTGGAGTCCGGCTCGGTCAACGCTCCGCCCCCTGCGCCTGCTCGCCGATGGTGGCGGCGTGCGCCTTCTTCGTGTGGTTGGTGATGCTCGCCGGTGCGCCGGCGTAATCGCACGCCGGGCACTTCCGCCAGACGCCCTCGGACACCGCACGCGCGCTCACCGAGTGGCCGGGGCCGTATCCGTGTCCGTGCAGCAACTGGGCGACGGAGGAACCGTATTCGGCAGCGAGCAGCGCCGCCTCCGCCACCTTGTCGTGGCCGGGAGCGAAGAACGATCCGGTGCCGACCTTCTTGGCGCAGCCGCACCAGCAGGTGCCGGTGGGGGTGAGGTTGGGGAGAGACTTCGTCGTCATGCGGTCACAGTAGATCAACGGACGTGACGGTTCGGGGTCTTTGCCGGGTTGCCGTGAAGGACACCGGCACGGGGCCTCGTAGCCTTCTGATCATGGCCGACGTCTACGAACTGCAGCTCACGCTCGACCTGCCGGGTTCGCTCCCGCCGCGGGACCTCGCCCTGCTCCGCTGGCACCTGGGGGAGGAGGGCGGCCGGCAGGACGACGGTTACGCGTACCCCCTCTGGGGGGACCGGGGGCCGGCGCTGCGGATCGGGGGCGCGCTGGTCGGGCAGCTGTGCTCCGACGGGCCGCAGTGGGCGCTGACCGTGCGGCAGGAGGCGCATCCCGACGAGTTCGACGACCTGCGCCGGATGGTGCTGTGGCTCGGCGCGCGCACGACGACCGTGGGCACCGTCGGATACCTCCGTTTCCACGAGTCCCACGTCCCCGATGTGCTGGTCGCGGAGGCGGGGGTCGTCCGCAGCGCCGTCCTGCGGGTGGAGAAGGTCCTGGAGTCGGCGACCGAGGTGATCCCCGACCCCTACGCGTGAACCGCGGCCGCCCCGGAGCCTCCCTCCGCGCCTCCCCCGTACGGCACCGGCCGGTCGAGGTCCGGGTCACCGAACTCCGCGCGCAGGGCCGCGAACGCGGTCACCTTCTCCTCGCCGAAGCGGCGGACGTGGGCGGCGTACGCGTCGGGGGAGAGGAACGCCGACGGCCGGGACTTGCTGTGGAACTTGTCCGCGTACATCACCAGCCGCTCCTCCCGCGTCACCGCGAGGTAGTCGACGGGAGGGATCGGAAGACCCTGGCGCAGGACGTCGTCCTTCGTGACCCCCACCCCGGTGTGGTGGGAGCAGAACCGGCACAGGGGCTCCGGGAGGCCCTCCTCCGCGAGGAGTTCGTGGCCGAGCAGTCCGTGGCGGACGTAGTTCGCGTGGTCCAGGCGGCCGTCGTCGCCGTAGAGGCGGTAGACGCCGATGTCGTGGAGGAGGCAGCCGGCACGGACCAGTTCGGCGTCGACGTCGAGGCGCGAGGCCGAGATGAGCCGCTCGGCGACGCTCCAGACGATCTCGCAGTGCGTGTGGACGAGCGTGAACGCCTCGGCGTTGGGCGCGTGCTTCTGGTGCAGCGCGCGGATCTCTTCGGGTCCCGGAATCCTCACCCGGGGAGCGTAACAACCGCCGGCCCGCTCACTCGATGGAGCACTCCCTCACATCGAGCGGCTCGGTGCTGCCGGCCGGTCTGCTGCACAGGACCTCCGCCTTCGAGACCCCCTCGCCGGTTCGGCGGACCCGGTTGAGGACGATGCTGTGGCCGTGCCGTTCCTCGTACAGGGGTGCGTCGGTGAAGTCGATCGTCCCGGTGGCCATTCCGTCGAGCCTGACGTTCCTGAGGTTGACCCAGGTCGCCGCGCGGCTCTGGCGTACGTCCCCGAGGCTGGCCGCCCAGTACAGGGCGCGCGTGGCGTCGTGGGAGAGGGCGGTCTGCCCGCTCGCGAAGTCGGCGGCGTCGTACGTGGCCCTCCCGTCCTCCAGCCAGGGGAGGTAGTTGGCGGCGTCCTCGTAGAAGGCGGTCCTGGACGCGGCCTCCTTCAGCTCGGCCAGGGCCGCGTGGTACAGCGTGATCCGCGGAGCCACGCCGTCGCGGCCGCCCGTGCCGGAGAACCGGGCCTTGCTCAGGTCGTCGCCCGTGAGGATCGAGATCTGCCGGTTCGCGCAGCCCGGTTCGGTGCTCAGCTGCGTCATCAGCGGTCCGATGTCCTCGACCCGCCCGGCGAAGTAGATCACCGAGGGAACGTCCTCGCCCCGGCAGATGCTCTCCGCGTGCAGCCGCAGCTCGGGCTTGCCGTTCGCCACCCGGTAGCGCCGCGCGGGAAGCAGCCGGAAGCCCTCCCGCTTCAGCATCTCCCCGCCGTACAGGGCCTGTTCGTCGGTGTAACGGTCCTGCGACTCCTTGGTGTCGCGGGCCAGGACCAGGGAGTGCGGGGCGCTGTCCCCGGTGCGCAGCTGGCGGGCTACGAGACCGAGTGCCTCGGCCTGGTGCTCGTCGGGGGCCGCGAGGCTGAGCCAGTTGGAGAACTCCTTCGGCAGGTAGGTCGCCGAGTTGGTGCCGGAGACGATGGGCAGTCCCACGGCGTGGAGCCGGCGCGTGACGTCGGGGCTGCTCTGCAGGTCGCGGCCGAAGCCGACGACGCCGACGACGGTCGGGTCGCGGTCGGCGTACTCGGCGATCGCGTCGGCGGTGACACGCTGGTGCCCCATGTCCGCGCCGCCGTTGGCGAGCAGCACCCGCAGTTTCACCGTGTAGTTCTCGTTGACGACGCGCTGCGCGAGGTACACGCCGGTCAGCTCCTCGGCGCCCTTGACCAGGGACGGGTCCACCGAGGAGGAGCTCAGCGGCCCCGCGTACACCACCGTGACGTAGTCGTCCGGGTGGTCGCGCAGAACCTCGGCGTTCTCGGCGCGCACCAGCCTCTCCAGCTCCTGCAGCCGCTTGCCCTCCCCGGTGGTTCCGCCGCTCAGGTGCGCGCCGAACCGGACGTCTCCGGTGGCTATGCCGACGCACTCCGTGCCGCCGCCGGGCGCGGGACGGCGCTCGGTGTCGCGGTCGGCGGTCAGCAGGCCCGCCGAGCAGTACGTCCGGTGCAGTTCGCGGGCGTGGACGACACCAGCGGTGACGACCAGGGCGAGGACGAGGAGCAGGCTGTGCACCGACCACACCACGCGGGCCACGGGCGGCCGGTGTCTCGCCCTGACGCACCGCCAGTCCGGCTGCCGCAGCTCCACCAGCTCGCCGGGAGGCAGCGGGATCCTGAGCACCCAGGGCAGGGCGTTCGTCCTGCTCGGCGACTGATCGGCCCGGAGGTTCCCGGCCCATTCGTCGTACCAGTGCCGCAACCGCTGCGGGAGACGCGAGGGCTGGGACGAGGGCTGGGACGGGGGCTGCCGCGGCCGGTCGAGCGGAGGACGCGCGTCGGTGTCCCGGTCGAGCAGTGCCGCGTCGCCCGCCGCCACACCCGCCACGATCAGCAGCGGGTCGAGCTCACTGCGCCGGCTGCGGACGTCGCTGACCGCCCTGATCAACTCTATGCCGCCGTTCTCCCGGCCTGCTCGGCGCAGGAACAGCACCGGCGGGCGCGTCCGTTTGAATCCCCGCAGATCCCAGCTGCCGCGCCGGTGGTTGTCGCGCAGGTCCTCGAAGAGCGCCAGCACGTACAGCTGGAGGGGGAACGGGCCGCCCTCGCGCATGGCCTCGGCCACGTCGTAGGCGCGGGCCGCTATGGCCCGCCAGGAGCGGACGGGCCGCAGCAGCCGCACGCTGGTCGACTGGCGGCGGGCGGCGGACTGGAGGAACGTCGTGGTCAGGAACCACCGGCTCTCCCTGCGCAGCCACAGGAAGAGGGGAGCGCGCCCCGGGACGTGGTTCAGACCGGCGAGGAGGACCATCAGTCCGATGCCCGCCAGGACGGCGATGTACCACTCGGGGCGGGTGAGCAGCGCGGTGAAGGCACCCAGGACGCCCATGGGCAGGAACTGCTGCACGTCGTTGAGCAGCATGAGCCGGTTCTCGCGCACGGGTCTGCGGGGACGCCAGCGCTGTCGGGCCAGGATGCGCAGCAGGTGTGTCTGGGCCCGTTCCCGCTGGGCGTTCCCGTCCGGGGTGCCGCCGGGGGCGGTCGGCCAGTGCTCGCGCATCTCCGGGTCGTCGGTGGCCTCCTGGAGGGCGCGCACCAGGTTGAGGCGGGGGAAGGAGTAGGGGCGGTAGGAGGCGGAACGGTCACCCCATTTCCCGGGGTCGCCGAGGTCGGCCAGGAGCCGCGCGGCCCGGGTGGTGGGATCGAGATCCCCCGGCTGCGGCTCGGTCGGGGCGACGGCCAGGCGGGTGCCGTGACGCTGCTGCCCCTCGCTCAGCTCGTCGACGAGTTCGGTGACCCGGCCGTCGTCGGCGGGGTCCTCGGTGTGCAGCACGATCACCGGCATCGGAGGATCACTGGTCCGGAAGTCCTGGATCAAGGACTCCAGCTGTCGCTGGACGTCGATCCCCGCCTCGGTCGACATGCCCGGGTGACCGCCCGGGCAGTCCTGAGGGAAGTTCTGGTCATGGCCGTGCATGGACACCCCCCGTGGTCGTAAGACACATGTGTCACAAGCGCCTTGTGAGGATAACTCCCACCCCTGACAACCGTCCTCGGCGCAACAACGGTCCGTCGGGGCGGTGATGCCGTGGCCGGTGGTGTCGCCGTCGGCGGACAGCGTCACACGATCGGGTGGTGCTGTGCGATGCGGGCACGTGCGGGGCGGGTGGTCCGTTCGATCCGGTGACGGGAACATCTCCCGTCCTGACACGACACGGACGACCGGAGCGCATCATGAGCCTGCACTTCCACCGCAACCCCGACGGCACGACGACCGGGCGGAACGAGGCCACCGGCTTCACCGTGACGCACGCCGAAGAGGAGGAGGTGAAGCGGCAGTTGTACGAGGACGCGGGGTGGGCGTACACGCCGCCACCGCCTCCGGTCCCGCCGGGGTTCCACCGGTTCGCCCTGGTGCACGACGAGTTCGAGCACACCGGGTTCGGGGACGAGCGGTACGCGGGGCCGAGGGCGCGTCCACCGGAGGGGTGTGTGCCGGTCGACCGGGGCTGCTTCGCACTGAAGTGCGAGCGGCCGGGGAGGACGCTGCTGGACGCGGTCGCCGGTACCGTCGCGGAGGTCCGCCGTGAGCACGGGCTGGTGATGAACAGCCTGGGTGTCGAGAAGCCGGATGAGTGGTACGGGGTCGACCGCAACGGCCATGCGGGGGTGATCGCCGCTCACCTGATGCTGACGGCGATCCACCGGGCCCGCGTGCTCGGCTACGGGCGCAAGGACCTGGTCCGGCTCCTCGACGCGGCGGGTCTCGAGTAGCGAGCAGGCGGCGGGGCAAGGGGACGGGAGCCCCGAGGCCATACAGTGGGCGGTGGGAAATCCGGCCCGGCGACTCGGCTGCCGGCACCTTGCCGGACGAGGGGTTGCCGCCCACGGTGCGAGGCAGCAGCCGCCGGCCTGCCCGGGCCACATGGCCGGCACGGAGGGCGGACCGGACCGCACTGCCATGGTTGCGCGACACCCGGTTGTGAAGCGCCCGCCCATGGAACGGCGGGCCCGCACTCCTGGCCGGCCGTCAGCTCGTGACCAGTTCCCGCCGCACCTCGGGCGCGGCGGGAGCCGTCTCTGTCCTGGACGTCCGCCACAGCCACAGCACATCCCGGCCGAACGACCACACCAGCAGTCCCAGTGCCAGTACCACCACACCGACGTTGACCGCGTGGGGCAGCAGTGCCGCGCCCGCCGTCAGCAACAGCACGCCCTGGAGCGCGGCCACCGTCTTGCGGGCCGTGCTCGGCGGGAGCGGGGCGGTCAGCCAGGGCCGGACACGTGCGGCGGCCACGAAGACGTACCGCATCCCGCCGATCAGCAGCACCCACGGGCCCATCGTCATCGACACGTACACGCTCAGCACGAGGATGAGGAACGCGTCCACCTCCATGTCGAAGCGGGCGCCCAGCGGCGTCGACGTACCGGTCCTGCGTGCCACCTTGCCGTCCACGCCGTCCAGGATCAGCGCCACGGCGGTCAGGCCGACGAAGAGGGAGACGGGCGGTGAGTCCTGGAACGAGTCGGCGACCAGCGCGGTCACCCCGCCCACCAGGGTGGCGCGGCCGAGCGTGACCCGGTTCGCCGGGCCGAAGGAGCGCAGCCGGGACCGGTGCAGGGCCCGGGAGAGCACCGCCCAGGTGGCGATCGCGAACGCGAGGCCGGTCAGCCAGCCCGCGGGACCCATGCCGATCGCCGTACCGATCAGGGCCAGCAACAGGATCTGTACGCCCGCCCCCACGGCGGTCTCCTGCTGTACGAGCCTCGCGTCGTAACTGTTGTTCAGGGCCACCGAGCATCCTCCGGCCGTATGACAGAGTCGATCAACGCCGCTACCTTGTGCGCGGCCTGTGCACCACTCGGTACGCGCGCGGCTTCCCGATCGTTCAGGAGGACTTCGATGAACCGCACCGCACGTGCGTTCTGGCTCGACTCGCCCGGACGAGGGGTGATCCGTGAGGTCGCCCTGCCCGCACCCGGCGCGGACGAGGTGCTGGTGCGTTCGCTCTGCTCCGGGATCAGCCGGGGCACGGAGACGCTCGTCTTCCGCGGCGGGGTGCCGGAGAGCCAGCACGCCGTCATGCGGGCGCCGTTCCAGGAGGGCGGCTTCCCGGCCCCCGTGAAGTACGGCTACCTCAACGTGGGCGTGGTGGAGGAGGGACCCGAGGCGCTCGCCGGACGGACCGTGTTCTGCCTGTACCCGCACCAGACGCGGTACGTCGTCGCGGCGGACGCCGTCACACCCGTGCCCGACGGAGTGCCCGCCGGGCGGGCCGTGCTCGCCGGCACCGTGGAGACCGCCGTCAACGCGTTGTGGGACGCCGCGCCGCTGGTCGGCGACCGGATCGCCGTCGTCGGCGGCGGGATGGTCGGCTGCTCGGTGGCCGCGCTGCTGGCCCGGTTCCCCGGCGTACGGGTGCAGCTCGTCGACGTCGACCCGGCGCGCGCGAAGACCGCGGCGGCGCTCGGCGTCGGTTTCGCGCTGCCCGGGGACGCGCTCGGCGAATGCGACCTGGTCGTGCACGCCAGCGCCACCGAGCAGGGACTGAGCCGGGCGCTCGAACTGCTCCGCGCCGAGGGAACCGTCGTCGAACTGAGCTGGTACGGCGACCGGAAGGTGAGCCTCCCGCTGGGCGAGGCCTTCCACTCCCGGCGACTGACCGTCCGCGGCAGCCAGGTCGGCACCGTCTCCCCGGCCCGCGCGCACCGCGGCTACGCCGACCGGCTCGCCCTCGCACTCGACCTGCTCGCCGACCCCGCCCTCGACGCCCTCGTCACCGGCGAGTCCGCCTTCGAGGACCTGCCCGACGTCATGCCCCGTCTCGCCTCCGGAGAGATCCCGGCCCTGTGCCACCGCGTGCGCTACGACACCCCGTAGCGGCACCGGCACGCCTGACCTGAGAAAAGACGTGGCGGACGCTGAACAGGGGAAGGCGGTCAGCCGTACTACACGGCATCCCCGTCGCAGATCGGCCGGGGAGCAGACGCGCCGCACCTGGAGGGTCGTCCGTTGTTCAGCATCACCGTCCGCGATCACATCATGATCGCCCACAGCTTCCACGGCGAGGTCTTCGGACCGGCCCAGCGCCTGCACGGGGCCACGTTCCTCGTGGACGCCACCTTCCGGCGCGAACAGTTGGACGAGGACAACATCGTCGTCGACATCGGCCTGGCCACGCAGGAACTCGGGGCCGTCGTCGGCGGGCTGAACTACCGCAATCTCGACAACGAGCCCGACTTCGCGGGGGTCAACACCTCCACGGAGTACCTGGCCAAGGTCATCGCCGACCGGCTCGCCGAACGCATCCACAAAGGGGCGCTGGGCGAGGGCGCCAAGGGCATCGCGGGCATCGCCGTCACCCTGCACGAGTCGCACATCGCCTGGGCGAGTTACGAGCGTGCCCTGTGACCGACACGACCCTGGACGTGCCCGGCACGGCCGTCGACCGGGCCCAGGCCGCCCGCCTGGACTACGTTCCGGTGCAGGCGGCCCTTCCGAGGAACGGCGGGATCATCCCCATGTCCCTGCGCTCCGTGCACTTCGTGATGCCGGGCGGCGTCGACGACCCGGCCGCGCCCAGCGGCGGCAACGCCTACGACCGGCGCGTCTGCCTGGACCTGCCCGGCTTCGGCTGGCAGGTGCACCGGCACGCCGTGGCCGGTGACTGGCCCCGGCCGGACGCCGCCGCCCGCGCGGAACTCGCCCGCACCCTGCGCGAGCTGCCGGACGGCGCCGTCGTCCTGCTCGACGGGCTGGTCGCCTGCGGGGTGCCCGAGATCCTCGTCCCCCAGGCGGAGGAGGGGCGGCTGCGCATGGCCGTCCTCGTGCATCTGCCGCTCGGCGACGAGACCGGGCTCGACGCGGCCGTCGCCGCCGAACTGGACGCCCGCGAGCGCACGGTGCTGCGGGCCGTGCCCGCGGTGATCGCCACCAGCGACTGGGCCGTACGACGTCTCGTCTCCCACCACGGCCTGGCCCCCGAGCGCGTCCATGTCGCCGCCCCCGGCGCGGACATCGCGCCCCTCGCGCCCGGTACCGACGGCGTCTCGCGGCTGTTGTGCGTGGCCGCCGTGACCCCGCGCAAGGGACAGCACCGTCTTGTGGAGGCCCTGGCGGCGGTGGCCGACCTGCCGTGGAGCTGCGCGCTCGTCGGGGGACTCGGACAGGACCCCGCATACGTCGCCCATCTGCGGAACCTCATCCGCGAACACGGCCTCGAGGACCGGCTGGAACTGACCGGCCCGCAGGCCGGCGCGGACCTCGACGCCAGCTATGCCGCCGCCGACCTCATGGTGCTCACCTCGTACGCCGAGACGTACGGCATGGCGGTCACCGAGGCACTGGCGCGCGGCATCCCGGTGCTGGCGACCGACGTCGGCGGGCTGCCCGAGGCGGTCGGCCGCGCACCCGACGGAGGAGTGCCCGGCATCCTCGTCCCGCCGGAGAACCCCGCCGCCCTCGCCGCCGAACTGCGCGGCTGGTTCGGCGAGGCGGACGTGCGGCGCCGGCTCAAGGCCGCCGCCCGCAGCCGGCGGGCCGCGCTCGGCGGCTGGGCGAGCACCGCACAGAGCCTGGCGGCGGTACTGCGCCGGCTTCCCACCGAACCGCGGAGGGCCGCATGACGAAACCGGCGACCACCACCCAGCACGGCGGGACGGTTCCGGCCCGGCCCGGCCCCAGGGACGTCGTACCTCGAGGGGGCACCGTGGAACCCGGCACCACCTCCGCCGGACCGTCCGTCATCCCCGGCGCCGGCCCCGCGCCCCGCCCCGGCGAACGGGCCACCCTGCGGCTGCGGGACACCGGCGGCGACGAACCGGCCCGCTACGCCCCCGAGTGGCTCCAGCTGCGCGAACCGGCCGACGCCGCCGCCCGCGCGTACGACCTGCTCGACCCGCTGCGCATCCGGCTCGCCGATCTGCCGCGCCGGGCCGACGGACTCGTCATCCACGACATCGGCTGCGGCACCGGTTCGATGGGCCGCTGGCTCGCCCCCCATCTCGACGGTGCCCAGCACTGGGTCCTGCACGACCGGGACCCCTACCTCCTGCACTTCGCCGCCGTCGCCTCCCCGCGCTCCGCCGCCGACGGCAGCCATGTCACCGTCGAGACCCGGCGCGGTGACATCGCCCGGCTCACCCCGGACGCGCTGGCCGGCGCCTCCCTGGTGACGGCGTCCGCGCTGCTCGACGTCCTCACCCGCGAGGAGGTCGCCGCCCTCGCCGCCGCCTGCACGGGAGCCGGCTGTCCGGCCCTGCTGACGCTGTCGGTGGCCGGACGGGTGGAGCTGACCGAGCCGCATCCGCTGGACCAGGAGATCACGGAGGCATTCAACGCCCATCAGCGCCGGGGCGGACTGCTCGGTCCGGACGCGGTCACGGTCGCCGCCGAGGTCTTCGCCGAACACGGCGCGACCGTACGGCTCGACCCGAGCCCCTGGCGGCTCGGCCCCGGGCAGGCCGAGCTGACCGAGCAGTGGCTGCGGGGCTGGGTCGGCGCGGCGGTGGAGGAGCGGCCGGAACTGGCGTCGCGTGCCGACGGATATCTGGCCGAGCGGCTGGAGGCTTGTGCGGCGGGGGAGTTGCGGGTCGTCGTCCATCACAGTGATCTGCTTGCTCTGTGCCGGCCGGTGGACGGGACCGCATGAGTGCGCGGTTCCGCGGTGTTCCGGCCCGGCTCAGCACCCCTGTCGTACGCACCCGGCTCGGCACGCTCGGCGGTGTCGTGATCCTCGCGGTTCTGCTGTGGCGCGTCGACACAGGGGTCCTGGTGGAGGGGCTGCGCCGTATCGACGGGCCGACGCTGCTCGCGGGACTCGGGATCGGGCTGGTGACCACCGTGTTCAGCGCGTGGCGCTGGGCGCTGGTCGCTCGGGGGATCGGGATCCGTCTGCCGCTGGGGGCCGCTGTCGCCGACTACTACCGTGCCCTGTTCCTCAACGCGGCGCTGCCCGGGGGCGTGTGGGGCGACGTCCACCGGGCCGTGCGGCACGGGCAGAGCGCCGGGGACATGGGGCGGGGGGTGCGGGCGGTGGTGCTGGAGCGGACCGCCGGGCAGCTCGCGCTGTTCGCCGTGGGGGCGGTGGTGCTGGTGAGCATGCCGTCGCCGGTGCTCGATGAAGTGCGGCAGGCCGCGCCGGTGGTGGGACTCGGTGCGCTGGGGGCCTGTGCGGTGGTGCTGGCGGTGCGGATGAACCGGGCGCCGGGGCGGCGGGCCGGGCGGGGGGTGCTGGCCGAGGCGCGTGAGGGGTTGTGCTCGCGTCGTAACGCGCCCGGTGTTCTTGTGTCGTCCGCGGTCGTACTGGCCGGGTACGTCGGGATGTTCGTTCTCGCCGCCCATGTCGCCGGGGCGGGCGCGTCGGTGGTTCAGCTGTTGCCGCTCGCCGTGCTGGCGTTGCTGGCCATGGGGCTGCCGTTGAACGTGGGCGGGTGGGGGCCCCGGGAGGGGGTCACCGCCTGGGCGTTCGGGGCGGCTGGGCTCGGGGCGGGGCGGGGGCTGACCGTCGCGGTCGTCTACGGGGTGCTCAGTCTGGTGGCCAGCCTGCCGGGTGTGGTGGTGCTGGTCGGCCGGTGGTACGCGGGGGTGCGGGGTGGCGGGCCCGGTGTTCTCGCCCCCGCCGCCCCTTCCCGTCCCATCCCCGGGGGCTACGCCCCCGGACCCCCTGTCGGCCTTCGGCCTCGTCCTCAGACGCCGGACGGGCTGGGATGTGTCCCTCGTTCCCGGACTTCCCCGGACGGGCCGGAAGGTGAGGTCAGCAGTGAGAAATACGCGGCGAACGAATCCGCCAGGCTTGCCAGGATTTCCCTGCCCTTTTCCGCCGTGCCCAGAGAAGGGCGGCCGATGACGCCCGAATCGGTGTAGGCGGACATGCCCGTGGTGAGGAGGTGGCGGCGGTCGTCCGCTGTGTGATCGGAGGTCTCATAACCGGGGCGGAGTGATTCGGGATGTGTGTGCAGAAGAATGGAGGTCTCGATTTCTCCCGCGTGCATGTCGGTGAGGAGGGACGTGGCGACGCCGGCCCGTACACGCGCCGTCTCCCAGTCCTCCGGGGCCGGGAACAGCGCCATTCGCTCGCCGCGGGCGGAGGATTCCTGGACGACGTTGCCCAGGACGTAGTTTCCGCCGTGCCCGTTGACCAGCACCAGGGTGTCCACGCCCGACCTGCGGAGCGAGTCGGCGATGTCCCGTATCACCGCGTGGAGCGTGACGGAGGAGAGGGAGACGGTTCCCGGCCAGGCCGCGTGCTCGTGGGAGCAGGAGATCGTCACCGGAGGGAGGAGGTGCACCGGGTGGGCGTCGGCGATCTCCCGCGCGATCGCACAGGCGACCAGCGTGTCGGTCGCCAACGGCAGGAACGGGCCGTGCTGCTCGAAACTCCCGACCGGAAGTACCGCGATCTGCCGTGAGACGCCGGCTCCCCGATTGCGTACATCCTCTGTAGTATCCGCCGGCAACAGACCGTGCACCGGGCCGTATGCCGCCGACCGCTTTTGTGAACCACCCATATCGTCACGGCCTTTCGTCTCTGCATAGGAACTCGAGAATCATGACAGAAAAAGTAGGCGTACTCGGCAAGAAGCCCTCACGACGGACCGGCGTGGAACGCGTCGTGAATGCGCCGCTGCCCACCGTGTACGGCACGTTCCAGGCGGTCGGCTATCTGGACCACGACCGCGGTGACGAGCAAGTCGCCCTGGTGTACGGCGACATCGGCACGGACGGTGTCCTCACCCGGTTGCACTCGGAGTGCCTGACCGGGGACGCCTTCGGGTCCCAGCACTGCGAGTGCGGCGACCAGCTGGCGTCGGCGCTGCGCGCGGTCGTCGCCGAAGGAGCGGGCGTGGTCGTCTACTTGAGGGGCCACGAGGGCCGCGGCATCGGGCTCCTCGGCAAACTGCGGGCGATGGCCCTGCAGGCGGAGGGCCTGGACACCGTCGAGGCGAACCTGGCGCTCGGGTTCCCGGTGGACGCCCGCGACTACGGTGCCGCCGCCGGGATCCTCCAGGACCTGGGCGTCCGTTCGGTGCGGCTGATGTCCAACAATCCGCGCAAGCGCGAGGCGTTGGTGCGGCACGGCATCCAGGTCGCCGAGCAGGTGCCGCTGCTGATACCGCCGTGCGAGAACAACATCACCTATCTGCGCACCAAGCGGGAACGCCTCGACCACCATCTGCCCCATCTGGACGCGGTGGCCCACCTGTCCTGACGCCCGTCAGCGCGTCACCGCCTCGTGCACCAGCCGTTTGAGGTCCCGGAAGACGGTGTGGGACGACCTGGGCCGCACCTGCGTGTGGAACTGCACGGTCAGGTCGCGGCCCGGGTCGACCCAGAACGTGGTCGTGGCCACCCCGCTCCAGCCGTAGCTGCCGGGAGCGGACGGGGCCTGCGTACGGGACGGGTCGATGACGACGGAGACGCCGAGGCCGAAGCCGACGCCCTCGTTGCCGGGCACGTCGTGCGCGGGGCGGCTGCCGAAGGCGCGCAGGTCGGCGCCGCCGGGGAGGTGGTTGCGGGTCATCAGGTCCACGGTCGCCGGGGAGAGCAGGCGTATGCCGTCGAGTTCGCCGCGGCGGCGCAGCAGCTCCATGAAACGGTGGAAGTCGTGGGCGGAGGCCACCATGCCGCCGCTGCCGGACAGGAACCGGGGCCGGCCCCGCAGCGGCAGTCCCGTGATCGGCTCGATGCCGCCGTCGTCGGACTCCCCGTACAGCTCCGCGAGCCGCTCCGCCTGCTCGTCGGTGACCTGGAACCCGGCGTCCGTCATGCCGAGCGGCCGGAAGATCCGTTCGGCGAGGAACACGTCGAGCGGCCGGCCCGACACCACCTCGACGATCCGCCCCAGCACGTTCGAGGCGACCGAGTAGTTCCACTGCGTGCCCGGATCGAACTGCAGCGGCAGACGCGCGTACACCTCGGTCGTCCCCGCGAGATCCGCGCCCGGCGCCACCGACGACTCCAGCCCGGCCGCGCGGTACAGCGCGTCGACGGGATGGGAGTGGTAGAAGGCGAACGTCAGACCGGCGGTGTGCGTCATCAGATGCCGTACGAGGAGGGGGCCGGCGGGAGGGCGGGTCCGTACCTGGTCACCCGATCCGCCCTCGTACACGCGCGGCCGCGCGAACGCCGGCAGATGGCGGCCGACCGGGTCGTCCAGCGACAGGCGGCCCTCCTCCACCAGCATCAGCGCGGCGACGGCCGTCACCGGCTTGGTCATGGAGTAGATCCGCCACAAGGTGTCGCTCTCCACGGGCAGCCCCGCCGCGATGTCCCGCGCCCCGTACGCCGTGAGGTGTGCGACGCGTCCGCCCCGGGCGACGGCCACCAGGAACCCGGGCAGCCTCCCCTCGTCGACCAGGCGGGCGAAGTGCCGGTCCAGGCGCTCCAGCGCCCCCGCGTCCAGTCCGGCCTCGGCGGGATCGGCCTCTTGCCGCAGCACTGTCATCGCTCTCCTCGCTCTCCTCGGAGGAACACCGGCCCGGTGCGGGCCGTTGAACGAGTCATGACCCAGGACGCCGAACAGAACGCACTGCTCGCCCTGCTCTCCGAGCGGCACGGCGGAGTGCTCGTCACACTGAAACGTGACGGACGGCCCCAGCTGTCGAACGTCATGCACGCCTACTACCCCGACGAGCGGGTCGTCCGCGTCTCGCTCACGGACGACCGGGCCAAGACCCGCAACCTGCGGCGCGACCCCCGCGCCTCCTACCACGTCACCACCGACGACCGGTGGGCCTACACGGTCGCCGAGGGCACCGCCGAGCTGTCACCCGTCGCCGGAAACCTGTACGACGAGACGGTCGAGGAACTGATCCGGCTGTACCGCGACGTCAACGGCGAGCACGCCGACTGGGACGACTACCGCGCCGCGATGGTCCGCGACCGGCGCCTGGTGCTGCGCCTGCGCGTGGAACGGGCGTACGGCATCCCGCGCGGCGCCGGGGCGTAGAAGAACACCCCGGCGCGTACGGCGAGTGCCTCAGGCGCCGACGTACGCCGCGAGATGCTCACCCGTGAGGCCGGCGCGGGCGGCGACCAGGTCGGCGGGGGTGCCCTCGAAGACGATCCGGCCGCCGTCGTGACCGGCGCCGGGGCCGAGGTCGACGATCCAGTCGGCGTGCGCCATGACCGCCTGGTGGTGCTCGATGACGATGACCGACTTGCCGGAGTCCACGAGCCGGTCGAGCAGGCCGAGCAGCTGCTCCACGTCGGCGAGGTGCAGACCGGTGGTCGGCTCGTCGAGGATGTACACACCGCCCTTGCCGGCCATGTGGACGGCCAGCTTCAGCCGCTGCCGCTCGCCGCCGGACAGCGTGGTGAGCGGCTGGCCGAGGGTGAGGTAGCCGAGCCCGACGTCCGCCATCCGCTCCACGATCCGGTGCGCGGCCGGAATCCGTGCCTCGCCCTCGCGGAAGAACTCCTCGGCCTCGGTCACCGACATCGCGAGCACCTCGCTGATGTCGCGGCCGCCGAAGCGGTACTCGAGGACCGACGCGTCGAACCGCTTGCCCCCGCAGTCCTCGCAGGTCGTGGCCACGCTCTGCATGATCGCCAGATCGGTGTAGATGACACCGGCGCCGTTGCAGGTGGGGCAGGCGCCCTCGGAGTTGGCGCTGAACAGCGCCGGCTTGACGCCGTTGGCCTTGGCGAACGCCTTGCGGATCGGGTCGAGCAGGCCCGTGTAGGTGGCCGGGTTGCTGCGGCGCGAGCCGCGGATCGGGGTCTGGTCCACCGTGACCACGCCCTCGGAGGCCGGGACGCAGCCGTGGACGAGGGAGCTCTTGCCGGAGCCGGCGACACCGGTGACGACACAGAGCACGCCGAGCGGTATGTCGACGTCGACGTCCTGGAGGTTGTTGGCGTTCGCGCCGCGGATCTCCAGTGCGCCGGTGGCCTCGCGGACCTTCTCCTTCAGCCTGGCCCGGTCGTCGAGGTGGCGGCCGGTGACGGTGTCGCTCGCCCGCAGACCGTCGACGGTGCCCTCGAAGCAGATGGTGCCGCCCGCCGTGCCGGCTCCGGGGCCGAGGTCCACGACGTGGTCGGCGATGGCGATCGTCTCCGGCTTGTGCTCCACCACCAGCACCGTGTTGCCCTTGTCCCGCAGCCGCAGCAGCAGGTTGTTCATCCGCTGGATGTCGTGCGGGTGCAGACCGATCGAGGGCTCGTCGAAGACGTAGGTGACGTCGGTGAGCGAGGAGCCGAGGTGGCGGATCATCTTGGTGCGCTGCGCCTCACCGCCGGAGAGCGTGCCCGAGGCCCGGTCGAGCGAGAGGTAGCCGAGGCCGATCTCCACGAACGAGTCGAGGGTGTGCCGGAGCTTGGCCAGCAGCGGCGTCACCGACGGCTCCTCCAGCCCGCGGACCCACGCGGCCAGGTCACGGATCTCCATGGCGCAGGCGTCGGCGATGCTGACCTCGCCGATCTTCGAGGAGCGGGCCGGTTCACTGAGCCGGGTGCCGTCGCACTCGGGGCACTCGGTGAACGTGACCGCCCGGTCCACGAAGGCCCGGATGTGCGGCTGCATCGACTCGCGGTCCTTGGACAGGACCGACTTCTGGATCTTCGGGATCAGCCCCTCGTAGGTGAGGTTGACCCCGTTGATCTTCACCTTGGTCGGCTCGCGGTACAGGAAGTCGTGCCGCTCCTTCTTGGTGTACTCACGGATCGGCTTGTCCCTGTCGAAGAAGCCCGACTCGGCGATGACCCGCACCACCCAGCCGTCGCCGGTGTAGCCGGGGATGGTGAAGGGGTCCTCGGCGAGCGACTTGGAGTCGTCGAACAGCTGCGTGAGGTCGATGTCGGAGACGGTGCCCCGGCCCTCGCAGTGCGTGCACATGCCGCCGGTACGGCTGAAGCTGACCTTCTCCGTCTTCGTCCGGTCGGAACCGCGGTCGACGGTGAAGCCGCCGGTCGCCGAGACCGAGGCGACGTTGAAGGAGTACGCGGCGGGCGGGCCGATGTGCGGCGCGGCGAGCCGGCTGAAGAGGATGCGCAGCATCGCGTTGGCGTCGGTGGCGGTGCCGACGGTGGAGCGGGGGTCGGAGCCCATCCGCTGCTGGTCGACGGTGATGGCGGTGGTCAGGCCGTCGAGCACGTCGACCTCGGGACGGGCCAGGTTCGGCATGAAGCCCTGCAGGAAGGCGCTGTACGTCTCGTTGATCAGCCGCTGCGACTCGGCGGCGATCGTGTCGAACACCAGGGAGCTCTTGCCCGAGCCGGAGACACCGGTGAACACCGTCAGCCGACGCTTGGGGATCTCGATGCTGACGTCCTTGAGGTTGTTCTCACGCGCCCCGTGCACGCGGATCAGATCGTGGCTGTCGGCGGCGTGCGGCTCGGCCGGCTGCTGCTCTGTCCTCGTGGTCATGCTTGTTGTTCCCCTCCGTCGGGCGGGGACCGCGTGCGCGGTCCCCGCCGGCGTCCCCATCGCGGCAAGGCTAGGCTAGGCGGCCCGTGACCACCTGCGCTTCTTGATTCCTGACCGTCCGGGAAAGCCTTCGGCACGAGTCAGGCCGTCACCTTCTCCGGCCGCTCCGCGCCCTCCTCGACGGCACCCTCGCCGAGCCGTTCGCTGGGAACGCGGTGGGTCTCGCGGGCCGTGATCGCCGCGATGACCGGGGGCACGCACAGAGCGGCCGTGAAGAGGGCCACCGCCGTCCAGTCGTCGCCGTCGGGCCCGGCGATCCGCGCGGCGAACGTGACCGCGAACCCGGCCACCGCGAAGCCGATCTGCGTGCCGATCGCCACGCCCGAGAGCCGGACCCTGGTCGGGAACATCTCGCCGTAGAAGGACGGCCACACACCGTTCGCGGCGCTGTAGACCACGCCGAACGCGACGATCCCGAGGAAGAGGGTGAGCGGGTAGTTACCGGTGGAGATCGCCCACAGGTAGAGGAACATCGTCACCGCGCTGCCGACGGCCCCGATCAGATAGACGGGACGGCGGCCCACCCGGTCGGAGAGCGCGGCCCACAGCGGGATCGCGGCCAGCGCGACGACGTTGGCCAGCGCGCCCACCCACAGCATCGACGAGCGGGACATGCCGACCGTGTCACCGGTGGCGTACGCCAGCGCCCACACCGTGAAGATCGTGCTGACCGAGGCGATCAGCGCGCCCGCGACCACCCGCAGGACGTCCGCCCAGTGCTCGCGCAGCAGCACCACCAGCGGCAGTTTCACGACCCCCTCGTCGGCGGTCTGCTGCTCGAACGCCGGCGTCTCGTCCAGCCTGCGGCGGATGACCCACCCGACGACGGCGACCGCGACGCTCAGCCAGAACGGCACCCGCCAGCCCCAGGACAGCAGCTGCTCCTCGGGCAGCGCGGCGATCGGGATGAAGACCAGGGTGGCCAGCAGCTGGCCGCCCTGCGTGCCGCTGAGGGTGAAGCTGGTGAAGAAGCCCCGCCGGTCCGGCGGCGCGTGTTCCAGCGTCATCGAGTTCGCGCTGGCCTGCTCCCCGGCCGCGGAGATGCCCTGGAGCACCCGGCACAGCACCAGCAGGACCGGAGCGAGGGTGCCGACCTGGGCGCGGGTGGGCAGACAGCCGATGAGGAAGGTCGACAGGCCCATCAGCATCAGCGTGAAGACCATGATCTTCTTGCGGCCGAGCCGGTCCCCGACGTGCCCGAGGAAGAGCGCGCCGATCGGCCGGGCCGCGTACGCGACCCCGAACGTGGCCAGCGACAGCAGGGTCGCGGTGGCCGGGTCGGAGTCGTCGAAGAAGACCTCGGGGAAGATCAGCGCGGCCGCGCTGCCGTAGATGAAGAAGTCGTAGTACTCCAGGGCGCTGCCGATCCAGGCGGCGGCCGCCGCCTTCTTCGGCTGTCCGGGCGGGGAGGCGTCGCGGGGCGGTGCGGGGACGGTCACGGCGTGCTCCTTCGGGGGACTCCACGACGGTACGCGGAGGACGAGCGGAGGGGAGTTGCCGAGGTGCTAATTAACCCACTGGGTAGTTAGTCGCGGCTGGGTAGGGATGCTGCGCCCGGCCGCCCGCACTGTCAAGGGGTCACGTCGTGCGGACCGCGGACCGCGGCCCCCGGGCTCCGGCCCGGCCCGGAGCCCGGGCTCAGTCCGCCGTGCGTTCCGCCGTCAGGTAGGCGATCACCATGTCGCCCAGCATCGCCCGGTAGTGCTCGCGCCGGCCCGGGTCCACCAGGTCGCGGCCGAACAGCGCGCCGAAGGTGTGCCGGTTGGACACCCGGAAGAAGCAGAAGGAACTGATCATGGCGTGCAGGTCCACGGCGTCGACATCGGCCGTGAACAGCCCCGACTCCTGCCCGGACGCCAGGATCCGGCGGATCACGTCCAGCGCGGGCGAGCCCATCCGCCCCAGCTTCTCGGAGGCCGCGATGTGCTCCGCGCCGTGGATGTTCTCGATGCTCACCAGGCGGATGAAGTCCGGGTGCCGCTCATGGTGGTCGAAGGTCAGCTCCGCCAGGCGCCGGATGGCCGCCACCGGGTCCAGATGGTCCACGTCCAGCTGCTGCTCGGCCTCGCGGATCACGCCGTACGCCCGCTCCAGCACGGCCGTGAACAGCTGTTCCTTGCCGCCGAAGTAGTAGTAGATCATCCGCTTGGTGGTGCGGGTACGGGCGGCGATCTCGTCGACGCGGGCCCCGTCGTAGCCGGCCCGGGCGAACTCCCGCGTCGCCACGTCGAGGATCTCGGCCCTGGTGCGGGCGGCGTCACGGATGCGCTCGCCGGGCCGTGCCGGTTCTTCGACGCTGGTCATCGGGTCCCTTCGGGCCGAGGGTGCAGTGCCGGTGATTCTAGAAGCAGCCCCTCGACCGGCCCGACGGGTCTTCCCGCGGGCCCGGGACGGCTGATATAGCTAACGTACTGGTTCGTACATTAGTGAGCCGCCTCTGGAGGTCCCGGTGCTCAAGGACTCGTATCTCGTCGGGCTGATCGGCTCCGGCATCAGCCCCTCGCTCAGCCCCGCGCTGCACGAGCGGGAAGCCGGCCGGCAGGGCCTGCGCTGTCTGTACCGGCTCCTCGACCTCGACACGATCGGTGTCCCGCCCGAGGCGGTGGGCGAGCTGCTGCGCGCCGCCCGGCTGCTCGGTTTCGACGGGCTCAACATCACCCACCCGTGCAAGCGGCTCGTCGTCGAGCACCTGGACGCCCTCGATCCGCGGGCCGAGGCGCTCGGCGCGGTCAACACCGTCGTGTTCGAGGGCGGACGCGCCGTCGGTCACAACACGGACGTCACCGGCTTCGCCGCCGCCTTCGCCCGCGGTCTGCCCGACGCCCCGCTGGAACGGGTCGTGCAGCTCGGCGCGGGCGGCGCCGGCGCGGCCGTCGCGCACGCCACGCTCACCCTCGGCGCCGAACGGGTCACCGTCGTGGACGCGCTGCCCGAACGGGCCACCGACCTCGCCGCCGCGCTGAACCGCAGCTTCGGGCCGGGCCGGGCCGCCGCCGCGTCCCTCGACCGGCTGCCGGAGCTGCTCGGCGCCGCCGACGGGCACGGCGGCCTCGTGCACGCCACCCCCACCGGCATGGCCGCCCACCCCGGCCTGCCCCTGCCGGCCGGGCTGCTGCACCCCGGGCTGTGGGTCGCCGAGGTCGTCTACCGCCCGCTGGAGACCGAACTGCTGCGCACCGCCCGCGCGGCGGGCTGCGCCACCCTCGACGGCGGCGGCATGGCCGCCTTCCAGGCCGCCGACGCGTTCCGCCTGTTCACCGGCCGGGAACCCGACAGCGCGCGGATGCTCGCGGACCTCACCGAGCTGACCGACGGCGCCGTCGGGGCGCCGAAATAGACCGAGAGACCGAGAGACCGAGAAGCCCCACGGAAGCAAGAGGTACCGACGTGCGTACGTCCATCGCCACCGTCTCCCTCAGCGGCTCCCTCACCGAGAAGCTCACGGCCGCGGCCCGGGCCGGCTTCGACGGCGTGGAGATCTTCGAGAACGACCTGCTCGCCGCGCCGCTCACCCCCGAGGAGATCCGCGCCCGCTGCGCCGACCTCGGCCTGAGCGTCGACCTCTACCAGCCGCTGCGGGACATCGAGGCCGTGCCCGCGGACCTTTTCGCCCGCAACCTGCGCCGCGCCCGGCACAAGTTCGAGCTGATGCGCCGGCTGGGCGCCGACACGGTCCTCGTCTGCTCCAGCGTCGACCCGTCCGCCGTCGACGACGACGCCCTCGCCGCCCGGCAGCTGAGCGAACTGGCCGACCTGGCCGACGACTTCGGCATCCGGGTGGCGTACGAGGCGCTGGCCTGGGGGCGGCACGTCAGCACGTACGACCACGCCTGGCGCGTCGTCGAGGCGGCCGGCCATCCCGCACTCGGGACCTGTCTGGACAGCTTCCACATCCTCTCGCGCGGCAGCGACCCCGAGGGCATCGAGGACATCCCCGGCGAGAAGATCTTCTTCCTCCAGCTCGCCGACGCCCCGCTGCCCGCGATGGACGTGCTGCAGTGGAGCCGCCACCACCGCTGCTTCCCCGGCCAGGGCGGCTTCGACGTCGCCGGACTGGTCCGGCACGTGCTGCGCACCGGCTACGCCGGGCCGCTCTCCCTGGAGGTCTTCAACGACGTCGTCCGGCAGGCCGAGGCCGGCCCGACCGCCGTGGACGCCCGCCGCTCCCTGCTGATGCTCCAGGAGGAGGTGGGCGCGGCGGAACCGCCCGCTCCCGTCGTCCCCACCGGGTTCGCCTTCGCCGAACTCGTCACGCCCGACGCGGACCCCCTCGCGGGTCTGCTCGACGCGCTGGGCTTCGCCCGCACCGCCCGGCACCGCGGCAAGACCGTCGACCTGTGGCAGCAGGGCGAGGCCCGGATCCTCGTCAACACCGGGGCGGCCGGGCGCCGTGACGGCGCCCGGCTCGCGGCCGTCGGCCTCGAGTCACCCGACCCCGCGGGTGCCGCCCGCCGCGCCGAGGCCCTGCTGGCGCCCGTACTGCCGCGCCGACGCGCCCCCGAGGACGCCCCGCTCGACGCGGTGGCCGCGCCCGACGGCACGGAACTGTTCTTCTGCGGCACGCGGCCGGGACCGGGCGGCGGCTGGCGGTCCGACTTCACGGACATGGAACACGCCCCCGCCGCCACGGACGTACGGCACATCGACCACCTCGCCCTCACCCAGCCCTGGCACCACTTCGACGAGGCGGCCCTCTTCCACCGCGGCGTCCTCGGGCTGCTCGCCGACGAGAGCGTGGACGTCGCCGACCCCTACGGTCTGCTGCGCAGCCGCGCGGTCGGCAACGCCGACGGCAGTGTCCGCATCATCCTCGGTGTCGGTGCCGCGCCCACGGACGACACCGCGCACGCCCAGCACATCGCGCTCGCCACCGACGACGTGGTCGCCGCGGCCCGCCGCTTCCGCGACGCCGGCGGCCGGCTGCTGCCGATTCCGGCGAACTACTACGACGACCTCGCCGCCCGCCACGAGTTCGCCGACGGCGAGCTGGAGACCTATCGCGACCTGGGCGTCCTCTACGACCGCGACGAGCGCGGCACCCTGCGCCACTGCTACACCCTCACCGTCGGCCGCGTCTTCTTCGAACTCGTCCAGCGCGACGGCGGTCACCGCGGCTACGGCGCCCGCAACGCCCCGGTCCGTCTGGCCGCCCAGCACGCGGCACAGAACACCCTCTAGGCCACCGCCGTACCGTCACGGCCGGGTGTTCCACTCCGCGACGACCGGGCGGCCGTGTTCCGACGACAGACGGCTCAGGGTGCCCGTCTCCAGACGGAACAGCCGGCCGGCGGACGGCGGCAGGCCCAGTCGGCGGGCCGTCAGGACGCGGAGCAGATGGCCGTGCGCCACCAGCATCACGTCCCCCTCCTCCAGCGCCCCGGCCACCCGGGACAACACCCGGTCCGTACGCTCGCCGACCTGCTCCGGGGCCTCGCCGGGGAACTCCCGGCCGGGCGGCACCCCGTCGGTCCACAGGTCCCAGCCGGGCCGGGTGCGGCGGATCTCGGCGGTCGTGATGCCCTCGTAGGCGCCGTAGTCCCACTCCCGCAGGTCCGGGTCCTCCGTGGCCCCGGCCAGGCCCGCCAGCTCGGCGGTGCGCCGGGCGCGGACCAGCGGGCTGGTGAGGACCAGCCCGAAGGTGCGCCCCGCCAGGAGCCGGGAGAGGGACTTGGCCTGGGTCTCACCGGCCGGCGTCAGCGGCAGATCGGTCCGCCCGGTGTGCCGGCCCGCTCTGCTCCACTCCGTCTCGCCGTGCCGCGCCAGCAGCAGATCCCCCACCGGCGTCACGCCTTCTCCGCCGACTCGACGGCATGACCGCCGAACTGCTTGCGCAGCGCCGCGATCATCTTCATCTGCGGCGAGTCCTCCTGGCGCGAGGCGAACCGCGCGAACAGCGAGGCGGTGATCGCCGGCAGCGGGACCGCGTTGTCGATGGCGGCCTCCACGGTCCAGCGTCCCTCGCCCGAGTCCTCGGCGTACCCGCGCAGCCGCTCCAGATGCTGGTCCTCGTCGAGGGCGTGCACCGCCAGGTCGAGCAGCCAGGAGCGGATGACGGTGCCCTCCTGCCAGGAGCGGAACACCTCACGGACGTTGTCCACCGAGTCGACCTTCTCCAGGAGCTCCCAGCCCTCGGCGTAGGCCTGCATCATCGCGTACTCGATGCCGTTGTGGACCATCTTCGCGAAGTGCCCGGCGCCGACCTTGCCCGCGTGGACATAGCCGTACGGGCCGTCCGGCTTGAGCGCGTCGAAGATCGGCTTCAGCCGCTCCACGTGCTCCTCGTCACCGCCGACCATCAGCGCGTAGCCGTTCTTCAGGCCCCACACGCCGCCCGAGACGCCCGCGTCGACGAAGCCGATGCCCCGGGCGCCCAGCTCCTCGGCGTGCTTCTCGTCGTCCGTCCAGCGGGAGTTGCCACCGTCGACGACCGTGTCACCGGGCTCGAGCAGGCTCCCCAGCTGGTCGACGACGCGCTGGGTGACGTCGCCCGCCGGCACCATGACCCACACCGCGCGCGGACCGTCGAGCCGGTCGACGAGGTCGGACAGGCTGTCGACGTCGGAGAGTTCGGGGTTGGTGTCGTACCCGATGACGGTGTGGCCGGCGTTGCGGATGCGCTCGCGCATGTTGCCGCCCATCTTGCCGAGCCCAACAAGACCGATCTGCATGTCAGTTCACTTCCTGCGTTCGCGGTAGGCGGCCACCAGCGCGGCCGTGGACGGGTCGAGGCCGGGGACGTCCGCGCCTTCGGTGAGGGCGGGCTCGACGCGCCTGGCGAGGACCTTGCCGAGTTCGACGCCCCACTGGTCGAAGGAGTCGATGTCCCAGATCGCTCCCTGGACGAAGACCTTGTGCTCGTACAGCGCGATCAGCTGGCCGAGCACCGAGGGGGTCAGTTCGGTGGCCAGGATCGTGGTGGTGGGACGGTTGCCCCGGAAGGTGCGGTGCGGCACCTGCTCCTCGGGCACGCCCTCCGCCCGTACCTCCTCGGCGGTCCTGCCGAACGCGAGGGCCTGGCCCTGCGCGAACAGGTTGGCCATCAACAGGTCGTGCTGGGCCTTGAGTTCGTCGCTCAGCTCGGCGACCGGACGGGCGAACCCGATCAGGTCGGCCGGGATGAGCTTCGTCCCCTGGTGGATCAACTGGTAGTAGGCGTGCTGCCCGTTGGTGCCGGGCGTGCCCCACACCACCGGTCCCGTCTGCCAGACGACGGGGCGGCCCCGGCGGTCCACCGACTTGCCGTTGGACTCCATGTCCAGCTGCTGGAGGTAGGCGGTGAACTTCGACAGGTAGTGCGAGTACGGCAGCACCGCGTGCGACCCGGCGTCGAGGAAGTTGTTGTACCAGACGCCCAGCAGGCCCATCAGCAGCGGGGCGTTGGCCTCGGCGGGGGCGTTGGCGAAGTGCTCGTCGACGATCCGGAACCCGTCGAGCATCTCCCGGAAGCGGTCCGGGCCGATGGCGATCATCAAGGACAGGCCGATGGCGGAGTCGTAGGAGTAGCGTCCGCCGACCCAGTCCCAGAACTCGAACATGTTCGCCGTGTCGATGCCGAAGTCCGTGACCTTCTCGGCGTTGGTCGACAGGGCGACGAAGTGCTGGGCGACCGCCTTCTCGTCACCGAGGGCGTTCAGCAGCCACGTCCGCGCGGAGGTCGCGTTGGTGATCGTCTCGATGGTGGTGAACGTCTTGGACGCCACGATGAAGAGCGTCTCCGCCGGGTCCAGGTCCCGGGTCGCCTCGTGCAGGTCGGCGCCGTCCACGTTGGACACGAACCGGAAGGTCAGCGAGCGGTCGGCGAAGGGGCGCAGCGCCTCGTACGCCATCGCCGGGCCGAGGTCGGAGCCGCCGATGCCGATGTTGACGACGGTGCGGATGCGCTTGCCGGTGTGGCCCGTCCACGCGCCGGAGCGGACGCGGCCCGCGAAGTCGGCCATCCTGTCGAGCACGGCGTGCACGGCCGGGACGACATTCTCGCCGTCGACCTCGATCACCGCCTCCCGCGGGGCCCGGAGCGCGGTGTGCAGCACCGCCCGGTCCTCGGTGACGTTGATCCGCTCGCCGCGGAACATGGCGTCCCGCAGGCCGAACACGTCGGTGGCCTCGGCCAGTTCGCGCAGCAGGGCGAGCGTCTCGTCGTTGACCAGGTGTTTGGAGTAGTCGATGCGCAGGTCGCCCACGCGCACGACGTACCGCTGCGCGCGGGACGGGTCGTCGGCGAACAGCTCGCGCAGGTCCGGCCGCGGCAGCGCGTCCGCGCGGTGGTTCTCCAGGGCGGCCCACTCGGGGCGCCGGGCCGGCTCGGGGACGTCAGACATGGGCGGGGATCTCCTCGGTGGCCTCGCCGCGCAGGGCGACGGCGTACATCTCGTCCGCGTCGAGGCGCCTGAGCTCCTCGGCGATGAGTTCGGAGGTGGGACGGACCTTCAGTGCCAGCCGGCGCGCGGGCTGCCCCGGCAGGGTCAGTGTGGCCAGCGGGCCCTCGGGACGGTCGATGACGACCTCGCCGTCCGCGGTGCCCAGCCGGACCGCCGTGACCACGGGCCCCGCGGTCACCACCCGGTCGACGGTCACCCGCAGCCGTGCCTCCAGCCAGCGCGCCAGCAGCTCGGCGGCCGGGTTGTCGGCCTCGGCCTCCACGGTCGCCGAGGTCACCGTCGCCCGCGCCTGGTCCAGCGCCGCCGCCAGCATGGAGCGCCACAGCGTCAGCCTGGTCCAGGCGAGGTCGGTGTCGCCGGGGGCGTAGGTGCGCCTGTGGGCCTCGAGCACCGCCATGGGGTTCTCGACCGCGTACAGGTCGGTGATCCTGCGCTGGCCCAGCGCGCCCAGCGGGTCCTTCGCCGGGTTCTCGGGCGCGTCCGCCGGCCACCACACCACCACCGGCGCGTCCGGCAGCAGCAGCGGCAGCACCACCGAGTCGGCGTGCTCGGACACCTCGCCGTACGTCCGCAGCACCACCGTCTCGCCGGTGCCCGCCTCCGAGCCGACCCGGACCTCGGCGTCCAGCCGGGAGTGAGTGCGCTCGCGCGGGTTGCGGGTGTGCCGTTTGATCACCACCAGGGTGCGCGAGGGGTGCTCGTGCGAGGCCTCCTCGGCCGCCCTGATCGAGTCGTAGGCGTTCTCCTCGTCCGTGACGATCACCATCGTCAGGACCATGCCCACGGCCGGTGTGCCGATGGCGCGGCGGCCCTGCACCAGCGCCTTGTTGACCTTGCTTGCCGTGGTGTCGGTCAGGTCGATCTTCATGGCCTGCGCCAGCTCCGTCCGTCTCGTGCGAGCATCTCGTCGGCTTCCGCGGGTCCCCAGCTGCCCGAGGTGTACCGCGCCGGCCGGCCGTGCGCCGCCCAGTACTCCTCGATCGGGTCGAGGATCCTCCAGGACTCTTCCACTTCCTGGTGACGGGGGAACAGGTTGGCGTCCCCCAGCAGGACGTCCAGGATGAGCCGTTCGTACGCCTCCGGGCTGGACTCGGTGAACGACTCGCCGTACGCGAAGTCCATGGTCACGTCCCTCAGCTCCATCGAGGTACCCGGCACCTTGGAGCCGAACCGGACCGTCATGCCCTCGTCCGGCTGGACCCGGATGACGACCGCGTTCTGCCCCAGCTCCTCGGTGGCGGTGGAGTCGAAGGGGGAGTGCGGCGCCCGCTGGAACACCACCGCGATCTCGGTGACCCGGCGGCCGAGCCGCTTGCCGGTGCGCAGGTAGAAGGGAACGCCCGCCCAGCGCCGGTTGTCCACCCCGAGCTTGATCGCGGCGTAGGTGTCGGTCCCGGAGGAGGGGTCGATGCCCTCCTCCTCCAGATAGCCGCGCACCTTGGCGCCGCCCTGCCAGGCACCCTCGTACTGTCCGCGCACCGTGTGCCGGCCCAGGTCGTCCGGGAGCCGCACGGCCCGGAACACCTTCAGCTTCTCGGTCAGCAGCGAGGCGGCGTCGAAGGAGGCCGGTTCCTCCATCGCGGTGAGCGCCATCAGTTGCAGGAGGTGGTTCTGGATGACGTCACGGGCGGCGCCAATGCCGTCGTAGTACCCCGCACGGCCGCCGATGCCGATGTCCTCCGCCATGGTGATCTGCACATGGTCCACGAAGGACCGGTTCCAGATCGGCTCGAACATCTGGTTGGCGAAGCGCAGCGCCAGGATGTTCTGGACGGTCTCCTTGCCGAGGTAGTGGTCGATCCGGAAGACCTGCTCCGGCTCGAACACCTCGTGCACGATCGTGTTGAGCTCCTGGGCCGACCCCAGGTCGTGCCCGAACGGCTTCTCGATCACCGCGCGCCGCCAGGACCCCTCGGGGGCGTCGGCCAGCCCGTGCTTCTTCAGCTGCTGGACGACCTTCGGGAAGAACCTCGGCGGTACGGAGAGGTAGAAGGCGTAGTTGCCGCTGGTGCCCCGGGAGGCGTCCAGCTCGTCGACGGCCTTGCGCAGCTGGTCGAACGCGTGGTCGTCGTCGAAGTCGCCCGGGACGAACCGCATGCCCTCGGCGAGCTGCTGCCAGACCTCCTCGCGGAACGGGGTGCGCGCGTGCTCCTTGACGGCGTCGTGCACGACCTCGGCGAAGTCCTGGTCCTCCCAGTCCCGGCGGGCGAACCCGAGGAGCGAGAAGCCCGGCGGCAGCAGACCCCGGTTGGCCAGGTCGTACACGGCCGGCATCAGCTTCTTGCGGGACAGGTCGCCGGTCACCCCGAAGATGACAAGACCGGAGGGGCCCGCCACCCGGGGCAGACGCCGGTCCCGGGGGTCGCGCAGCGGGTTGGCCCAGTCGGCCGGGGGCGCGGGGAGAGCCGCGAGGGTCTCTTCCTGTTCCTCCTGTTCCTCCTGTTCCTCCTGTTCCTCGGGCCGCTCCGTTGCGGCGTCCGTCGTCGGTTCGGTCGTCTCGTCGGTCATTCCGCGTCAACTCCCTTGCTGTCGAGCGACTTCGTCACCGCGCCGAGCGGCCCCCGCCGGGCGTCCCCGAGCGTCGTGACACCCGCGTTCTCCCGCCGCCGCACCACCTCGTCGTAGGGCGGGGCCATGGGGACGGAGCCGGCTGCGACCAGCTCCTGCACGTCCAGGGCGTCGTCCTTGTCCGCCGGGTCCTTCACTGCGGCGGACGCTCGGCGCTCATCGGAGAAGGCCCTCGCGGTTGCTTCACTCACAGTCCTCATCTTCTTTCTCGCGGTCACGGCAACCGCGCGAGGCGGCCGGTGATTCCCCGGCGGCCACGCTGCCGGGGGGTGACGCCGTACGGGGCGGGTGGCACGCCGCATCACTTCAAGAAGTCCTCGGTTCAAGCACCCTCGATGCCGTCACACGTTCACGTTTAAAAGTATGACCTTTCCGGCGGCCGCTCCGCTCCCGGTCGGCGGCGCGCCCTCGGTGTCGGCAGCCCACCACTCCTCGCGCGGTGCCGAGTACCGTGGAACCGCGCTGACCATGCGGTCTGTGACCGGACACGCGAAAGAGGGCTCACGCGTGCACGCGTGAGCCCTCTTTCGCGGCCGGGAAGGCCGGTGTGGGGGGTGGGACGGTGGGATCAGTGGCCGAAGGTGAACCAGTTGACGTTCACGAAGTCCGACGGCTGGCCGCTGGTGAAGGTCAGATAGACGTCGTGGGTGCCCGTCACGGCGCTGATGTTCGCCGGGATCGTCCGCCAGGACTGCCAGCCGCCCGTGTTGCCCACGGCGAAGCTGCCGATGGGAGCGTTGCTCCGGCTGTCCAGGCGCACCTCGACCAGCCCGCTGACACTGGAACCGGCACCGCTCGCCACCCGAGCGGAGAACTGCCGGGCCGGGTTCGAGCCGAAGGCGACGCCCTTGAACTGCAGCCAGTCACCGCCTGCCAGCGCGCCCACGTTCTGGCCGCCGCCGGAGTCCGAGGTGTTCTCCGTCATCGTGCCGCCCTGGCCGTCGTAGGACTCGGCCTGGATGGTGCCGTAGGCGTCGCGGTTGCCGGGGGTGCCGGGGTCGCCGGAGTCTCCGCCACCGGAGGTCAGCACCTGCACGTAGTCGACGAGCATCGAGTGCCCGGGCCGGGTGCCCGCGTCCGGGCCGCCGCCGAAGGCGTCGGGGAAGCCGCCGCCCATCGCCACGTTCAGGATGATGAAGTAGCCGTGGTCGGTCGCGTTCGTCCAGGTCGTCGCGTCGACCTGGTTCTCCCGCACGGTGTGGAAGGTGGTGCCGTCGAGGGAGAAGCGGATCTCCTCCACGCTCGTCGAGCGGTCCCACTCCATCCGGTACGTGTGGAAGCCGGCCTGACAGGTCGTGCCCTGGCAGGTGGTCGAACCGCCGATGCCGCTGGTCTCGTTGCACGGGCCGCCCGGTGAGGTGCCGCAGTGCATCGTGGCGAACACGGTGTTGTTGCCCTGCGTGTTCTCCATGATGTCCAGCTCGCCGACGGCGGGCCAGTTCCAGTAGTTGCCCCGGTAGGGGGAGCCCAGCATCCAGAACGCCGGCCAGTAGCCCTTGGCGGCGGCGCCGGTGACGTTCGGCACCTGGATGCGGCCCTCGACGCGGAGCTTGCCGCCGGCCGGGGGCTGGAAGTCGGTGCGGTTGGTCTCGACGCGGCCCGAGGTCCAGTTGCCGGAGGCGTCGCGGCGCGGGGTGATGCGCAGGTTGCCGTTGCCGTCGAGCGAGACGTTGTCCGCGTGGGACGTCATCGTCTCGATCTCGCCGGTGCCCCAGTTGGCGGGGCCGCCCGGGTAGCCCTTGCCGGTCGCGTACTGCCAGTTGGAGGTGTTGACACCGCTGCCCGCGGGACCGTTGAAGTCGTCGGCGAAGACCTGGGTCCAGCCCGACGGCGGGGGCGGCACGGACGCGCTCGCGGACGTACCGGCCGCGGTGGCGGCGCCCGCCGCGAGAGCGAGCGTACTGACGACGGCGAGGAGTGCCCGCCGCAGCGGACGGGGTCTGCGGAGCGGGCGGGGGATGCCGGAGGTGTCACTCATGTGGGGATGCCCTCTCGGGTTCGGATGCCTGTGGCGGGAGGTGCGTTCGAGAGCCCGGAACCTCGCTTGAGAGCGCTCTCAAAGTGACGCCAATGTGCTCTGCGACGCTTGCGCCGTCAAGAGGTGTAACCGACAAAGTCCCTGCGGGGGCGGATGGTTCACGTCTCGAATTGACGCGAATGGGTGCAAGGAGCGCCGTGAACGTCGGACGGGCACGACGCCGGGAAGTTCCCGGGCGCCGCGCCCACCGCTCCGTTCGACCATGCGTGGGCGGAGGAGGCGGGTGCCGGGTCGGTCGCGTGGCGGCTGCGGGCCCGGCGTGGCTGATCCCGCCGCTCCTCCTCGCGCCCTCGCGCCCCCCGCGGGG
>NZ_JBHYVC010000027.1:0-98382 GCF_042749965.1 Streptomyces sp. NPDC059454 | reverse complement strand
CCCCAAGGGGTGCGGGCCCTTCGCCGGCAGAAGATGCTTGCGGCTGGTAGCGCGTTCAGGCGCTGAGACGAACCATGTCGGCCTGCGGGCCCTTCTGACCCTGCGAGATCTCGAACTCGACCCGCTGGCCTTCTTCGAGGGTGCGGTAGCCGTCCATCTGGATCGCGCTGTAGTGGACGAAAACATCCGCACCACCGTCGACCGCGATGAAGCCGTACCCCTTCTCCGCGTTGAACCACTTGACGGTGCCCTGAGCCATGCCTAACTCCCCTATTACTGGCCCTTGCACAGATCCACACTTCGCGGATCCGGGTCAGACCTCACCCCCCAATGGTTGGGGGCGTGCGCCGGAACGCGTCGACCGCGGCTGAATGTATCTGTCCAACTGCCGTCTGCAACAGGTCAGTCGGACGAGAAATCTGGACGACGCCGGTCCGGAATGTGGCGAGAATTCGCCTGAATCCAGGGCAAGTCGGGCCGCGCAAAGGTCACAAATGCCGCGAAAGGTGCCCACACTTTGGCTACATCCAGTCGGGCCCGCGGCAGGAATTCAGTGTTTCCGATCAGTGGATCGGGAGCGCGTTCCCCAACCCTACCGCGCTCAATCCCATGGAATTGCCCCCTCCGCTTCTCTCACGGAGGGGGCAATGCGCCAAACACCCGGTAACCGTCATTACCGAAGGTAATGATCAGCCGCCGGCCACCGCCGGAATGATCGACACGCCGGCCCCGTCCGGGGTGGCCGTCTCGAGCCCCTGCTCGAACCGCACGTCGTCGTCATTGACGTAGACGTTCACGAACCGCCGCAGCTTGCCCTGGTCGTCCAGCACCCGGGCGGCGATCCCGGTGTGGTTCTTCTCCAGGTCCGAGATGACCTCGCCGAGGGTGGCGCCCTCGGCACTCACCTCGGCCTGCCCACCGGTGTAGGTCCGCAGGATGGTAGGGATACGAACAGTCACGCTCACGACAAAACCTCCGGAAGGGACAGCGCCCTGATGGCGCGGGACGGTGTTCGACATGCGGCTGCCGCCGCGTGGGCGCGACCGGACGCAACGGCCCCGCGGGGACGAACGGCTCAGACGAGCCCGGCTTCACGGAACGAATCCAGGCTGGGACGGATCGTCGCGGTCAGCCCGGTACCGGCCACCGCGTCCAGCGTCTTCAGACCGTCCCCGGTGTTGAGCACCACAGTGGTCAGAGACGGGTCGAGCGCCCCGCTCTCCAGCAGCTTCCTGGTCACGCCGACCGTGACGCCCCCCGCGGTCTCCGCGAAGATCCCCTCGCTCCGCGCGAGCAACTTGATCGCGTCGACGATCTCCCCGTCCGTCACGTCCTCCACGGCCCCGCCCGTCCGACGGGCGATGTCCAGGACATACGGCCCGTCCGCCGGGTTCCCGATCGCCAGCGACTTGGCGATCGTGTCCGGCTTCTGCGGACGTACGACGTCGTGCCCCGCCTTGTACGCGGTGGACACCGGCGAGCAGCCCTCGGCCTGCGCGCCGAAGATCTTGTAGGGCCTGTCCTCGACGAGTCCGAGCCCGATCAGCTCCTGCAGCCCCTTGTCGATCTTCGTGAGCTGCGAGCCGGAGGCGATCGGGATCACGATCTGGTCCGGGAGCCGCCAGCCGAGCTGCTCGCAGATCTCGTACGCGAGGGTCTTCGACCCCTCCGCGTAGTACGGCCGCAGGTTGACGTTGACGAAGCCCCAGCCCTCGCCGACCGGGTCGCCGATCAGTTCGGAGCAGAAGCGGTTCACGTCGTCGTAGTTGCCCTCGATGCCGACGAGCTCACCGCCGTAGACGGCGGCCATGACGACCTTGCCCTGCTCCAGGTCGTGCGGGATGAACACGCAGGACCGGAAGCCCGCACGGGCCGCGGCGGCGCCGACGGCGCCGGCGAGGTTGCCGGTGGAGGAGCAGGAGAGGGTGGTGAAGCCGAAGGCGCGGGCGGCCTCGATGGCCTGGGCGACGACGCGGTCCTTGAAGGAGTGCGTCGGGTTGCCGGAGTCGTCCTTGACGAACAGCTTGCCGGCGTCGACGCCCAGCTCACGCGCGAGGTTGTCGGCCTGGACGAGCTTGGTCCAGCCGGGGTTCAGGTTCGGCTTGGTCGCCACGTCCGCCGGGACGGGCAGCAGCGGCGCGTAGCGCCAGACGTTCGCGGGTCCCGCCTCGATCCGCTTGCGGAGCTCCTCGGTGTCGTAGGCCGAGAAGTCGTACGCGATCTCCAGCGGGCCGAAACACTCCTCGCAGGCGAAGACGGGGCCGAGGGGCACCCGGTGTCCGCATTCGCGGCAGGAGAGCGCGGCGGCGGGGCCCAGATCGACGGAGCCGGCGGCGGAATCGGTGGTGCTTGCAACAGTCTGCACAGCCATGGAGGCGAGGCCCTTTCTCCTCATCTTCCTCACGACGCATCTCGCCGTGAGACGGATTTGGCACCTTCCCTAGCCGGGAGCCTCGCCACGTCTGTGTGACAAGAGCCGACTGGAGGGTTGCCGGGGCTTCATCGGGCCGTGTCCCTCTGCCCCTCTGGATGAGCGGTGTTCAGTTGTCGTCCGCGCGGTGACCCCGGCATGCGGTGGTCATCGGCGTTGTTCAAGACTGTAACCGAAGGCCTGCATGGTTGAGATAGTCGTCCGCACCGCGAGATGGATCACAGGCCAGTGAGGAGTCCGGGACCGTGCTGGAAGAAGTCGAGCGCTGGCTGATCGACCGCTCCTGGTCCGTGGCCGACCGCCCGCTCCACCGGATCCTGGCGGCGAAGCGTGCCACGGGGCAGACGGTGAGCGTGGTGCTGCCCGCGCTCGACGAGGAGGCGACGGTCGGCGACATCGTGTCGGTGATCCGGCACGACCTGGTGCTCCAGGTCCCGCTGGTCGACGAGGTGGTGGTGGTCGACTCGGGCTCGACCGACCGCACGGCCGAGGTGGCGGCGGCGGCGGGCGCCACCGTGGTGCACCGGGACGCGATCCTGCCCCGGATACCGGCGGTGCCCGGCAAGGGCGAGGTGCTGTGGCGGTCCCTGCTCGTCACGCGCGGCGACATCGTGTGCTTCGTCGACGCGGACCTGCGGGAGTTCTCCTCCGACTTCGTCTCCGGCATCGTCGGACCGCTGCTCACCGAGCCGGACGTGCAGCTGGTCAAGGCCATGTACGACCGGCCGCTCACGGTGTCCGACGGACACGCCTCCGGCCCGACTGCGGCCGGCCAGGGCGGCCGGGTCACCGAGCTGATGGCCCGCCCGCTGCTGAACATGCACTGGCCCCGGCTGGCCGGCTTCGTCCAGCCGCTCGGCGGCGAGTACGCGGCCCGGCGGAACCTGCTGGAGCAGCTCCCGTTCCCGGTCGGGTACGGCGTCGAGCTCGGCATGCTGGTCGACGCCCTGCACCTGGTGGGCCTGGACGCCCTGGCCCAGGTCGACGTCGGCGTGCGCAGGCACCGCCACCAGGACGGCCAGGCCCTCGGCCGGATGGCCGCCGCGATCTACCGCACCGCCCAGCTCCGCCTGGCCCGCGGCCACCTGATCCGGCCGTCCCTCACCCAGTTCGAGCGGGCGGGCGACAGCTTCGAGCCCCGTACGTACTCCGTCGACACGGAGGAACGGCCGCCGATGGCGGAGATCGCGGAATACCAGGCGCGGCGGGTGGCCTGACCCGTATACGGCCGATCCGTGCGTTTGAGGCCCGTGGGGCCGGGCTAGGTTGAGGCGTATGGCTGTCACGCAGGCTGCTCAAGGTGCTCAGGTGTTGGTCGCGTCGAACCGCGGGCCCGTCTCGTACACGGTGGAGGACGACGGGTCGCTGCGGGCCAAGCGGGGCGGCGGCGGACTGGTGTCCGGCCTGTCGGCGATCGGCCCGGACGTGGGGGCGCTGTGGGTGTGCTCGGCGCTGTCCGACGGCGACCGCGAGGCGGTGCGGCGCGGGGCCGGCGAGGACGGCGTGCGGATGCTGGACATCCCGGCGGACGTGCACGCGGACGCGTACAACGGGATCGCCAACTCGGTGCTGTGGTTCGTGCACCACATGCTGTACCAGACGCCGCTGGAGCCGGTCTTCGACGCGGAGTTCCGCCGGCAGTGGGCGTCGTACGAGAGCTACAACCGCGCGTTCGCCGAGGCGCTGGCCGAGGAGGCGGCGCGGGGCGCGGCGGTGCTGGTCCAGGACTACCACCTGACACTCGTCCCCGGGATGCTCCGCGAGCTCCGCCCCGACCTGCGCATCGCGCACTTCTCGCACACGCCGTGGGCGCCGCCGGAGTACTTCGCGATGCTGCCCGACGACATCGCGCGGCAGGTGCTGCGCGGGATGCTCGGCGCCGACCGGCTCGGCTTCCTCACCCACCGCTGGGCGGACGCGTTCACCGCGTGCTGCGAGCGGTTCGCGGACGGGCTCGGAAAGACGCGCGTCGGGGTGCACGGCCTCGGCGCCGACGCGGACTTCCTGCGCGCCCGGTCCCACGAGGCGGACGTCGAGGAGCGGATCACCGCGCTGAAGGAGGAGATCGGCGAGGGGCGCCGGACGATCGTCCGGGTCGACCGGACCGAGCTGTCGAAGAACATCGTGCGCGGACTGCTGGCCTACCGGCAGCTCCTGGACGACCACCCCGAGTGGCGCGAGCGCGTCGTGCACGTCGCGTTCGCCTACCCCTCCCGGCAGGACCTCGCCGTGTACCGCGACTACACCGCCGAGGTGCAACGGGTCGCGGAGGAGATCAACGAGCGGTACGGCACGCCCGGCTGGCGGCCGGTCGTCCTGCACGTCAAGGACGACTTCGCGCGCTCGCTCGCCGCGTACCGGCTGGCGGACGTGGCACTGGTCAACCCGATCCGCGACGGCATGAACCTGGTCGCCAAGGAGGTCCCGGTCGTCTCCGACGCGGGCTGCGCGCTGGTGCTGTCGCGGGAGGCGGGCGCCCACGAGGAACTGGGCGAGGACGCGCTCACGGTCAACCCGTACGACGTCGTCGAGACCGCCGGCGCCCTGCACGAGGCCCTGACGATGGGCCCGGACGAACGCGCCGAGCGCGCCAAGCGCCTGGCGGCGGCGGCGACCGCGCTGCCCCCGGCGCGCTGGTTCCTGGAGCAGCTGGAAGCGCTGCGGGAAGGCACGCCCGGCTGACCGGAGGTATGGCCGGTCACGCAGGCGTGCGGGGCGGCGGTCGTGGATAGGTTGGGCGTATGGGCAGCCATACGGATTCCACGGACCCGAACGCCACACCGACGCCCGCCACGCAGGCCGGGCGGGAAGGGCTGGAGGCGCTTCTCTCCCGCCCGGGGAAGGCGCTGATCGGGCTCGACTTCGACGGGACGCTCGCGCCGATCGTGGCCGACCCCGAACAGGCCCGCGCGCACCCGGACGCGGTGGACGCGCTCGCCGCGCTCGCGCCCAAGGTGGCCGCGGTCGCGGTCGTCACCGGCCGGCCCGCGGGGGTCGCGGTCCGGCACGGCGGCTTCGCGGGCGTCCCCGGCCTCGAACACCTCGTCGTTCTCGGCCACTACGGCGCCGAGCGCTGGGACGCCGTCACCGGTACGGTCACCGCCCCCGCCCCGCACCCCGGTGTCGCCACCGTCCGCGCGGAGCTGCCGGGGCTGCTCGACCGGGTCGGTGCGTGGCAGGGCACGTGGATCGAGGAGAAGGGCGGCCGGGCGGTGGCCGTCCACACCCGCCGGGCCACCGAGCCGCAGGCCGCCTTCGAGGCCCTGCGCGAGCCGCTGACCGACCTGGCCACGCGGCACGGCCTGATCGTCGAGCCCGGCCGCATGGTCCTGGAGCTGCGCCCGCCCGGCATGGACAAGGGCGTCGCCCTGATGGAGTACGCGCGGGACATCGGCGCCGAGTCGGTCCTGTACGCCGGCGACGACCTGGGCGACCTGCCCGCCTACACGGCCGTCGACAAACTCCGCGCCGCCGGCGTGCCGGGTCTGCTGGTGTGCAGCGGCAGCGACGAGGTCAGCGAGCTGCGGGAACGCGCGGACCTGGTGGTCGACGGGCCGGCGGGGGTCGTACGGCTGCTGCGGGGGCTGGCGGGGCGGATGCCCTGACGGCCGCCGGCCCCGAGGGTGTTTCGCCCCCGCCGCCCCTTCCCTGCCCGTCCCTGGGGCTGTGCCCCGGACCCCGCCGGCCCTGGACGGGCCTTGTCCTCAAGCGCCGGACGGGCCGGTGGGGCTCAGCGCTCCGTGCGGCGGGTGTCCCGGACGCGGCGGAGGCGGTTGACCGTGACCGGGTCGTGGGCCAGGGCGCGGGGGTCGTCGAGGAGGGCGTTGAGGAGCTGGTAGTAGCGGACGGGGGCCAGGCCCAGTTCCTCGCGGATCGCGCGTTCCTTGACGCCGGGGCCGGAGAAGCCGCGGCGCTCCAGCGCGAGGATGTCCTGTTCGCGGCGGGCCAGTCGCGTGCCGGCCTCGTGCGCCTCGTCCCCCGTGTCCATGCCCCGCAGATTACTCCGCGTTCTCCGCGCGCGTCGCCGTCGCCTGGAGTCCGCCGAGGACGCCGGCGGGGCTGCCGTTCGGGGCGACCGCCTTGCCGATCTGCTTCTTGACGGCCGCGTTGACCGTCGCCCAGGAGGTGTTGCCGACCGGGTAGAGCTCCGAGGTCGTCAGCTGGTCGAGGAAGGGCTTGAGGTCCTTGTCCTGCTCGGAGGAGGCCATCGCCCGGGACGCGGAGGTGGTGACCGGCAGCAGGTTGTACTCGCGGGAGAAGTCGAGCACGTTCTCCTCGCTGTAGACGAAGTCGAGAAACTCACCGACCTGGTCGCGGTGGCCGTTCTCCTTGAAGGCCATCATCCAGTCGGCGACACCGAGCGTGGCCCGGCTCCCGCCGTCGATGCCCGGCGTCGGCACCATGCCGAACTCCACGCCCTTCGCCTTCGCCGTCTCCATCAGCGAGGGGTGCCCGTTGAGCATGCCGACGTCCCCGGCGGCGAACGCCGCGAACGCGTCGGCCCGGTCCAGCTTGCCGGGCGCGACGGGACCGGTCAGGCCCCTGCCGACCAGCTCGTCCTTCAGCCAGGCGAAGGTCTCGACGTTCTGCGCGGAGTCGATGCTGTACGTGCCCATGATGTCGGTGTAGCCGCCGTCGCCGCTGAGCAGCCACTGCATGGTCTCGGCCTGCGCCTCCTCCGGGCCGAGCGGCAGCGCGTAGGGGTACTTCACGCCCTTCGCCTTGAGCGCCTCGGCGGCAGCGGCGAGCTCGTCCCAGGTCCCCGGCGGGGTGATGCCGGCCTCGGTGAACAGCTTCTTGTTGTAGAACAGCACGCGCGTGGAGGAGGCGAACGGCAGACCGTACTGCACGCTGTTGACCTCGCCCGCGGTGCTCAGCTGGGAGAGGAAGTCCGCCTGGACGGGGATGGAGAGCAGGTCGCCGGCCTTGTAGAGCCTGCCCTCGGCCGCGTAGTCGGCGTACGCGCCGATCTGCGCCATGTCCGGCGGGTCGCCCGCGTCGACCATCTCCTTGACCTCGCGGTCGACGTCGTTCCAGGAGTGGACGGTGACGTCGATCTTCACATCGGGGTGTTCGGACTCGTACCGCTCGACCAGGTCGGCCCAGTACTTCTTGGAGCTGTTGGCCGCGCTGTCGCCGTAGTCGGCGGCGACCAGCTTCAAGGTCACCTCGGATGATCCGCCGCCGAATCCGCATCCGCCGAGGACTCCCGTCAGTCCCAGTGCGGACACCACCGCGATCGCCCTTGTCCCGACCCGCCGCTGCACGTGCCTTGCCCCTGCTCCGGCGCATCCGCGCCATCCGAAAGAATTTCGATAATCGGAATAAGGTCTACACCACGCGAGTGGACTAGACCTCTTGCGGGTCCCCGGTCCACACTGTTCCCCGTGAAACACGTCATCGCCCTCGATGTGGGCGGCACCGGGATGAAGGCCGCCCTGGTCGGGGCGGACGGCGAGCTGCTGCACCGGTCCCGCCGGGCCACCGGCCGCGAGCGCGGCCCGGACGCGGTCGTCGCGGACATCCTCGACTTCGCGGCCGAACTGCGCGCCCACGGTGTACGGCGGTACGGCGAGCCCGCATCCGCCGCCGGCGTCGCCGTCCCCGGCATCGTGGACGAGGCGGAGGGCATCGCCGTCTACGCCGCCAATCTCGGCTGGCGCGACGTCCCGCTGCGCGCGCTGCTCACCGAACGCCTCGGCGGCGTCCCCGTCGCCCTCGGCCACGACGTGCGCACCGGCGGTCTCGCCGAGGGCCGCGTCGGGGCGGGCCGGGGCGCCGACCGCTTCCTGTTCGTGGCGCTGGGTACCGGCATCGCGGGCGCCATCGGCATCGACGGCCGGGTGGAGGCGGGCGCGCACGGTTTCGCGGGCGAGATCGGCCACATCGTCGTACGGCCCCAGGGCGCCCCCTGTCCGTGCGGGCAGCGCGGCTGTCTGGAGCGGTTCGCGTCCGCCGCCGCGGTGAGCGAGGCGTGGGCGGCGGCCTGCGGTGATCCCGGCGCGGACGCGGCGGACTGCGCGAAGGCCGTCGAGTCCGGGGACGTACGGGCCCGCCGGGTGTGGCAGGAGGCGGTGGACGCGCTCGCCGACGGGCTGGTCACCGCGCTCACCCTGCTGGACCCCCGCACGCTGATCATCGGTGGCGGGCTCGCCGAGGCGGGGGAAACCTTGTTCACACCCCTGCGGGAGGCCGTCCGGCGGCGGGTCACCTTCCAGAAAACGCCGTCCCTGGTCCCCGCGGCCCTCGGGGACACCGCCGGATGCCTGGGCGCGGGGCTCCTCGCCCGGGATCTGATCGACACCACTGACCCCTCGTACCCCTCGGAGGTAACCACCTGATGGCCCCCACCAAGGTTCTCACCGGCGCCCGGGTGGTACTGCCCACCGGGACCGTGGACGGCGGCCGCGTGACCGTCGAGGGCACGCGGATCGCCTCCACGGGACCCGAGAACGCCGAGACGCTCGACCTGAGCGGCCACTGGCTGGTCCCCGGCTTCGTCGACCTCCACAACCATGGGGGCGGCGGGGCGTCCTTCACCAGCGGCACCGCCGAGGACGTCCTGAAGGGCGTGCACACCCACCGCGCGCACGGCACCACCACGGTGGTCGCCTCCGCCGTCACCGGTGACCTGGACCTCCTCGCCCGGCAGGCCGGGATGCTCGCCGAGCTGGCCCAGCAGGGGGACATCGCCGGCATCCACTTCGAGGGGCCGTTCATCTCCCCCTGCCGCAAGGGCGCGCACGACGAGCAGCTGCTGCGCGACCCCGACCCGGCCGAGGTCCGCAAGCTGATCGACGCCACGCACGGTCAGGCGAGGATGGTGACGCTGGCCACCGAGCTGCCGGGCGGCCTGGACTCCGTACGGCTGCTCGCCGAGCACGGGGTGATCGCGGCGGTCGGGCACACGGACGCCACGTACGAGCAGACGCTGCGGGCCATCGACGCGGGCGCGACCGTCGCCACCCACCTGTTCAACGCGATGCCGCCGCTCGGCCACCGCTCCCCCGGCCCGATCGCCGCCCTGCTGGAGGACGAGCGGGTCACCGTCGAGCTGATCAACGACGGCACCCACCTGCATCCGGCCGCGCTCCGGCTGGCCTTCCACCACGCGGGCGCGGCCCGGGTCGCCTTCATCACCGACGCGATGGACGCGGCCGGCTTCGGCGACGGCCGCTACCTGCTGGGCCCGATGGAGGTCGAGGTCGCGGACGGTGTGGCCCGGCTGGCGGAGGGCGGCTCGATCGCCGGCTCCACGCTCACCCTGGACCGCGCCTTCCAGCGGGCGGTGACGGTGGACGGGCTGCCCGTCGAGGACGTCGTAAGGGCGATCTCCGCCAACCCGGCCCGGCTGCTGGGGATGGACGACCGGATCGGCTCCCTGGAGCCCGGGAAGGACGCCGACCTGGTGGTCCTGGACGACGGGTTCGACCTGGTGGGCGTCATGCGCCGGGGGGAATGGGTGGTCGATCCCCGACTGGGCTGATCCGTCCCGCGGCCGATGGACGACGACCGGTCCGGGGGGTGGGCCGACCGCCGTCCGTTTGGCATGATCGTGACCACGGGTTCCACGGCAGGCGCAGGCACAGAGGGGGAGGTCGGCCCGGTGATCCTCACGGTCACGCTGAACACCGCTCTCGACATCACCTATCGCGTACCGTCCCTGCGGCCGGGGACCTCCCACCGGGTCGCCGAGGTGACGGAACGCCCCGGCGGCAAGGGCGTCAACGTGGCCCGGGTGCTCGCGGCCCTCGGGCACGAGGTGACGGTCACCGGCTTCTCGGGCGGCACGACGGGCCGGATCCTGCGGGACCGGCTCGCCGGGGTCCCGCGCCTGACGGACGCGCTGGTCCCGGTCTCCGGCACGACCCGGCGCACCGTCACCGCGGTCGACGAGCGCTCCGGCGCCACCACCCGGCTCAACGAGCCCGGCCCGGTGATCACCCACGCCGAGTGGTCCGCCTTCCAGGAGGTCTACGAGGACCTGCTGGCCGCCGCCTCGGCGGTGGCCCTGTGCGGCAGCCTGCCCCCGGGCGTCCCGGTGGGCGCGTACGCGGGCCTGATCCGCACCGCCCGCGCGGCCGGGGTCCCGACCCTCCTCGACACCAGCGGCGCGGCACTTCGCCGCGGGGTCGCCGGGCGGCCCGACATCCTCAAGCCCAACGCCGACGAACTGGCCGAACTCACCGGCTCCCACGAACCGCTGCGCGCCACCCAGGAGGCCCGTCGGCGCGGCGCGGGCGCGGTGGTCGCCTCCCTGGGCCCGGAGGGCCTGCTCGCGGTGACCCCCGGGGGCCGCTGGCGCGCGACCCCTCCGCAGCGCCTGCACGGCAACCCGACCGGCGCGGGCGACTCGGCCGTCGCGGGCCTGCTCTCCGCCCTGGTCGAACACCGTTCCTGGCCCGACCGCCTCGCCCGGGCGGCGGCCCTGTCGGCGGCGACGGTCCTGTCCCCGGTGGCCGGCGACTTCGACCGGGCGGCCTACGAGGACCTGCTGACCGGGGTCACGGTGACCGGGGAAGCGAATGCGGCGTAGGGCAGGTCACTTCTTGACCTGGCCCTCCTTCAGCCACAGCTGGTCCAGCAGGACGTTGCACTTGTCGCCGTCGGCGCAGGAGACCGAGATGGTGTTGGAGCCCTTGTTGAGCGTGGGCCAGGCGAAGGTCTGGGTCCAGCCCTTGGAGAAGTCGCCGTCCTTGGCACGGGCGAAGTTGTCCATGTTGAGCTTGGAGCCGAACGGCTTGCCGTTGACGGTGAGCGTCATCGACTGGGGGTCGTCGGTGGTGCTGTAGCGCACGAAGACGGTGTAGGCGCCGTCCTTCGGGATGCCGTCGACGGTCCAGGTGACCGAGGCGCCCGGCTGGTCGAGGCCGGCCACGTAGATACCGCCGTCGGACTGCGCGCCCTCGACGTCCGACGCGAGGGCGGCCGTACCGCCCAGCCGCATCGCCTTCGCGTCGACGGTGGGCAGCTCCGCCGCCTCTTCCTCGTCCGCGCCCTTGCTCGCCGACGAGGTCGGCTCGCCGCTCTCCTGGGACTGGGTCGGCGTGGAGTCCGCCTGGTCGCCGCCCTTGTCGTCGTCGCCACCGATCATGGCCACGCTGATGCCGATCACGACCGCGGCGACCACCGCGACCGCGCCGATGAGCAGGCCCTTGGTGTTCGGGCCGCGGCCCCGGCCGCCCCCGCCGTGCGACGGCTGGTGCGACTGGACGGTGGTGGCGCCGCCGGGCAGCGTCTCCGGGGCGGCGTAGTGGGGGGTGTTCGGCTGGCCGTGGGCGCCCTGCTGCTGTGGTGCCTGCGGGGCGGGACCGGACTGGCCGTACTGGCGGGTCCCGACCGGCCGCACCCGGTTGAGCGAGTTCGGGTAGCCGTAGCCCCCGGACGGCGGCTGGGCCCCGTTGGCCTGCCCGTCGGCGTAGAGGTAGCCGAACGGGTCGTCGTCCTCCGGCGTGCTCGCGCCGTTGTTGCCGGCCGTCATCCCTTGGGTGCTCCTAGCTGCGGATCGGGTGCGGTACGAGGGGGGTGGAGAAAACGAGCCTACCCGCTTCCCCTGGCCCGAACGGGTGACCCAGACCGCATCAAACCACTGACCTGCGGTTCATCCCGCACGCCGGTGCTGTTTGGGACGAGATCGTTTCTCGACGTACATCCGCTCGTCGGCTGACTTCAGCACTTCGTCCGCCGTCATCCCGCAGTGCGCCCACCCGATGCCGAAGCTGGCCCCGACCCGCACGGCCCGTCCCTCGGCCCGGATGGGCTGGATGATCTCGTTGCGCAGCCGTACGGCGAGGTCCTGGGCGTCGGCCCGGCCGAGGCCGTCGGCGAGGATCACGAACTCGTCGCCGCCGAGCCGGGCGACGGTGTCGCCGTCCCGTACGCCGTTGCCGAGCCGGCGGGCGACCTCGATGAGCACCGCGTCACCCGCGTTGTGCCCGAACCGGTCGTTGATGGACTTGAAACCGTCGAGGTCGCAGAAGAGCACCGCGAGCCCCTTGGCGCCGTCGTCGAACTCCGCGGCGGGCGCGACGGCGTGCACGTGGTGGTCGTAGCCGTCGTAGCCCCCGTGCCCCTCCGTGCCCGGCGGGAAGTCGAAGTCGTGACCCCGGTCGAAGGCGGGCGGGCCGTAGGCGGCGTCGAAGGAGTCCGCGGAGTCGAAGGACTCGAAGGGCGCCATGGTGTCGACGGCGGCGGGCAGCCCGCTCTGCGGCGGTTGCCGGCACAGCCGGGCGGACAGCCGGGACCGCAGCTCGGCGGAGTTGGGCAGCCCGGTGAGCGAGTCGTGGGAGGCGCGGTGGGCGAGCTGGAGCTCGCGGCGCTTGCGCTCCTCTATGTCCTCGACGTGGGTGAGGAGGAAGCGGGGGCCGTCGGCGGCGTCGGCGACGACGCTGTTGCGCAGGGACACCCAGACGAAGGTGCCGTCACGGCGGCCCAGGCGCAGCTCGGCCCGGCCGCCCTCGGGGGAGGTGCGCAGCAGGGTGCCTATGTCCTCGGGGTGGACGAGGTCGGAGAAGGAGTAGCGGCGCATCGCGGAGGCGGGGCGGCCCAGGAGGCGGCACAGGGCGTCGTTGGTGCGCAGGATCCGGCCGTGCTGGTCGCCGCCCATCTCGGCGATGGCCATGCCGGAGGGGGCGTACTCGAAGGCCTGCCGGAAGCTCTCCTCGCTGGCCCGCAGCGCCTGCTGGTCGCGCTCCAGGCGGACCAGGGCGCGCTGCATGTTGGCGCGCAGACGCGCGTTGCTGATCGCGATGGCGGCCTGGAAGGCGTACATCTGGAGGGCCTCGCGGCCCCAGGCGCCGGGCCGGCGGCCGTTGCGCGGGCGGTCCACGGAGAGGACGCCGACCAGTTCCCCGGAGGTGCCGCCGCCCTGCGGGCCGGGGGCGTACATCGGGGCGAAGAGCCGGTCGGAGGGGTGCCACTCGTCCTCGAAGCGGGGCGCGGGCCCGTCGGTGTACCACTGCGGGACGTCGTCGTCGTCGAGGACCCAGCCCTCGGTGTGCGGGATGAAGACCAGGTCGCCCCAGCGTTCGCCCATGCTCAGGCGGCGGTCCCAGGACTCGCGGGAGCCGGCCCGGCCGGTGATGAGGGCCTCGGCGGCGGAGTTCCCGGCCAGGGCGGCGACGACCAGGTCGCCGTCGGGACGTACGAGGTTGACGCACGCCAGCTCGTAGTTGAGGGCGCCCACGACGCCGTCGGCGACCGTCTGCAGCGTGTCCGCCAGGCTGCGGGCCGTGTTCATGTCGGCCATGGCTTGGTGGAGTTGTCGCAGCGACGCAAGACGGACGTAGGGTTCCGACTCGGTCTCCATCCTCGCCCTCCCCCCGAGACCTCGCAGCGAATCAAGGGTTGTCTTCGGCGTATCGTCCCAGCAGCTTCCCCGCCACTGAATCACAGCGCGCTGCTCACTCGGTACACAGGGTCAACAATTCTTGCCCCTTGTGACTCAAGTCACAGCTAAACGTGAACAATTGCGTGGCCTTTCCGCGGTTTCCCCGGGTGTTTGACGAACGCAGTTTTTGTGGTGCTTGTGCAGGGACTGTGCCCGTCTCGGGCGTTGGTCCTAGGTCCCGGCTCGGGCCGGGGCCCGATGCGGTGCCTGTGGAGCGGAGATTAGCGTTTCCGGCGTGCCGAACACTTCCGCCCCGTCCACGATCACCGCTGCGCCCGCCGCCCGGCATGCTGAGGGGGTGAGCAACGACGAGTTCCGAGCCGCCCTGTCCCGGCTGGCCGCCGGCGTGGTCCTGGTGACCGCGAAGGAACCGCCCCTGGACCCGGACGACCCCGCGGCGCCGGCCGGCGAGGACGTCGGCATGACGGCCACCGCGTTCCTGTCCGTCTCCCTGGACCCGCCGCTGGTGCTGGTCAGCCTGCGCAACGGCTCCCGCATGGACGAACTCCTCGACGAGCAGCCCCTGTGGGCGGTGTCCGTGCTCTCCGAGAGCCAGCGGCACGTCGCGGGCCGCTTCGCGATGAAGGGCCGGGTCAGCGACCGCCTGCTCTTCGCGGACATCCCGTACCTGCGCGGCGAGCACAGCGGGGCGCCGCTGGTGGGCGGCGCGCTGGCGACCCTGGAGTGCCGCACCGAGCAGCGGGTGCCGGCCGGGGACCACACGCTGGTGATCGGCCGCGTCCTGACCGCCCGGGTGCCGAGCGCGGACGGGGGGCCGCTGACGTATTTCCGTGGCCGTTACCGGCAGTTGGGCTGAACGCTTTGCGTGCGTAGCCGAAATCCCTTTTGAGGGACGGGATTTCCGTGTTTAAGGTGCCCGGGTGACGACGACCACGGCACTCCGCCTCGAAGAGATCACCGCGAAGAACCTGAAGGCCGCCCTCGGCATACGGGTCCGCCCCGACCAGGAATTCGCCGTCGACCCGGTGGCGGACTCCCTCGCCGAGGCCTACGTGCATCCCGGTAAGGCCTGGCCCCGCCTGATCATGGACGGCGACCGTGCGGTCGGCTTCCTGATGGCCTTCCTCGACATCGACTGGCACGACGACGGCAGCGTCATCCGCTCCGGTCTGTGGCGGCTGAACATCGCGGCGGAGGAGCAGGGCAAGGGGTACGGACGGTTCGCCGTGGAGTCGGTGGCCGAGGAACTCCGCCGCCGGGGCATCAAGGAGTTCTACGTCACCTGGCACCCCGGCGACAACGGCCCCGAGGGCTTCTACCTGGGCCTGGGCTTCCGCAGGAACGGCGAGGTCGCCGAGGGCGAGACGGTGGGCGTGCTGCCCCTGGACTGAACGCGGGTGCACTGCCGGGGGAAGCGTCGGGGCGGGCATCACACCCCGAAAGGACACGGCGGAAAACCCTCGAGAGCGGGCATCACACCCCGAAGGGGCGCGGGGAACTGCGCGACCAGCCACGACGGACCCGCAGGGACACTCATCGGGCACCCCCGGACCTCCGGGTCAGCCACCCGCGCAGGAACCACCCGGGACCGGGGCCACGCCCTCGGGGAACTGGGGCCACGCCCCGGGGAACTGGGGCCACGCCCCGGGGAACTGGGGCCACGCCCCGGGGGCAACCGGGGTCACCCCCAGTCCCGCGCGGAGCGCCCCCGCTTGGTATCGGACCGCTGCTTCTTCTCCCGCAACCGCCGCTCGTTGATCCCGCGCGGAATACGGGTCGGCCTGCGCGGCTTCGGCGGCGGCGCGGTCGCCTCCGCGAGCAGCGCCGCGAGGCGCACCGCGGCGGTCTCCCGGTTGCGCCACTGCGAGCGGTGCTCCGAAGCGCGAACGGTGATCACGCCGCCGGTCAGCCGCCCGGCCAGCCGCTCGAGCGCCCGCTGCTTCCACACCTCGGGCAGCGCCTCGGTGCGGGCGAGGTCGAAACGCAGTTCGACCTGGGAGTCGCTGGTGTTCACGTGCTGTCCACCGGGCCCGGACGACCGCGAGAAACGCCACATGAGCTCGGTCTCGGGCAGGGAGACGGAGCCGCGGATGAGATAGGGACCGGACATGCCGTACAGGTTCCCGCGTCTGACCGGGCCACGTCACCCGAATATCCCGGATCGCGGGTAAAGAAAGCAAAGACACCCGGAACCTCTCGCACCCCTCTCCGCGTTCAAGGTGGTAGCTGTAGCTTCTAGCCGTACGTAAACGAGGGAAGGGACTCCCAACAATGGCTGTAAGCCTGTCCAAGGGTGGCAACGTCTCGCTCACCAAGGAGGCTCCGGGCCTGACCGCCGTCACCGTGGGCCTCGGCTGGGACGTCCGCACCACCACCGGCACGGACTTCGACCTCGACGCCTCGGCGATCGCGGTCAACACGCAGGGCAAGGTCTACTCGGACGGCCACTTCGTGTTCTTCAACAACAAGCAGACCCCGGACAACACCATCGTCCACACCGGTGACAACCGCACCGGTGAGGGCGCCGGCGACGACGAGGCGATCAACGTCAACCTCGCCGAGCTCCCGGCCGACATCGACAAGATCGTCTTCCCGGTCTCGATCTACGACGCCGAGAACCGCTCGCAGAACTTCGGCCAGGTGCGCAACGCCTACATCCGCATCGTCAACCAGGCCGGCGGCACCGAGATCGCCCGCTACGACCTGTCGGAGGACGCCGCCACCGAGACCGCCATGGTCTTCGGCGAGCTGTACCGCAACGGCGCGGAGTGGAAGTTCCGCGCCGTCGGCCAGGGCTACGCCTCGGGCCTCGTGGGCATCGCCCAGGACTTCGGCGTGAACGTCTGACGGACACCCCGCTTCCGCATCGGAGCCCCCGGCCCGGCTTCCCGCCCGGCCGGGGGCTCCGGCACACGGTCAGGGCCGCTCCGGCCGCCCCTCCCCGTACAGCCAGTCCTCCCAGATCCCGGCGAAGTCCTCACCGGGGGCCGACTTCTCCACGTACGACGTGAAGTCGCCGGTGTCCGCGTTGCCGTGGCGGTGCTCCCGCGCCCAGCCCCGGAGCAGGGCGCGGAAGGCGTCGTCGCCGACCGTCCGCCGCACCTTGTGCAGCACCATCGCACCGCGCCAGTACACGGGAGTGGCGGAGATGTGCGCCGCGTCCGGCGGCTCCGCGGGCGGGAAGGACCAGAGCGCCTCATTGGTCTCCGCGTCCGGGAAGTACCCGCCGGCATACAGCGCGTCGAAGGTCCGCTGTGCGGTGGCACCGCCGTGGTCCTCCTCCCACAGCCACTGCGCGTACGTCGCGAAACCCTCGTTGAGCCACATGTCCCGCCAGGTCCTCGGAGTGACGGAGTTCCCGTACCACTGGTGGGCGATCTCGTGGACCAGCAGCCCGGTGTCGGGGGCACCGGGGAAGACCGGCCGGTTCTGGGTCTCCAGGGCGTACCCGGCGTCCTCGGGACGCTCGACGATCGCCCCCGCGGAGGAGAAGGGGTACGGGCCGAAGGTCCGCTCCGCCCAAGCCAGCACCTCGGGAATCCGGGCGAGGACCGCACGGCTCGCCCCCGCCTGCTCCGGATCGACGGCCGTGTACACGGGCAGCCCGCCGGCGGTCGCCGTCCGGCGGACGTCGTACCTGCCGATGGCCAACGTCGCGAGATAGCTCGCCATCGGCTCACCGGTACGCCAGCGGTACACCGTACGGCTCCCCTTCCCCTCCTCACCGGCCGGCTCCCCGTTGGACACGGCCCGCAGCCCCTTCGGCACGGTCACCGAGACGCTGTACGTCGCCTTGTCGGAGGGGTGGTGACTGCCCGGGAACCACGCCATCGACCCCACCGGCTCCCCCAGCGCCAGCGCCCCGTCGGCGGTACGCAGCCAGCCCTCCTGGGAGCCGTCCGGGTCGGTGAGGGTCAGCGGGGCGCCGGAGTAGCGGACGGTCACCCGGAAGGTGCCGTCCACCGCCTCGCGCGGGCGGACGGTCAGCTCCTGCCCCGCCCGGCTCCAGCGGGCGGCCGCACCGTCGACGGTGACCTCCTCGACGTCGAGCCCCTTGAGGTCGAGGTTCAGCGCGGAGAGGTCCTCCGTCGCCCGGGCGGTGATCGTCGCGGTGCCGGTGAGACGGTGCGCGCCGGGGTCGTAGGCGAGATCGAGGGCGTAGTGGCCGACGTCGTAACCGCCGTTCCCGGCCTTCGGGAAGTACGGATCACCCACGCCGGGGCGGCCGGCGGCGCCCCCGGCCCCGGCCCCACCCCCGCAGCCGGCCACGGACACCACGAGCAGGACGGCGGCGACGCCGCGGAAGGCAGGGCGGTGGAAGCGCACCCCGGGATCCTATGAGGGCCGACGTGCCACGGCGTGACACCATCACCCACGTGCTCGACATCGGCTACGCCCTCTCCAACCGCTTCCCCGACCCCCCGCAGACCGACTACCGCCGCGCGGACGTCCACGCCCTGCGGCACGACCTGTTCTGCGGGGACGTCTACCTCGCCGACACCGTGTCGGACCGCGAGCTGTCCACAGCCTGGGGATGGGTGCCCGTACTCGACTTCGCGTGGGCGCTGTGCGACATCGTGGAACTCGTCGACCGGGACCCGGCCGGCTCCCGCGCCTCCCGCCCCCAGCACGCGGAGCTGGACTTCACCGAGTCCACCGACCGCCTGCTCTTCGAACGCCGCTTCGGCTGGGTGGACATCGAGGCGGAATGGCTCCCGGCCGCCGAACCCCCGCTGACCTTCTCCCACGCCGAACTCCGCCGCGAAGCCCGCGACTTCCTCCACGACCTCCTCGCCGACCTGACCGACCTCCACGAGGACCTGGGCGAGAACCCGGCCATCTGGACCCTCCAGGCCCGCTATCCCCGCATGGAATAACGCCCCCTCACCCCCTCAGCCCTCCACCTCGATCCCCAGCTCCCCCGCCAGCACCGGCGCCAGATCCAGCAGCTGGGCCGCGCTGATCACCGCCCCCGACAGCCGGTCCACACCCCGCGCGATCTCCAGAGAAGCGGCACCCCGCAGATCCACGTCCCGCAGCGTGGCCCCCGAGAGGTCCACACCCTTCAGGGCACAGTCCACGAACTCCACACGCTCCAGCCGGGCACCCCCGAAATCCGGCTCGACCAGCACACAGCCCTCGAAGACGACGTCCCTGAGCCGAGCCGAGCGCAGGTTCAAGAAGTCGATCTTCCCGCCCCGGACCAGCACCCGCTCCAGCACCGCCCCGTGCAACTGCGTCCCCCCGAGACGCGCGTCGGTCAGCTCGACATCGCGCAGCGTCGCCTCCGCGAGATCGGTGCCCACACCCCGGACACCGGCGAGCACCGAGTCCAGCACCCGTGCCCGGGACAGCCGCGCCCCGCCCAGCGCGCACCCCGTCAGCGCGCAGTCCATGAAACGCGCACCGCCGCCGTCCTGCCCGGTGAGGTCCGCCTCCCGGAACTCCAGCCCGTCGTAATCCCCGTCCGGCTCCAGCCCACCCCCCTCGTACCGCTCCAGCACGGGCAACCGCAGCTCCGGACGCCGCGCCCCCTTCACTCCCGTACCACCCACCGCTCTCCTCGCCATGACCCCATGCTGCACCCCGCCACTGACAATCCCCCGGCCTGGGAAAACCCCGCGCATGTCACATTCCGGCGCCCTCGCTCCGTCTTCTCCACAAAGCCGGAAGACGACCCGACCGAGGGAGACCCCCAGCCATGCACCGCATCACCGTCATCGGCGGCGGCTTCGCCGGACTCACCGCGGCCATCACCGCCGCGGAAGCGGGCGCCAAGGTCACCGTCCACGAAGCCCACCACACCCTGGGCGGCCGGGCCCGCACCGCCGAAGGCCCCTACCGGACCAACGACGGACCACACGCCCTCTACAACGGCGGCCCGCACTGGACCTGGCTCCGACAGCGCGGCCTCATCGGCCCCCTCGCCCCGCTCCCGCCCCTGGAAGCGGCCCGGCTGCGCCTCCGCCACCGGGGCGTCCTGCGCCGCACCCCGCCCTTCGCGATGCTGAAACTGCTGCGCCGCGGCGGCGCCGAGGCCCCCGTCGACACCGACTTCCTCACCTGGGCCACCGAAATCACCGGCGAGGAGGGCGCACGGGCCGCCGCCCACTACGCCGCGGTCGCGCTGTTCCACCACGACCCCGGCGCCCTGTCCGCCGCGTTCGTGCAGGAACGCCTGCGTCGCGCCACCAAACTGCCCCCGGAGGCCCACTACCCGCGCGGCGGCTGGGGCGGGCTCATCGACCGGATGGCCGCCCGCGCATGGAACCTGGGCGTCCGGGTGGAAACCCTGTCCCGCGTCCACACCCTGCCCACCGGCACCCCCGTCATCGTCGCCACCTCGCTCGACTCCGCCCGCCGCCTCCTCGACGACCCCTCGCTGACCTGGCCGAGCGGCCGCACCGCCCTGATCGACCTCGCCGTACGCACCCGGCGCGGCGACGCGTTCGCCGTGTCCGACCTCGACGCGCCCGGCTGGCTGGAACGCTTCACCGCCCAGGACCGCACCCTCGCCCCCACCGGCGAACAACTGATCCAGGGCCAGATCCCCATCGCCCCGCACGAGACCAGGACGGACGGCACCACCCGCGCGGAAGAACTGCTGGACCTCGCCTTCCCGGACTGGCGGGAACGGGTCACCTGGCGGCGGGACGCAGTGGCGAACGGCCGTACCGGCGCCGTCGACCTGCCCGGCACCAGCTGGCGCGACCGCCCCGCCGTCGACCGCGGCGACGGCGTCTACCTCGCCGGTGACCAGGTCGCCGCCCCCGGCGTGCTCTCCGAGGTCTCCTTCAACAGCGCCCTGACGGCCGTCTCCCTCGCCCTCGGCCGGAACACGCTTGACCTCAAGCATGCTTGAGGTCGAAGAGTGGGAGCCGTAGCGGCAACACACCCGGCGACCCGATCCCCTGGGGGAAACCCACATGCACGCCATCCGCCTGCACGCCTTCGGCCCGGCCGAGAACCTCACCTACGAGGAGGTCGAGGACCCACGGCCGGGCCCGGGACAGGTCCGCATCGCCGTCCGCGCGGCCGGCGTCCACCTCCTGGACACGGCCCTGCGCGAGGGCATGCGGGGCCCCGGCCCGGCCCCGGCCACCCTGCCGACCGTCCCCGGCCGCGAGGTCGCCGGAGTGGTCGACGCACTCGGCGAGGGCGCCCCCGAAGACCTGCTCGGCCACCGCGTCGTCGCCCACCTCGGCTTCGCCCCCGGCGGCTACGCGGAACGGGCCGTCACCGACGCCGACCGCCTCCACGAGATCCCGGAACGCCTCGGCTTCGCCGAAGCCGTCGCCATGATCGGCACGGGACGCACGACCATGGGCATCGTGCAGTTCGCCGAACCCGGCCCCGGCGACGTGGTCCTCGTCCCGGCCGCGGCCGGCGGCATCGGCACCCTCCTCGTGCAGTACGCCAAGAACGCCGGCGCCACCGTCATCGGCCTGGCCGGCGGCCCCACGAAGACGGCCCGGGTGACAGCGAACGGCGCCGACCTCGCCGTCGACTACACCGACCCCGACTGGCCCGGACGACTCGACGCCCACCGCGGCAAGGTCACCCTCGTGTACGACGGCGTGGGCGGCGACACCGCCCGCGCGGCGGTCGGTCTCCTCGCCCCCGACGGCCGCCACGTCGTGTTCGGCTGGTCCTCCCAGGGCATCAGCAGCGACAGCCCGTACGTCGTCGAGGGCCTCTCGATCAACGTCCTCGGCCCCGAGATGATGCGCAGGGCCGGCGGCCCCAACCCCGTCCGCACCCTCGAACTGCGCGCCCTCGCGGAGGCCGGCGCGGGCAGGCTCACCCCCGCCGTGCACCGCTTTCCGCTCGCCGAGGCCGCCGCCGCCCACCGGGCCCTGGAGAACAGGGAGACGACCGGAAAAGTCGTCCTGGAGCCGTAGCGGGCGCCACTACTGTGCGAGAGGTGATCGACATCCCCGCGGAACTCGCCGCCGCTCAGGAGAAGTACAACAAGGAGGCGGGCCGCGCCTTCGTCGCCGCCCTCCCGGACCTCACCGCCGCCTTCCTGGACCGCTGGGACCTGCGCGTCACCGGAACACCCATGCACGGCGTGAGCGCCCTCGTCCTCCCCGTCACCCGCGCGGACGGCACGCACGCGGTGCTCAAGCTCCAGATCCGCGACCACGAGACCGACGGCGAACCGGTCGCCCTGCGCCTGTGGGACGGCGACGGAGCCGTCCGCCTCCTCGACCACGACGAACCCACCGGCACCATGCTCCTGGAACGCCTCGACGCCACCCGGATGCTCGCCCACCAGGACGACGTCCACGAGACCGTCCTGGTGATCGCCCGCCTCCTCGCCCACCTCCACGCCACCCCGGCCCCCGAGCACATGCGCCGCCTCGGCGACATCGCCGCGTCCATGCTGGAACGGACCCCCTCGGCCCTGACCCGCGTCCCGGACCCGGCCGCCCGCCGCCTCGTCGCCGACTGCGCCGCCGCCGTACGCGAGGTCACCGACGAACCCGGTGACCGCCTCCTCCACTGGGACCTGCACGACGAGAACGTCCTCGCCGCCGACCGCGCCCCCTGGCTCGCCATCGACCCCAAGCCCCTGGCCGGCGACCCCGGCTTCGACCTCTGGCCCGCCCTGGCCAACCGCTTCGACCCCGACGACGTCATCTGGCGCTTCGACGCCATGACCGACGTCCTCGGCCTGGACCGCGCGCGGGCGCGCGCGTGGACGTACGGCCGGCTGCTGCAGAACTGCCTGTGGGAGACCGAGGACGGCCGCCCGCTGGACGAGGCGGACCTGGAGATCATCCGGCGCCTGCGGGGCCTTACGGCATGAGAAATCCCGGGCCGAAAACGGTCCGGCCCGGGATGGGTGGAGCCCCCTGTCGGATTCGAACCGACGACCTGCTGTTTACAAGACAGCCGCTCTGGGCCGGACTGAGCTAAGGAGGCATCGCACACTACAAGTGCCGTGCGCGAAGGGCTGCTCCACTGTACACAGAGCGCCTTCCACACAGCCACGGAGTTCTCCGTCCCGCACGCTGCAGGAACCGACCGTAACCATCCGTGCACCCGTTCGCCGATCGGTCCGACGCGCTGTTCCGAAGATCGGACCGTCGGGAGGCGATGAAGCGGGAAGCTCTGGGCGAGGTCAGAGGACAGCCGCTCCGGCGAAGGCCCAAAGCGCGTCGCTCTGCCACCCGTCCCGACCCCGGGCCCCCGCAGTCGAAAGTTTCCCCGAAATTCACACCCCTGGAACTACTGACAACCAGGTGAACGCCGGGTACCGTCCTGTGCCAGTTCACTCGTGTGGACCACACCACAACGGAGCACCCGTCGTGGCATCACCTTCCTACTCGGATCGTCCGGCACGTTCCTGCCGGTAGAAGGGGACCATTCACCATGGCCACTGTCACGTTCGACAAGGCGACCCGGATCTACCCCGGTTCCACCAAGCCCGCCGTCGACGCCCTGGAAATCGACATCGCGGACGGCGAGTTCCTCGTCCTGGTCGGTCCGTCCGGTTGCGGCAAGTCCACCTCGCTCCGCATGCTCGCGGGGCTCGAGGACGTCAACGGCGGCGCCATCCGCATCGGCGACCGCGACGTCACGCACCTGCCGCCGAAGGACCGGGACATCGCCATGGTGTTCCAGAACTACGCGCTCTACCCGCACATGTCGGTCGCCGACAACATGGGCTTCGCGCTCAAGATCGCCGGCGTCAACAAGGCGGAGATCCGGCAGAAGGTCGAGGAGGCCGCGAAGATCCTCGACCTCACCGAGTACCTGGACCGCAAGCCGAAGGCGCTCTCCGGTGGTCAGCGCCAGCGTGTCGCGATGGGCCGTGCGATCGTGCGTGAGCCGCAGGTGTTCCTCATGGACGAGCCGCTGTCCAACCTGGACGCCAAGCTCCGTGTGTCCACCCGTACGCAGATCGCGTCGCTGCAGCGCCGCCTGGGCATCACCACCGTCTACGTCACCCACGACCAGGTCGAGGCCCTCACCATGGGTGACCGCGTCGCGGTCCTCAAGGACGGTCTGCTCCAGCAGGTCGACACCCCGCGCAACATGTACGACAAGCCCGCGAACCTGTTCGTCGCCGGCTTCATCGGTTCCCCGGCCATGAACCTGGTCGAGGTCCCGATCGCCGACGGCGGGGTGAAGTTCGGCAACTCGGTGGTGCCGGTGCAGCGTGACGCGCTCTCCGCGACCAGCGACAAGACCGTCACCGTGGGCGTCCGCCCCGAGCACTTCGACGTGGCCGGCGCCGACACCGACAAGGGTCTCGCGGTCACCGTCAACGTCGTCGAGGAGCTGGGCTCCGACGCGTTCGTGTACGGCACCGCGCAGGTCGGCGGCGAGTCCAAGGACATCGTCGTCCGCGTCGGCGGCCGTGAGGTGCCGGAGAAGGGCAGCGTGCTGCACGTCGTGCCGCGGGCGGGCGAGACCCATGTGTTCTCGACGTCGACCGGTGCGCGCCTGTCCGACTGACGCTGTTTCGCCGAAGGGCCCCGCAGGTCACTGCGGGGCCCTTCGCGCTGTCGACAAATACCCCGGCACACCGGTCATTTCGAGCGGTGTACGTCAACACGCCGCCCGGAGTCCGGGGTTCCGGGTCCCTCGTAACGGTGACGGAATGTTTTCTTTCCGCTACCGGGCGCTACCCTCACTCGCGTGAAGCACTCCACTAACCGTCAGACGCGTCGCGGCCGGGGCCCCGCCCGCCGGATCGGCCGTTCCCTCGCCTTCGTCCTGCCCGTCGTCCTGGTGCTCTCCGGGACTCTCGCGGTCGCGCAGGTCAACTGGTCGGGGGCGCCCTCGAGCCCCGTGCTCACGGCCGCCTCCGGCGCGTCCTCCCGTGCCGACGCCCGGGCGCCGCAGCACGTGCTGCGGGACAAGCTGCTGGTCGAACTGCAGGAGGAGAACCCGGGCGTGGCGCTCACCCACCTCCAGCAGGCCGTGAACGACCGCCCGTCGCTGGCGAAGCACTGCGCGTCCATCGCCCGCGCCCTCGGCAAGGCGGCGGTCCGCGTCCACGGCCCCGCCAAGGCCCAGTCCTACGCCCGCCCGGTCTGTGACACCTCCTTCGCCTCGGGGGTCACCACAGCCGACCGCTGACCCCTGTTCCGCGCCGCGTACAGTGCGGGCATGACCGATCCGCGTGCCGTCGCCCGCCCCGTGCAAGCCGTAGTCCTGGCCGGGGGCCAGGGATCCCGGCTTCGTCCGTACACCGACGACCGCCCCAAGCCGATGGTCGAGATCCCCGGCACGGGAACCCCGATCATCGGCCATCAGCTCTCCTGGCTCGCCGAGGAGGGCGTGACGGACGTGGTGGTCTCCTGTGGCCACCTCGCCGAGGTCCTGCAGAAGTGGCTGGACTCCGCCGACCTGCCCCTCTCCGTCACCACCGTCGTCGAGACGGAACCCCTCGGCCGCGGGGGCGGTCTGAAGTACGCCGCCGCCCGCCTCCCGCACCCGGACCGGCCCTGGTACGCCACCAACGGCGACATCTGGACCCGTTTCTCGCTGCGCGACATGGCCGACTTCCACACCGAGCGGGACGCCGTCGCGACCCTCGCCCTGGCCCGCCCGCGCATCCCGTGGGGCGCGGTGCGCACGGACGGCTTCGGGCACATCACCGACTTCATCGAGGCCCCGCCGTCGACCTTCGAGATCAACGCGGGCGTGTACGTCTTCTCCCCCGAGTTCGCCGGTCTGCTCCCGGAGCGCGGCGATCACGAGCGCACCACGTTCCCGCATCTGGCGCGTGAGCGCCGCCTGGCCGGTTTCCCGATCCCCCAGGGCTCCTACTGGCGCGCGATCGACACCGCGAAGGACCTGACGGAGGCGGCCAGGGAACTGGCGTCCCAGGGCCGCTGAATTCTTTCCCTCCGCCCGTCACATCGTCCGGTCGCCGTCCGTCAGTGACGTGACGTGGCGACACCGCCGCGTCGTACGGGTGGAAGGAAGGGACCGCACGATGCTGACCGACGTCATGTACGTGACGATCAACGTGACCGACCAGGACCGGTCTCTGAGGTTCTACACGGAGCAGCTCGGCCTGGAGAAGCGCGTGGACCATCAGGGTCCCGAAGGGCGCTTCCTCACGGTGGGCGTCCCGGGCAGTGCTCTGGAGTTCCTCCTGTGGCCGCACGCGGCGGCCGCGGGGCAGCCGGCCGGGGGAGAGCCGGGCAGTGCGCTCGCTTCGGTCTTCCTCGAGTCGGACGATCTGAGGAAGGACTTCGCGGTGTGGCGCGACCGCGGTGTGCCGTTCGACCGGTCCGAGCCGGAGGACTACCCGTTCGGGGTGCGCATCGAGGCCGTGGATCCGGACGGCAACCGGATCGCGCTGCGCCAGCGCGGCCGGGCGAGCGGGGTGTGACGGCCGGCCGGTCGTAGCGCCGCCCCACGACAACGGGGTCCCGCACGGACGACGTGCGGGACCCCGTTGTCGTACGCGGGTGGCCGCCCCTACCCCAGGAGGCGGCCCACGAGTCCGGGGTCCCCGGAGGAGCCGCCGCTGCCGCCGCTCGGTGTGCCGCTGCCGCCGGAGGCGCCGGCGCCGCCCGAGGTCGGGCCGGAGCTGGTGCTCGGTGCCTGGTCCGCCGGGGAGGACTGCCGGGGCGGGGCCTGGCCGGCGCTGCCCCGGGTCTGGCTGGGCGCGCCGGTGGCCGCGTCGATGCCCTGGGTCGCCCCGGGGGTCGTGGCACCGGCGGACGGGCTCGCCGCGTCCGAAGCGGCGTCCCGGGTGGGCGAGGTGGAGGCGGACGGGGTCCGCTTCTCCTTCCGGAGCTCGCCGGACTCCTCCGGCAGCGGTGAGCCGGGGAGTTCGTTGCGCGGGGCCTCGCCGGGCCCGGGGACGACCACGCGGTCGGCGTCCCGCACGGCACCACCGAGCAGGGAGCCGACGAGCATGCTGAACCCGCAGACCACGAAGGTGACCAGGGCGCCCCGGCGGAGCACGTACCGGCGCAGGTCCCAGATGTCGGCGCGGGGACCGAGCCGGCGCCAGGCCCGGCCCGCGAGGCGGCCGTCGACGGAGTAGACGGGGGCGCCCGCGATGATCAGCGGTGACCAGGCGGCGAGGTAGATGATGTCGGGCGTCTCGTAGGCGGGGACGCTCTTCCAGCTGACGGTGACCAGCAGCGCCGCCGAGAGCGTCGCTCCGACGACGGCGGCCAGGCGTTGCCAGCAGCCGAGAGCGGTCAGGACACCGACGACGACCTGTGCGAAGGCGATGGCCAGGCCGGAGCCGACGGGGTGTTCGAGGGCGAACTGGCGCAGTGGCTCGGCGACTTCCCAGGGGTGCAGGGTGTGCAGCCACGTGACCATGGAGCCGCGCTTGCCGCCCTCGAAGTAGAGGGGGTCGCACAGCTTGCTCATCCCGGCGTAGACGGAGATGCCGCCGAGGAAGACGCGCAGCGGGAGCAGGACGACGCCGAGGTTCATCCGGCGTCCGGGGTAGTAGGCGTGCCGGGCCGCGTCGTCGCCGTGCCGCCTGGCGTGCCGGCCGGTGCTCTCGGACTCGTCGCCGTACGGGGGTTCGTCGTAGGCGGGTTCGTCGTAGGCGCTGCCGACCGTGCGCATCGGGGGCAGCAGGGGTCCGTCGGCCGGGCGGCGCTGGGCGCCGACGAACGGGGTTTCGAGGGGCTGGGTGGCCGGGTCGTCGGCGTGGCCGTACCCGGCGCCGGTGCGCGGGACGACCCGGGTGGCCCCGGCGTCGGTGAACGGCTCGTCGGCGTGGTGGACGCCTTCGTGCCGTACGGCCTGGAGCAGCCGGTGGGCGCCGGTGTCGTCGGGCGCGGACCGGCCGCTCCAGACGACGGGCCGGCGGCGGGCGGGCGCCTGGCCCGGCATGCCCACGGTGGTGACGACGGGGATGCGGGCGGTGTCCTCGGCGGCGCTCACGTGCCGTGCGATCCGCGGCGACGGGGCGCGCCGCGCCGAGACGCCCAGCTGCACGCGGAAGCTGGCGTGATTGACGATGACCTGGGCCGGATCGCTCGGCACCTTCACCATGCTCAGCGCGGGAGCGTCGTCGAGTCCCGACGAGCGGTCCCCCGTGGGTGTGCGGGGTGTTCTGGTGTCCACACTCATCTAACCGAGTGACACGGCGTTAGGACACTGCCTTGACCCGCCGGAAGTGTCCGGACCGCGTCAAGCCTGCCCGGACCACCCGGAACACCCCGCGCGGGTGACCCCGCCGAACACCCGTTCAGCTCCGTCGGCGCGCCGCCTCGTACAGCACGATGCCCGCCGCCACACCGGCGTTGAGCGACTCCGCGCCGCCCGGCATCGGGATCCGTACCCGGACGTCGCAGGTCTCGCCGACCAGTCGGGAGAGCCCCTTGCCCTCGCTGCCCACGACGATGACGACCGGCCCGCCCAGCGCGTCCAGGTCGCCGACCTCGGCCTCCCCGTCGGCGGCCAGGCCGACGACCGCGATCCCGGCCTTCTTGTACGCCTCCAGCGCGCGCGTCAGGTTGGTGGCGCGGGCGACGGGCGTACGGGCGGCCGCACCGGCGGACGTCTTCCAGGCTCCGGCGGTCATCCCGGCGGCGCGCCGCTCGGGCACGACGACGCCGTGGCCGCCGAACGCGGAGACGGACCGGACGACCGCACCGAGGTTGCGCGGGTCGGTGACCCCGTCGAGGGCCACGATCAGCGGGTCCTGCCCCTCGTCGTGGGCGTTCGCGACGAGGTCCTCGGGGTGCGCGTACTCGTACGGCGGGACCTGGAGCACCAGGCCCTGGTGGTTCAGGCCGTTGGTCATGCGGTCGAGCTCGGGACGCGGCGCCTCCATGAGGTTGATGCCGCCGCGCTCGGCCGCGAGCTGGAGCGCCTCGCGCACCCGCTCGTCGTTGTCGATGAACTGCTGGACGTACAGCGTGGACGCGGGCACGCCCCCGCGCAGCGCCTCGACGACCGGGTTGCGGCCGACGACGAGTTCGGAGGTCGAGCGGCCACCGCCGCGCCGCGGCTGCGGACGGCCGCCCTGGGCGCGGCGCACCTTCGCCTGGGCGGCGCGCTGCTTGGCGTGCCCCTTGCGCATCTCGGCGGGCGGCGTGGGCCCCTTGCCTTCCAGGCCCCGGCGCCGCTGGCCGCCACTGCCGACCTGCGCGCCCTTCTTGCCGGACATGCGGCGGTTGTTCGCGGCCATGAGGTATCCGTCTCCGTGAAGTCGTGGGTGGTGCTGCTTTTGTACGTACTTTGTGCGTACGTCTGTGACGTGTGTCTGTGAAGTGTGCCGCCCGGAGGCCCGGACGGCACAGTCGATCTTCGGACGCCCAGGTCAGGGCCGGTGGAGGCCTGGCACCTCAGCGCGGGCCGAGGCTCCAGCGCGGCCCCTGCGGGCTGTCCTCGATGACCAGGCCGGACTGGCCCAGCTGGTCGCGGATGGCGTCCGCGGTGGGCCAGTCCTTGCGGGCGCGGGCGGCCTCGCGCTGGTCGAGGACCATGCGGACCAGGGTGTCGACCGCGCCGTGCAGGTCCTCGCCGCGGTCGCCCTCGCCGGCCCAGTGCGGGTCCAGCGGGTCGAGGCCGAGCACGCCGAGCATGGCGCGGACCTCGGCGAGCCGGGCGACGGCCTCCTCCTTGTCGTCGGCGGCCAGCGCGCTGTTGCCCTGCCGGACGGTGGTGTGCACGACGGCGAGCGCCTGCGGGACGCCCAGGTCGTCGTCCATCGCCTCGGCGAACGCGGGCGGCACCTCGTCGGCGGGTTCGACGACGCCCCCGGCCTTCTCCAGCACGCGCTGCACGAAGCCCTCGATCCGCGCGAACGCGGACTCCGCCTCGCGCAGGGCCTCCTCGCTGTACTCGATCATCGACCGGTAGTGCGGGGTGCCGAGGTAGTAGCGCAGCACGATGGGCCGCCAGCGCTTGACCATCTCGCTGACCAGCACGGAGTTGCCGAGCGACTTCGACATCTTCTCGCCGCTCATGGTGACCCAGGCGTTGTGCACCCAGTACCGGGCGAACTCGTCGCCGTAGGCCTTGGCCTGGGCGATCTCGTTCTCGTGGTGCGGGAAGATCAGGTCGAGGCCGCCGCCGTGGACGTCGAAGGCGCTGCCGAGGTACTTGTGCGCCATCGCCGAGCACTCCAGGTGCCAGCCGGGGCGCCCGCGGCCCCACGGCGTCTCCCAGCTCGGCTCGCCGGGCTTGGCCGCCTTCCACATCGCGAAGTCGCGCGGGTCCCGCTTGCCGGTCTCGCCCTCGCCGGACGGCTGGAGCAGGTTGTCGAGCTCCTGGTTGGACAGCCTCAGGTACTCGGGGAACGAGGCGACGGCGAAGTACACGTTGCCGTCGGCCTCGTAGGCGTGTCCGCGCTCGATGAGGCCGCGCATCATCTCGACCATCTCGGTGATGTGGCCGGTGGCGCGCGGCTCGTAGGTCGGGGGCAGGCAGCCGAGGGCCCGGTAGCCGTCGGTGAAGGCGCGCTCGTTCTCGTAGCCGATGGACCACCAGGGGCGGCCCTGCTCGGCGGACTTGGCGATGATCTTGTCGTCGATGTCGGTGACGTTGCGGACGAACGTCACCTCCAGGCCGCGGTACTCGAACCAGCGGCGCATGATGTCGAAGTTCAGGCCGGAGCGGATGTGGCCGATGTGGGGTGCCGCCTGCACGGTGGCACCACACAGGTAGATCGAGACGCAACCCGGCCGGAGCGGGGTGAAGTCACGGATCTGCCGGGCGCTGGTGTCGTACAGGCGAATAGTCACGACACCAGGGTAGTAGGCGTGGACGTGTGCGCGGTGCGCCTCGCTGTTTCGACGACCTTTGTCACGGGCAGGCCCGGTTGTCTGTCGCCTGCGCGCCCGGTGGGGGCTGGTCGCGCCCACGCGGCGGAGCCGCATGTCGACACGGCCCCGCGCCCCTTCAGGTGGGACCACTTACCCCTCTTGCACGACGAGCGCCGTCGCTACTGCCATGAGGCCCTCTTCCCTGCCCGGGAAGCCCAGGCCGTCGGTGGTGGCTCCGGAGACCGAGACCGGAGCACCCGCTGCCTCCGAGAGAAGTTTCTGCGCCTCGTCCCTGCGCCTGCCGATCTTCGGGCGGGGGCCGACGACCTGTACGGCGATGTTGCCGACGCGGAAGCCGGCTTCCCGGACGACGCGCGCGGCCTCGGTCAGCAGGGTGACGCCCGACGCGCCCGACCACTCGGGGCGGCCGGTGCCGAAGTGCTGCCCCAGGTCGCCGAGGCCGGCGGCGGAGAAGAGGGCGTTGCAGGCGGCGTGGGCGACGACGTCCGCGTCGGAGTGGCCGGCGAGGCCGGGGCCCTCGCCCTCCCACTTCAGGCCGGCGCACCACAGCTCGCGGCCGTCCTCGAAGGCGTGGATGTCGGTGCCGATGCCGACCCTGGGCAGGGGGTACGGCTGCTCAGAAGCCATCGTTGAGCCTCCTGCGGGCCAGGACCGCCTCGGCGAGGACCAGGTCGAGGGGGCGGGTGACCTTGAAGGCCTCCTCGTGCCCGGGGACGGTGACGACGGTGAGGCCGAGCTGTTCGACCATGCTCGCGTCGTCGGTGACGTCGTCCTTCACCGTCTCGTGCGCGCGCACGAGGGTGGCCCGGTCGAAGCCCTGCGGGGTCTGCACCGCCCGCAGCAGCGACCGGTCCGGGGTGGCGACCACGGGTTCCGGCTCGCCCGGGGCTGCGGGCTCGACCTGCTTGACGGTGTCGGCGAGCGGCAGCACGGGCACGACGGCCGGCGCTCCGTCGCGTACGGCCTCGATGACGGCGTCGACGGTGTCCACGGGGACGAGCGGGCGGGCCGCGTCGTGCACCAGGACGATGTCGTAGCCGGGCGGCAGCGCGTCCAGACCGCGTTTCACGGACTCCTGGCGGCTCTCGCCGCCGGGGACCACGACGAAGTCGGTGCGGTCGGGCAGCGCGTGCGCGTCGAGCAGCGACTTGACCTCGGGGGCGCCGTCGGACGGGGCCACGACGACCACCAGGGAGACGGCGCGGGAGTCGGCCATCGCGCGGACGGCGTGGACGAGCATGGGCGTGCCGCCCAGCGCGCGCAGCGCCTTGGGGGCGCCCGGGCCGAGGCGTACACCACGGCCGGCGGCCGGGATCACCGCCGCCGTACGGGCGGTGGTACGGCCGGGTGCGGGGTTCGGCGACGGCGGGGGGAGCGGATCGTCAGACATCGGTTCCTGTCAGGTTTGTGTGCTCGGCCCAGGTGGGTATGGCCTGGGCGTACCCCCTGCTCCCGGAGCGGGGGGAGTGCCGGGCGTTCCGCCCTGACCAGCCCCTTCCGTGATGCTGGTCGAGTCGACCGCCCGGGTCCGGTACGCCAGGGGCGGGGACGTGAGTCATGACACATTCCCCGGTGCGGCGCAAGTGCGACGCGGACAAGGCGTCCGGGTGCGGACATGCCGCAGCGCCCGGCGACGTCCATGACGTCATCGGGCACCGCGGCATTTCGATGTACTGAGTGCTGAGAGTGGGCTGCACACCAAGACGGCGACCCACGGGCTGCGACTCAGGAATCTCAGGAGGCGAGAACCTCGTCGAGCAGGGCCTCGGCCTTGTCCTCGTTGGTGTTCTCCGCGAGGGCGAGCTCGCTGACCAGGATCTGACGCGCCTTGGCGAGCATGCGCTTCTCACCCGCGGAGAGTCCGCGCTCGCGCTCACGACGCCACAGGTCACGCACGACTTCCGCGACCTTGATGACATCGCCCGAAGCGAGCTTCTCCAGATTTGCCTTGTAACGACGGGACCAGTTCGTGGGCTCCTCGGCATACGGAGCGCGCAGCACCTCGAAGACCCGGTCCAGCCCGTCCTGACCGACCACATCACGTACGCCGACGAACTCCGCATTGTCCGCTGGCACACGTACCGTCAGGTCACCCTGGGCGACCTTCAGCACCAAGTAGGTCTTGTCCACGCCTTTGATCTGGCGAGTTTCGATAGCCTCGATCAGCGCGGCCCCGTGATGGGGATAGACCACGGTGTCGCCAACCTTGAACGTCATGTGACAGGTACCCCTTCCGTGGCTATCCAGGGTAACACGGATACGGCGTCTTCTGAATGGCGTTTTCGCAGGTCAGGGCCATTCTCGGGGCTTGACAACAGCGACAGGAACGTGCTGCGGACGCCTAGCGGAAGCAGGTATTCGCAGGTCGGAGCGGCTCTTCGGCGCAAGCGAAACGCGTACGGTACACGCATCCGGAGCCCCGCACGAGCAGCCGAACATCCCCATATGTCCGGTTCCAAGTGCTCGACTTCCGCTACTCCGTTCGGTGCGCGGAGCCGGGTTCCGGTCGAATCCGGAATTGATCACGCGGTGCGAGGATGAGCGGCCGGTGATCAATTCCGGAGTCCTCCGCTCATTCCTTCGCGGGAAATGCGCGATCACTATGGGAAATGGCGCGGGAGTACGGCGGGAAAGTGACCCAAGTGACTGGTGAGTCACTTGGGTCTCAAGAGGCGGAGCGCGCCCGTCCTCCACTGCCGATGAGGCCGTGCCGGGGGTTCCTGGCACGCCTTCCCCGGCCGACACGGGACGTCTCGGGAGGGTCGGGTGCGGCCGCGCGGGAACGGCTCGGTAACCTGAGGCCGCTGACAGACACTTAGGGCGGCTTCATCCGGTCGCCGAACGACTCGAGTCAAGGAGTTGCCGCCGCCGTGAGCAGCAGCCTTCGACGCGGCGCTCTCGCCGCCGCCGCCATCGCGTTCTCGATCGCCTCGCTCTCCGCGTGCGCGGCCGGCAACAACGCCCAGAGCCTGCAGATCCAGCCGGACAACGCGTCGACGACCGTCGGCGACATCAAGGTCCAGAACGCCGTGGTCATCACCCAGCCCGACCTGGAGTCGACGGGCCCGGCGGTCGTCTCCGCCACCCTGTTCAACGAGGGCCGCACCGACCAGACGCTGGAGTCGGTCACCGTCCCCGGCACCGGCAAGACCGCCGAGCTGACTCCCGCCGAGGGCGGCAGCCTCACCGTCCCGGCCGGCGGCTCGCTGATCCTCGGCGGCGAGGGCAACGCCTCCGCCGTTCTGCCCAGCAGCCGTGAGGCCGTCCGGGACGGCAATGCCCAGAAGGTCACCTTCACCTTCAGCAAGACCGGTGACGTGAGCCTGCGCGCGATCGTCTTCCCGGCCGAGCACTTCTTCGAGAGCTGGGGCCCGACCGAGGCCGCGGCCGCGCCGGGCGCCTCGACGGAACCGTCCACGGAGCCCTCGGCGGAGTCCTCCGGCGAGCCGGCCGACGGCAGCACGGACGAGGCCGGCGGCGCCCCGGAGGACACCGGGACCGGCGAGACGACGGAGACCGACGCCCCCTCGGGCACCCCGACCGACGCGGCCTCCGCAAGCGCGCAGACCGGCCACTGAGCACGCGCACGACAAGAACACGCTGAAGGGCGGGACCCCTGAGGGGTCCCGCCCTTCACGTCACCGCGGGCCGTACGTGCCGCGTCAGCTGCGGGCAGTCGTGCCTCCCTCAGTGCCTCAAGGGCCTGGGAGGTACCCCCCAGGGCGGCACGGGTGGGCGCGACGGCGCCCCGCGAACGCGGGCCGCGCGACACCCCCCGCTCAGCACCCGCACCGGCACCCGCGCCAGCACCGGCCACCGCAGCGCCGCAGGCCTACGGCTCGAACTTGTACCCCAGCCCCCGAACCGTCACCAGATACCGCGGCGCCCCCGGATCCGGCTCGATCTTGGCGCGCAGCCGCTTGACGTGGACGTCGAGCGTCTTGGTGTCACCGACGTAGTCGGCACCCCACACCCGGTCGATGAGCTGCATCCGGGTCAGCACCCGCCCCGCGTTCCGCAGCAGCATCTCCAGCAGATCGAACTCCTTCAGCGGCAGGTCGACCTTGGTGCCGCCCACGGTCACCACGTGCCGGTCGACGTCCATCCGCACCGGCCCGGCCTCCAGGGCCGCCGGAGCGACCTCCTCCGGCTCACCGCGCCGGCGCAGCACCGCGCGGATACGGGCCACCAGCTCCCGCGAGGAGAACGGCTTGGTGACGTAGTCGTCGGCCCCTATCTCCAGCCCGACAACCTTGTCGATCTCGCTGTCCTTGGCCGTCACCATGATGACGGGAACGTTGGAACGGCCGCGCAGCTGGCGGCACACCTCGGTGCCCGGCAGCCCGGGCAGCATCAGGTCGAGCAGAACGAGGTCGGCGCCGTTGCGCTCGAACTCGTCGAGTCCGTCGGGCCCGGTGGTCGCGACAGCGACCTCGAAGCCCTCCTTGCGGAGCATGTACGACAGGGCGTCGGAGAAGGACTCCTCGTCCTCGACGACGAGCACTCGGGTCACGGAAGGACCTCCGGGGAGGGAAGCGTTTCGTACGCGGATGGATCGGAAGAGTGGGGGGATGGGTGGGACGACCGGCCGGCCTCGCTGTCGAGGCCTTCGCTGTCGTCCCGGTGGGACATCTGATGGGCGCGGGCGCGGGCCGCGCCGGCCTCCGGCAGCCGCAGGGTGAAGGTGGATCCCTGGCCCTCGGCGCTCCACACCGTGACCTCCCCGCCGTGCGAGGCGGCCACGTGCTTCACGATCGCGAGGCCCAGCCCCGTACCGCCGGTGGCACGGGAGCGGGCCGGGTCGACGCGGTAGAAGCGCTCGAAGACGCGCTCCTTGTCCTTCTCCGAGATGCCGATACCCTGGTCGGTCACCGCTATCTCGATCAGGTCCCCGCCGGGCTGGGCGACCGTACGGGCCGCGATGCCCACGCGGGTACGGGCGGGTGAGTAGTTGACCGCGTTCTCGACGAGGTTGCCGAGCGCGGCGGCGAGCTGGCCGCGGTGGCCCCACACGTGCAGGTCGGCGGTGCCGCCCGCGGCCATGGTGATCTCCTTGGCGCCCGCCTGGTGCCGGCAGCGGTCGATCGCCTCGGCGACCAGTTCGTCGACGCGGATGGGTTCGGCGTCCTCCAGCGGGTCGTCGTTCTGCACCCGGGAGAGGTCGATGAGCTCCTGCACCAGGTTCGTCAGCCGGGTCGCCTCGATCTGCATGCGCCCGGCGAACCGTTCCACCGCCTCGGGGTCGTCGGAGGCGTCCATCACCGCCTCGGAGAGCAGCGAGAGCGCCCCGACGGGGGTCTTCAGCTCGTGGCTGACGTTGGCGACGAAGTCGCGTCGTACGGCTTCGATGCGGCGGGCCTCGGTGAGGTCCTCGACGAGCAGCAGGACGAGCCGGGAGCCGAGCGGCGCCACCCGCGCGGACACCGCGAGGGCCTCGCCGCGTCCGGTCCCCCGGCGGGGCAGGTCCAGCTCGACCTGGCGTATCTCGCCGTCGCGCCGGGTGTCGCGGGCCATCTGCAGCATGGGCTCCACGGCGAGCTTGCCGCCGCGGACCAGCCCGAGGGCGTACGCGGCGGAGCTGGCCTTGACCACGCCGTCGGCCTCGTCGAGGACGACGGCGGACGAGCGCAGCACGGACAGGACGGTGTCCACACCCGGCGGAAGCACCGGGTCCGTGTGCAGCGAGGTGCGCGTGGGGCGCCTCTGCTCGCGCTCGCTGAAGCGGAACGCCAGCATGGCGATGACGCCGGTGAGCACTCCGGCGATCGCTGCCACTGCGGCGACCGCCGCGTTCACGTCCATGCCTCCAGGTTAGGCATGGTGCGGCCGATGCCCACAGCCGTCGGTGGGCGACCTCGAACACTCGTCGCCCAGAGTTCACCTTGGAGCCAGGGGTGATTCATTTGAGGGGCCGGAATCGGACGCGTACGGGACGGAACGTGGGAGCGTGGGGAGGAGACCAGGCCCCTGAAGCCCGGACGGAAACGCACGAGAGGAACCCTGATGCGGGACGCGTACCACGAGGAACTGGATTCGATCGGCGACGGTCTGGTGGAGATGGCCCGGCTGGTCGGGTCGGCGATCGGACGCGCCACGACGGCCATCCTCGACGCCGATCTGAAGCTGGCGGAGAACGTGATCGAGGCCGACCAGAAGGTCGACGAGCTCCAGCACGACCTGGAGGCCCGGGCCATCGCCCTGCTGGCCCGCCAGCAGCCGGTGGCGACCGACCTGCGCATAGTCGTCACCTCGCTGCGGATGTCGGCCGACCTGGAGCGCTCGGGCGACCTGGCCCAGCACGTGGCGAAGCTCGCCCGGCTGCGTTACCCGGAGCGCGGGGTCCCGCGGGACCTGCACGCCACGATCCTGGAGATGGGCCAGCTCGCGCAGCGCCTGATGGCGAAGGCGGCCGAGGTGATCATCACCAAGGACGTCGACCTGGCGCTCCAGCTGGAGCAGGACGACGACGCGATGGACCTGCTGCACCGCACCCTCTTCCAGCACCTGATGGACGACCGCTGGAAGCACGGCATCGAGACGGCCGTCGACGTCACGCTGCTGGGCCGGTACTACGAGCGCTTCGCCGACCACGCGGTCTCGGTCGCCAAGCGGGTGGTGTACCTGGTCACCGGCGAGCACGCGGACGAGATCCAGGCGGACCTGCAGCCGGAGATCCAGGCGGTGCCGGGGGCGGAAGGGGCCTGATCAGGGGCGCACCCGCGCGACGGGGCCCGGCCGGAGGGCGTACGAGCCTCAATGCGCCGTTGATGCGCCCGGCCGGGCGGGCGTCCAATGGGGGCAGGTGTGCACAGGTGCCAGCCCCGAGGAGGGACCCATGGCCGATTCCCCCAGCACGACACCCGACCCCGCGCGGGAGCGCGAGACCGAGCAGCCCGCCGAGATCAGGAACCTCACCCTGATCGCCGCCTGCGGCTGCGGCTCGGGCTGCGGCTGCGGCTGCCAGTCGGGCAGCCCCTGCCAGTGCGGCTGACGGCGTACGCACCCGCCCCGTACCGACCGAGGACCCCGGCGCCCACGACGGCGCCGGGGTCCTCCGCGTGCCGGTGGACGCGGTGGGGCGCAGCATGGGAGGTGGGTGGCGGAGACGCGACTCGGAATCCGGAAGGAGGTGCGAGCCATGACCCAGTTCATGGACGTCCACCACGGCATGGAGGGCATCACGGAGGAGAAGCTGCGGCAGGCCCATGAGGCCGACCTCGCGATACAGCAGGAAGAAGGCGTGTACTTCCGGCAGGCCTGGGCGGACCCGGAGTCCGGCACGATCTACTGTCTCTCCGAGGCCCCCTCCGCCGAAGCGGTCCAGCGCATCCACGAACGCACCGGCCACAAGGCCGACGAGATCCACGCGGTACCGCTGTCGGTGTGAGGTCGTCGGCATGAAGCCGTCGACATGCACGGGACGCCCGGCATCCTCGCGGAGGCCGGCGCTCCTCAGGAAGCGCCGACCTCCGCGGCCCTCGTCACCGCCACCGCCTCCTTCTCGTCCCCCTCCCCCGCCTTCTCGTCATCCTCCCCCGCCTCTTCCGACAGCCGCCGCATCAGCAGCCCGTACCCGAGACCCGCGACCGTACCGACGACGGCGCACAGCCCCCACAGCCACTCGGCCCCGAACCGGTCGATGACGAACCCCGCCATCAGCGGGGCGACCAGGGCGGCCACGGCCCAGGACATGGTGTACATGCCCTGGTAACGCCCGCGCCCGTGCACCGGGGAGAGCCGCACGACGAGGCCGGTCTGGGTCGGCGCGTTGACGATCTCGGCGAGGGTCCACACGCAGACCGTGAGGGCGAAGACGCCGACCGACCCGGCGAACGCGGTGAGGCCGAGGCCGTAACCGGCGAGCAGCGAGGAGATCACCAGCAGCCGTCCGGGGTCCCGGTGTTCGATGAACCGGGTGACCGGGATCTGCAGTACGACGATGAGGACACCGTTGACGGCGATGGCCATGCCGTAGTCGGCCGGGGTGAACCCGGCCTCGCCCATCGCGATGGGCAGGCCGACGGACGCCTGCTGGAAGATCAGCGCGATGAGGAAGGACAGCCCGACGACGCCCATGAACCGTCCGTCGCGCAGCACGGTCCCCAGCCCCACGTTCTCCTCCCGCGCCGCCTCGGCGCTCCGCACGGGCTTCGACTCGGGCAGCTTCAGGAAGACGACGACGGCACACACCAGGGTCATCAGGGCCTCGATCAGGAACCCGGCGAGATAGCTGTGCTCGGCGATGAAGCCGGCCGCCGCGGAGGAGATCGCGAAGCCGAGGTTGATGGCCCAGTAGTTGAGCGAGAAGGCCCGGATACGGTCCTCCGGCCGCACGATGTCCGCCATCATCGCCTGCACGGCCGGCCGGGAGGCGTTGGAGGCCATGCCCACCAGGAAGGCGACGGCGGCGATGCCGACCGGGTCGCGCACGAACCCGAGAGCCGCCACGGACACGGCCGTGGAGACCTGCGCCACGAGCAGCGTGGGCCGCCGGCCGAGCCGGTCGGTCATCACCCCGGCGCCCAGGGACGAGATCACCCCGCCGAGCCCGTGCAGCGCGGCGACGAGACCGGCGTACGTGGCGGAGTAGCCGCGGTCCAGGGTCAGGTAGAGCGCCATGAAGGTGGCGACGAAGGCACCGAGCCGGTTGACGAGGGTGCTGGTCCACAGCCACCAGAACGCCGGAGGCAGTCCGGAGACGGTCTCCCTGACAGCACGCCTCGCACGGACGATGGACGACATGGAAGGACCCCCGAGATGTAAGCGGCCAAGACGGCAGGCACAACTTACAAATGCGCGCTCCGCGGGAACCACTCAATTAACAGTTCTCGTCAACCGTCCGCCAAGCGGGCAGGGCGCGCGGCCCGTCCAGGACGTCGATTACGCTCGGGCACATGGCCGACGCACCGTACAAGCTGATCCTCCTCCGCCACGGCGAGAGCGAGTGGAACGAGAAGAACCTGTTCACCGGCTGGGTGGACGTCAACCTCACCCCGAAGGGCGAGAAGGAGGCGACGCGCGGCGGCGAGCTGCTCAAGGACGCCGGCCTGCTGCCCGACGTGCTCCACACCTCCCTCCAGAAGCGCGCGATCCGCACCGCGCAGCTCGCGCTGGAGGCCGCCGACCGCCTGTGGATCCCGGTGAACCGCAGCTGGCGCCTGAACGAGCGTCACTACGGCGCCCTCCAGGGCAAGGACAAGGCGCAGACCCTCGCGGAGTTCGGCGAGGAGCAGTTCATGCTGTGGCGCCGCTCCTACGACACCCCGCCGCCGGCGCTCTCCAACGACGCCGAGTACTCCCAGTTCTCCGACCCGCGCTACGCGACCCTCCCGCCGGAGGTGCGGCCGCAGACGGAGTGCCTGAAGGACGTCGTCGTCCGGATGCTCCCGTACTGGTTCGACTCGATCGTCCCCGACCTCCTGACCGGCCGCACGGTCCTGGTCGCCGCCCACGGCAACAGCCTGCGCGCCCTGGTCAAGCACCTCGACGGCGTCTCGGACGCCGACATCGCGGGCCTGAACATCCCCACGGGCATCCCGCTGCACTACGAACTCGACTCCGACTTCAAGCCGGTCACCCCCGGCGGCACGTACCTCGACCCGGAGGCGGCCGCGGCGGCGATCGAGGCGGTCAAGAACCAGGGCAAGAAGAAGTAAGCGCTCGCCAGTAAGCCCCCTGCCTGCGGTTTCTCCGCCGGTAGGGGGCTTACCGGTTGGACTGGGCCGCCTCGCCCAAGGCTGAGGAGAAGGGCTGGGCTGAGGGCTTTCAGCTCTCCGCCCAGGTGGAGGGCCAGGTGTCAGCCGGCTCGAAGGAGACGACCGTTCCCCCGAAGCGGCTCGGTCCGGAGTCCCGGGAAGCGGCGATGGAGTCGACCAGACCTTCAGAGGGCGTCAAGTCCGTTTCTATAGGCGGTGCCTTGGTCGTGAGGACCGGGCCGGGGTCGGATATTCCGGTGTCCTGCCCGCCCCCTGAGGACGCAAGATGGCGCGCATGACTTTGGCCACTCCCACACTGCACACCGCTCGCCTGCGACTGCGGCCCTTCACCGACGCCGACGCGGACCTCCTCTTCGCGCTGCACAGCAGCGCCTACGTGCTGCGCTACTGGGACTCCCCGCCGTGGACCGAACGGGCTCGCGCCGAGCGCTTCATCGCGATGTGCGGAAAGCTGGCGGACGAGGGCACCGGGGCGCGGGTGGCCATCGACCGTGCTTCTGACGGGGCCTTCGTCGGCTGGTGCGGTCTGACCGGATGGAACCCGGACCACCGCAGCGCGTCGTTGGGCTACTGCCTCGACGATGCGATGTGGGGCCACGGCTACGCGACGGAGGCCGCGCACGCCGTGCTGCGGTGGGCATTCGACACACTGGACCTGAACCGGGTTCAGGCCGAGACCGACACGCGTAACGTGGCATCTGCCCGGGTTCTGGAGAAGATCGGGTTCGTGCGGGAAGGGACGATGCGAGAAGACTGCGTCGTGAACGGCGAGGTGTCCGACTCGTGGGTGTTCGGGTTGCTGAGGCGGGAGTGGCGGCCGTCGACCGTGCCGCAGCACCAGCCCGTTAGGGTCCGTCGCGAAAGTGGATTTTGATCATTGGTGATCGTCTTTCGTGGGGCGTCGTGATCACAGCCGGTCAGTGAGGTGACTCGCCGCCATTCGAGCCGGTCCTGGAAGCCATCCGGGTACCTCGCCCCGGCCCGGGCAGGCAAGGCGTACGACTCCCGTCGTAACCGGGCCCGCCTGCGCAGACGTGGGATCAAGGCGGCCGTTTCGGTCCCCTCCGACCGCGTCCGCGACCGCCGGAAGCTCGGCTCCCGAGGCGGTCGGCCGCCGAGGTCCGGCAGAACCGACCACCGCGAACGGCATGCCGTCGTGTGCGGGATCAACCGCCTCAAGCGCCACCGGGCAGGGGCCACGAGATACGACAGGCTTGTCGTCCGCCACGAGGCGACCGTGCCGGCCGCAGTCCTCGACGAGTGGCGGTGACAAGTGAGTTCGCCGCCGGCCTCAATCTGCCGGCGCCGGCACGGCGCAGGCGTCGGCGACAGCCCGTGTATCCCAGTAGAACGGACGGACCTCGGTGATCCGCCCGTCCTTGACCGTGATCGCCTGCAGAATCGGGAAGCTGAGTTCACGGCCGGTCGCACGAGCGCGAGCACGGACCTGTGTGAGTACGACCGCAGTCTCACCGGTGGCGAGAAACTCCTGCTCCACCATGTCGAACGACTCCCACACTTCTCCCATCACGAGGAAGAACTGCGCCAGACCGTTGTGCCCACGCCAAGTACCTCCATAGGGCAGGGCATCTGCTTGATGCAGTTCGACATCCGGCGCGAAGAAGGGGGCGAGCAGGTCGAACGAAGCCTCGCCAGGACCTCCTGCCGCCAGGTACTCCGCCTCAGCCGCATACATACCGGCGAGGACTGTCGCTGACTCCGTAGTGGATGACATCATCATGCCGCCAGCATGAACACCACGGCAGGACCTCGCTGGCGGCAATCAGACATCGTTGTGCGTCGCGGTCGGCACTTCCACAACCTCACAGGGCAATACACCCAGAGCTGCGCATCAGGAGCCCGAGTGCAAAGGGCTGCTCGTCGGGGCAGGCCCTTCGGCCGCTCAGGCAACCGTCCGCCGAGACCTGCCCGTCGACGTGCTCGGACCACCGGCCCCGGTCGGCTTGCCGCTCCTGGAACCAGGCCACGAAGCCGGCCTCGGGCCCGCTTCCCTCCCTCACGTCCGCGTAAGGAGCCGCACCTCCGTCGGATCGATGACGAGCAGGGCGAAAGTCCTACGGTCCCGGTGGGGCCGGCCGTTTCCCCGAACCGGGCTCGAAGCTCTTCGAACCGCGATGCGGGCGCATCGGAGATGCCGTAGCGGCCGAGGACACCCGCCTCTCGAAGCCGCACGCCGAGGCACCGGGCGAGCGGCCTGGCAGGCGGTACTGGGCTCTACTCCATGAAGTCGGACCAGATCGTCTGCTGGGTGCCGGAGGCCGTGATGCCTCCGGAGTGGCCGCGCAGGCGGAGGTAGTCGGTGAAGAGGTCGGCGTGGCCGTCACGGTCGGAGTCGCGCAGGCGCAGCCGTTCGCCGAAGGACTCGCCGGCTTCCAGGCCGTCCGGCACGCCCGCGGTGTCGCGGTCGATGAACTGCGACTTGGATCCGGTGAGCCCGGAGGCGCTGCCGCGCAGGATGTGGACGGCGCCCGCGTCGGCGTGGCCGCGGAGGTCCTCTCCGGGGGCGGCGACGGCGAGGTCCGGGTAGCCGTCGCGGTTGACGTCGCCGACGGAGATCCGTGCGCCGAAGCGGTCGCCGGCCTCCATGCTGCCGGAGACGCCCGCGGTGTTCTGGTTGACGCGGGTGACGCTGCCGGGGCCGCTGGAACCGCCACGCCAGACGAGGACGCCGCCCGCGCCGTTGGCGTTGGGGTGTCCGAGCGCGATGTCCCCGTAGCCGTCCTTGTTGAAGTCGGCGATCCGGGCGTCGACCTCCCAGCTGGTGTCCTCACCGGTGCCGAGCTTGTAGGTCTTGCCCCGGGTGAGCGTGCTTCCGCCGCGGATGAACCAGGCGCCGCTGACGGTGTGTTCGGTGCCGTCCACCCCGCCGACGACCACGAGGTCGGAAGCCTTGTCCTTGGTGACCCTCCCGGCGGTCAGGTGCTCGGCGAACATCTTGTCGTTGGTGAGCTTGGTGACCTTGCCGCTGAAGCCGGATCTGGTGAACGAGCCGGCGTACACGTGCGCGGTGTGGTCGTTGATCAGGGCCAGGTCGGGCTTGCCGTCGCCGTTGAAGTCCCCGGCGGCGAGGTCGAGACCCATCTGGCCGTACTTTCCGGGCGCCTTGTTCGGGACGGTGGTGCCTCCGGACAGTCCTGACGCGGACCCCCAGATGATCGTGGTCCCGCCCTGCTCCTTGCTCGCGCCGACGTCCTCGCCGTAGACGCCGACGGCCAGGTCGGCGTATCCGTCGCGGTTGAAGTCGGCGGCCGCCATCGCGTTGCCGAAGCCGTCGTCCCACTCGTTGGCGCCGGGGATGCCCGCGCTGTTCTGCGTGATGTTCTGCTTGCGCCCGTCCGGTCCGGTGGCCGTGCCGTAGATGATGCCGACCGTTCCGGAGCCGTCCGAACCCGCGTCGGTCACGCTCCCGCCGTACGCGTAGTCGCGGTAGCCGTCACCGTTGAAGTCGTCGGCGTACTTGGCGGGGGCGGCGGACGCGGCGGGGGCGGCGAGGATCGGCGTGCAGAGCGCCGCCACGAGTGCGGAAGCGGCTGCGAGGGCGGTACGCGAGGAGGGCATGATTCTCCGAGGTCCGAGAAGCGTCCTGTGGACGGACGCTTGAACTGTGATCTTGGACGCGCGCGGACCGTCAATGGTTGTACACCGGCAACGACCGCTTTCCCCTCGCATCGTCCTCGCGCACGTACTGACGCAGATCGGCGAAGCGGATACGGCGATGACGCCCCACGAGCCGGAAGGGGATCTCGCCGGACTCCAGAAGCCCGATCAAGCAGGGGCGGGACACGTCCAGTATGTCGGCGGCCTGCTGGGCCGTCGGCTCCGTTTCGGCCGGCATGACTTGAACGCCCTGTCCGTCGGCAAGGGCTGCCGGTATCGATGCGGACATCTCCGCCACGAGCCGCGGCAGGACTAGGGCTTCGTCGTCGGGGGCCCGTCTCCGGGTGGACCCGGATTTGCCGGATCGGCAAACGCGCTCGGGCTTTCGGAACGGCCTTCCGCATGATCGGATTACGGAAGACCACCGGTCCTTGAGGAGGACGCATGCACCAGAAAGCCACGGAGACCTCCCACCGGCTGATTCCCTCGCCGGGAGGGCGGATCCATCTCGTGGAACAGGGAAGCGGGCCGCTGGTGCTGCTCGTGCACGGGTTCCCTGAGTCCTGGTACTCCTGGCGCCACCAGTTGCCGGCCCTCGCCGCGGCGGGGTACCGCGCGGTCGCCGTCGATGTGCGGGGGTACGGGCGCTCCTCCAAGCCGGCCGCGACGGACGCGTACCGGATGCTCGATCTCGTGGAGGACAACGTCGCCGTGGTGCACGCCCTCGGCGAGGAGTCGGCCGTGGTCGTCGGACACGACTGGGGCTCGGTCATCGCCGCGAACTCCGCCCTGCTGAGGCCGGACGTCTTCCGCGCGGTGGGGCTGCTGAGCGTTCCCTACACTCCGCGCGGCGGGCCCCGGCCCAGTGACGTCTTCGCCGGGATGGGCGGCGACGAGGAGTTCTACGCCTCGTACTTCCAGCAGCCGGGCCGCGCCGAGGCGGAGATCGAGCCGGATGTACGGGGCTGGCTCGCGGGCCTCTACGCGGCGCTGTCCGCCGACACCATGGCCGCGCCCGGCGCTCCCGATCCGCACTTCGTCGGCAAGGGCGGGGCCATGCGCGACCGGTTCCCCGTGGGCCGGCTGCCCGGCTGGCTGAGCGAGCGGGAACTCGACGTCTACGCGGCGGAGTTCGAACGAACGGGCCTCACCGGCGCGCTCAACCGCTACCGGAACATGGACCGCGACTGGGAGGACCTGAAGGCCTTCGACGGTGCGCCCATCACTCAGCCGTCCCTGTTCGTCGGCGGTGGCCTGGACGCCTCCACGACCTGGCTGGCCGACGCGATCGAGGCGTACCCGGTCACGCTGCCGGGACTGGTCTCCTCCCATCTGCTGGACGGCTGCGGCCACTGGGTCCAGCAGGAACGCCCCGACGACGTCAACCGTCTCCTCACCGAATGGCTGGCCGTGCTGCCCCGTTCGTGACGGCTTCGCACCTCACGGTTGGCGGACGGTTCACCTCCGCCGGATATCTCCTTCTCGAACGCACTTACCTCGCAGTCGAGTTGTCACGGGGGATGTCATGAAGGGACCGCGCAGGGCCGTACTCACGGCGTCGGCGCTGCTGTGCGCGGTGGTGCTGGCGGGCTGCGCCAAGCCCGACCGGACGGAGATCGTCACGTGGACCGATGAACACGGCCGGGCCTGTACGGGCGTGGCGGTGGTCGACTCCGAGGACGACGACCGTGAGGTGACCGGCATCGACTGCGACTACCCGCCGGACGGCAGGCAGCCGGGCCGCGAGACCTCCGGGCCGCTGCCGGACTGAGGCGCGGGCACGCTCAGCGCGGCGCGGCGGCGGTCAACCGCAGGTGTTGGCCCAGGCCGTACGGGTACCACCACGGGCTGTGCGCGCCGGCACCCAGGTGGTCGATCGCGATCAGGGTGTCCGCCGCCGTCTTGCAGCGCGGGTGGCGGGTGGCGAAGGCGGCGACGCGGGGGCGCTGGGTGGGGAGCCAGACGGCGATGACCCCGGGGTCGCCGTCGTACCACCAGGTGAAGTCGAAGTCCTCCCAGAGCAGGTCGGTCGCCCAGGCGAAGGCGAGGCGGACCAGGCCGGCTTCCGCCACCGGGCCGAGGAGGCCGGGGAGGGCGGCGAGGTGGTCCAGCCAGGGCCACAGGTCGCCCGTCGCGTGAGCGATGCCCTCCACCAGTTCCGTGACGTCTCCCGCGGGCCGGCCGTCGGTCAGGGCAACGGCCAGCAGCGCGCGGAACGCCCGCTCCACCGCGGCGCGTTCGGGCGCGGGCCAGTCGGCCAGGGCGGCACCGTAACGGGCCAGGTGGCCGATCTCCAGGTCCGGGTCGTTGCCCTCCTCACCTCCCGGGCCCCAGAGGCGCAGGGCGCGCGGCATGAGGCGGCGCCACAGGACGGGGTACTGGTCCTCGTCCCAGTGGCCGACGGTCTCCCGCAGGAAGTGACCGAGGACGTCGTCCGGTACGGCGGCGGGGTCGCCGCCGAGCAGGTCCAGCTCCGAATCGGGGGTGCAGTGCGTGCAGCCGCCCACCGGGCGGTCGAGTGCGGGGGGCGACGCGAAGACGCGGTCGGCTTCGGCGAGGGCGTGGTGCCACGTCGCGTACGGATCGACGTCATGGGGATCGGACATGTCGGCCTGCCACGGGGACTCCGCACAGGGTGCCTGGCGAAGAGCGCGACATTACCAGCCGCCGGCCCTCCCGGCCCTCCCGGTCCTCCCGGTCCTCCCGGTCCTCTTGACCCTCATGCCTCATGAAGATCAGCGGAGTTGAGGCAGTGGAGCAGGGGCGAGGTCCGGGCCCCGCCCAAGCCGTTGCCGCTGCGGTACGCCCTCGGCCGGTCATCGATGTGAAGGCGGACGCGGCCCGACGCCTCACGGGTGCATCCGCGCACCCTTGAGGACCTTGTCCACCGCGTTCCTCGGGCCGTGGACCGACAGGCCGACCAGGTCCAGGTCCGCCGTGCCAACCGCGCGGACCGCCGCGCGGTTGGCCTCGTCGTGGCCCGTGGCGAACAGGTCGGAGGTGAAGACCGCGCGGGGCAGGGCACGGGAGAGGGCGCGCGCGTGGGCCGCCTTCAGCACTTCCTTGGTGCCCTGGAAGACCAGGACCGGCTGGCGGAACATCGGCAGGTACGGCACGTCGTCCGCGTCCTCGTAGGGTGCGCCGATCAGCTCCGGGAGCCGTGTGCCCAGGCCACTGACCAGGAACGCGGTGACGTTGAGGCGCTGCCAGGGCTCCAGGTCCTCGCGCAGCAGTACGGCGATCTTCGTGTCGAAGCGAGTGCTCATGCCCTGAGACTGCCGATCGGGGCCCGCCCGCGTCTTGTACGTTGTTTGCATGGCCGCAGACCGCCCCGAGCGGGCCGTTTCCGCCTGGCGGCCCCGCGTTCCGGGCGTCGTCGAGGTGTTCCACGCCCGCTTCACCGAGTACGCCTACCCGATGCACGTCCACGACGCCTGGACGCTGCTCATCGTCGACGACGGCGCCGTACGGTACGACCTCGACCGGCACGAGCACGGCACCCCGCACGACACCGTGTCCCTGCTGCCGCCGCACGTCCCCCACAACGGGGCCCCCGCCACTCCCGACGGCTTCCGCAAACGGGTGCTGTACCTCGACGGCCACCACCTCGCCGACGGTCTCATCGGGGCCGCCGTCGACCGGCCCGATCTGCGCGACCCCCTGCTGCGGCGGCGCGTCGGACAGGTGCACTCCGCGCTCGTACGGCCCGGGGACGAGCTGGAGGCCGAGAGCAGGCTGACGCTGGTCGGGGAGCGGCTGCGAGAGCACCTGCGGTCCCGGGACGTCCCCGGCGCGCCCCGGCGGGATCCCGTGCTCGCACGGCGGCTGCGGGAGCTGCTCGACGAGCGGGTCGTGGAGGGGGTGAGCCTGGCGGAGGCCGGCGGGACGCTGTCCGCCCATCCCGCGCATCTCGTAAGGGCGTTCAGCGGGGCCTACGGCATCGCGCCGCACCAGTACCTGATGTCCCGCCGGGTCGGCCGCGCCCGGCGGCTGCTCCTGGAGGGGCGGTCACCGGGCGAGGTCGCCGTCGTCACCGGCTTCTACGACCAGGCCCATCTCACCCGGCACTTCCGCAGGCTGGTCGGGGTCACGCCGGGCCGTTACCGGGCGGAGGGTCGGTGACCCCCGCGGAGGCGGGCCACCGGTCCCGCGGGGGTCACTTCACGTCGACGTAGTCGCCCGCCGCCGTCGCCCCGCCCGTCGTGGACGTCTCGCCGAACGTCCAGCGCCAGTAGCCGTCGGTGGTGGCCGTCACCGTGGTCTTCAGGTAGCCCGTGGAGCTCGCCCGCGCGGTCTTGACGGTCGTGTACGTGCTGGTGCCCGCCTTGCGGAACTGGAGCTTGGCCAGCTTGTCGGGGTAGCCGACGTACGCCTCCTTGCCCCAGTCGGCGCGGGTCAGCTTGCCCGTCACGGTGAGCGTCCTGTTCTTGGCGACCGGTTCCGGCGAGGCGTTGACGGTGGCCCGCGCGGCACGCTTGACCTGGACCGTGCCGAGGCCGGTCAGGTTCTCCTCGGCCTTGAGCTTGGTCTCGCTCCCGGGGACCCAGAGGCGGATGTTGGCCGCGATCTTCCAGGTGGTGGCGTCCTTGGTGGAGTCCAGGGTCCAGCGGGGGTCGATGTAGAGATCGCCCTCGACGTTCGCCGAGCCGGGGGTGTCGTCGTAGTAGATGACGTGGCCCGTGCGGATGCCGCTCTCCGCACCCTCGGCGGCCGTGGTGTCGTGGTACAGGTACGGGAACGCGGTGACGTCGCCGGACGTGTACCCCGCGGGCCAGGTCATGCGGAAGCTGAGGCTGGGGTTCTTCTCCTCGGAGATGCCCACGACGATGGGCTTGCCGTTGTTCACGACCACGTTCGACACGGTGACGCCGGTGTCGGCTGCCTGTGCGGGCGTCGCGGTGCACACCCCGAGGGCGAGCGCTCCGGTGAGCGCGGCCACAAGGGCGGATCTGCCTGTGCGCATGTACGTCCTCTTCATGCACGGGACCCCTGAGACCGGGGTCCGGATCGCGGCAGATTAACAGCCCGAACCCGCACGTCCGTTCGGTACCCCTGTCGTGACCTGCGCGGTCGTCACCCGTCCGAGGGTCGCCGCAGCAGGTGCGTGAACGCGTCCAGGTTGCGGGTGGACTCCCCGCGCGACACCCGCCAGTCGTACTCCTTGCGGATCGCCGAGGCGAAACCGAGCTCCAGGAGGGTGTTGAAGCTGCCGTCGGCGGCCTGGAGGACCTGGCCGAGGAGGCGGTCGAGTTCCTCCGCGGTGACGGCGGAGAGGGGCAGGCGGCCGGTGACGTAGACGTCACCGAGCGGGTCGACGGCGTAACTCACGCCGAAGAGCTTGAGGTTGCGCTCCAGGAGCCAGCGGTGGACGGCTGCCTCGTTCTCGTCGGGGTGGCGGATGACGAAGGCGTTCAGGGAGAGCGTGTGCCGGCCGGCGATCAGGGACACGGTGGTGGAGAGCTTGCGGGTGCCGGGGAGCTTCACCACGTAACTGCCGGGCGCGGGGCTCTCCCACTCCAGCTCGGCGTCCCGCAGGACGCCCTCGATGACCTGCGCTGCCTCCGCCGCCTTGTCAGCCATGGTGGGAGCGTACGTGACGGCGGTGGGCCTGGGTCGCGGCCGTGTAGGCGTCGGCCGTGGTCGCGGCGGCGGTGTCCCAGCCGAAGGCCTGGGCGTGCCGGGCGGCGGCCTCGCCCATACGGTCGGCGAGATGCGGGTGGTCGGCGAAATCGCGCAGCACGCGCGCGTAGGCGTCGGGGTCGTGGCCCCGGACGAGGAAGCCGGTGTGCCCGTCCCGTACGGCCACCGGGAGGCCGCCGACCGCTGCCGCGAGCACCGGGGTGCCGGCGGCCTGCGCCTCTATGGCGACCAGTCCGAAGGACTCGCTGTAGGACGGCATGACGAGGACGGACGCCGCGCGGAACCAGTCCGCGAGTTGCTCCTGCCCGACGGGCGGGTGGAACCGTACGACGTCCGCGATGCCGAGCCGCGCGGCGAGCTTCTGCAGCCCTTCCGGCTTGGCGAGGCCGCTGCCGCTGGGGCCGCCGACCACGGGGACGCAGATGCGGGAGCGCAGCTCGGGGCGTTCGCCGAGCAGGGCGGCCACCGCGCGCAGGAGCACGTCGGGTGCCTTGAGGGGCTGGATGCGGCCCGCGAAGAGCGGGATCAGGGCGTCCCTCGGGAGGCCGAGGCGGGCCCGCGCGGCGGCGCGGCCGTCGGCGGGGCGGAAGCGGGAGAGGTTCACGCCGGGGTGGACGACGGCGACCTTGCCGGGGTCGGCCGCGTAGTGCCGTACGAGTTCGTCGGCCTCCTCGGCGGTGTTGGCGATCAGCCGGTCGGCGGCGGCGACGATCTGGGTCTCGCCGATGACGCGCGCGGCGGGCTCGGGGGTGTCGCCGACGGCCAGGTTGGCGTTCTTGACCTTGGCCATGGTGTGCATGGCGTGCACCAGGGGCACGCCCCAGCGCTGGGCGGCAAGCCAGCCGACGTGGCCGGAGAGCCAGTAGTGGGAGTGGACCAGGTCGTAGTGGCCGGGGCGGTGGCGGGCCCAGGCCTGCATCACGCCGTGGGTGAAGGCGCACAGCTGGGCCGGGAGCTCCTCCTTGGCGAGGCCCTCGTAGGGGCCCGCGTCGACGTGCCGGACGAGGACGCCGGGGGCGAGCTCGACGGTGGGCGGGAGGGCGGCGGCGGTCGCGCGCGTGAAGATCTCGACCTCGATGTTGATCGCGGCGAGGCGCTGCGCGAGCTCCACGATGTAGACGTTCATGCCGCCCGCGTCGCCCGTGCCCGGCTGGTGGAGCGGGGAGGTGTGCACGGAGAGCATCGCCACGCGGCGGGGCCTGCGGTGCAGCCGCAGGCGCGACGGGGCGGCGGGGGAGCGCCGTCCGAGCCTCGCGATGTACTGGCTCACGTGGCGTTCCTCCTCGCTGCGGGCATGGCTGTCGGAGGGTGTGCGACCCTCGGCGAGGTCAACGTCCGAAAACCGCGTCCCCATTTCCGGACGGCGTCCCCGGTTCGGGTTTTTACCGAATCATTACCAATCGTCGCTCAACCGTTCGAGAGTGGGCCGCACCACCTCCACCAGCGCCTTTTCGGGGTACCCGCATACTCGTCCGTATGACAGTCCGCGCCGCCTCCCTCCCCTCTGCGCGGAGGGCCCCCGTCGTGGGCACGGTGACGCGCGGGACGACCCACCCCAACCGGCTGCGCCGCATGGACCGCTGGATCGCGGCCACGCACGGCGCGGAACTGCGCCGCGCCGCCGATCCCGTCGCCGTCGACCTCGGCTACGGCGCGGCCCCCTGGACGGCGGTCGAACTGCTGCACCGGCTGCGCGCCGCGGCGCCCCGCGCGCGCGTGACGGGCGTCGAGATCGAACCGGCCCGGGTCGCGGCGGCACGGCCGTACGAGCGCGAGGGGCTGGTCTTCCTCCGCGGCGGCTTCGAGGTCCCGGTCCCCGGGCGGCCGGTGCTGGTCCGCGCGGCGAACGTGCTGCGCCAGTACGACGAGGCCGAGGTCGCCGCCGTGTGGCGGCGGCTGTGCGCGCGGCTCGCCCCCGCCGACCCGGCGACGGGCTCGCGCGGCGGGCTGCTGGTCGAGGGGACCTGCGACGAGATCGGGCGCCGGCACGTCTGGGTCGCGCTCGGACCGGAAGGGCCCCGCACGGTCACCTTCGCGACCCGGCTGGGCTCCCTGGAGCGCCCCTCCGACCTGGCGGAACGCCTGCCGAAGGCGCTCATCCACCGCAACGTGCCGGGCGAACCGGTGCACGCCTTCCTGCGCGACTTCGACCGCGCCTGGGCCGCCGCCGCGCCCTACGCCTCGTACGGCGCACGGCAGCGCTGGATCCGGGCGGTGCGGGACCTCATGGCCGACTGGCCGGTGGCGGACGGGCCGGGGCGGTGGCGGCAGGGGGAAGTGACGGTGCGGTGGGAGGCGTTGGCGCCCGGGCCTTGATGCCCTGCCGGCAAAGCTCTCGTGACGGCTCGGGGTGACGGGAACGATCTCCGTGAGTCGTTCGTCACACTGGCGGGATGATCGCCGTGCCGGGGAATGCCGGGAAGGGGCGGGCGGGAAGTACTCCCCCTGTCGTTTCGTGCGCCGACATGGCAGCATCCCCCGGGCGACGGAATGTTACTGACGGTTAATCAACGGGGGGTTCGCGTCATGGGAACGGGCAAGCGCGGGTTGCTCACGGCGGCTGTGACCGTGGTCTGCGCGGTCACCGTGCTGGCGGTGCCCGGCACGGCGTTCGCGGCTCCCACTCCCCCGCCGTCCCCCCCTGCGAGCGCGAGCGTCACCGTGGTCGCCGACAAGGACCTCGAGGCCGTACGCGGGAAGCTCGACAAGCTCTACCGCGCGGCGGCCGTCGCCACCGACGAGTACAACGCCGCCGAGGAGAAGGCGCGGCAGCAGTCCGCCCGGATCGTCCAACTCGCGAAGAAGATCGTCGAGGGCCGGGAGAGGCTGGCCGCGCTGAAGGCCAGGGCGGGCGCCGCGGCCGCCGCCCAGTACCGCGGCGGCGGGCTTCCGCCCGAGGCTCATCTGATGCTGAGCGACGATCCGCAGGACTTCCTCGACGGCGCGGGCCGGGTGCGCCAGGGCGAGCACGCGACCAAGGGTCTGCTCGGGGAAATGACCCGCACCCAGCAGGACTTGGAGCAGTACGCGCAGGACGCCGAAGCGCAGATGAAGGAGCTCGAGGCGGGCCGCAAGGCCAAGGCCGCGGCGCAGAAGAAGATCGAGAAGCGGATCGAGGCGGCCGAGAAGCTCGAGTCCGAGCTGGAGGAGGAGGAGAAGGAGCGCCTGGCCCGGCTGGAACAGCAGGCCGCCGCCGAGGCGCAGGCCACCTGGCTGGACTCCGGCATCCTCGACGAGATCAGGGGCAAGGCGACGGAACAGGGGAAGAAGGCCGTCGCGTACGCCACCGCGCAGATCGGGAAGCCGTACCAGTGGGGCGCCGAGGGGCCGAAGACGTACGACTGCTCCGGACTGACCTCACAGGCCTGGATATCGGCCGGGCGGAGCATGCCGCGTACGTCGCAGGCGCAGTGGCAGCAGCTGAAGCGCGTCGGCATCGAGGACATGCGGCCCGGTGACCTCGTCATCTACTTCGGTGACGCCAGTCACGTGGGGATGTACGTCGGGGACGGCGTGATGGTGCACGCCCCGCGCCCGGGACGGACGGTGACGCTCGCGGGGGCCGGATCGATGCCGATCCTCGGGGTGGTACGGCCGGACGCGGACGCGAATTGAGCGGTTTGCACCCCTGCACCCCCTCCGCACCCCTTCTGCACCGCCCTCTCAACTGCCCGGTGACGTACGCCACGTGACCCGGCGCACGTCGATCTCGCGGCCGAACCCCCGCGGACGTGACGTTCGTCATCCCCCCGGCGTCTCCGGCCTGCCCAAATGCGGTAGCAAACGCGGCATATGACGGTGGCCGATGGCGGAGCCGGGTGGTTCACACCATTCCGCTGCGGCGTCGTCAGCCGCTATGGTCCCCGTTCGAAGGGGCATCCCCTGCTCGCACACAGAGGTGGGAGCAGGACACAGGCCTACGGCCGAAGCCCCCACCGTGCCCTCGGGGGGAGGGAAGGAACCCGCAACAATGCCCGCACCCGTACCGCGGCAGAGAGCGATCCCGGCCGCGGAAGGTGGTCAGGCGCCGGCCGCCGCACCGAACGGCGGCTCCGCCCAGGACTCCTCGGAGGCCAGGGGGACGGCCCCGCGCGCGGCGGACCCGTCCGGGAACACCACGGACCGGGCCGGCACCGCGCCGGACCGGGCCGAGACGGCCGCCCACACCCACCTCACCCTGCTGCTGATCGAGGACGACCCCGGCGGGTCGCCGATCGTGCCGGAGCTGCTCGACCCGTCCGGCAAGCCGATCCGCGTCCGCACCGCCCGCAACCTCACCGAGGCCGAGCGGCTGCTGACCGACGACGTCCACTGCATCCTGCTGGACCTCGCGCTGCCCGCGCCCGGCCGGGCCGGCGACGACGAGCTCGCCGTGCTCAAGCACGTACTGGAGCTCGCGCCCCGGCACGCCGTCCTCGCGCTCACCGGCGCCGACGACGCCGAGCGCGGCGCCGAGGCCGTACGGGTGGGCGCCCAGGACTACCTCGTCCGCGACGAGCTGGACGGCCGGCTGCTGAGCCGGGCGATCCGGTACGCGGTGGAGCGCAAGCGGTCCGACTCCGCCGAGCGGCGGCTGGCCGAGGGTCGCGTGCGCGCCCAGGAGAACCGCCGGCTGGAACGCGGCCTGCTGCCCACCCCGCTGCTGGACGGCTCCCCGCTGCGGTTCGCCGCCCGCTACCGCCCCGGCCGCTCCCGGGCCCTGCTCGGCGGGGACTTCTACGACGTCGTCCGCACCCCGGACGGCACCGTGCACGCCATGATCGGCGACGTCTGCGGCCACGGCCCGGACGAGGCCGCGCTCGGTGTGGAGCTGCGCATCGCCTGGCGCGCGCTGACCCTCGCGGGGCTGTGCGGGGACCAGCTCCTCGGCACGCTGCAGCAGGTGCTGGAGCACGAGCGGCCGGACGACGAGATCTTCGCGACCCTGTGCACGGTGGACATCGCGCCGGACGGCCGCCGGGCGGGCCTGTGCCTGGCCGGCCACCCGTCGCCGCTGCTCGCCCGCCCCGGCCACCCCGCGCGCCTGCTGCCGTACGACAACAACGGCCCGGCGCTCGGCCTGCTGCCGGGCGCCCGCTGGCCGCGGATGCAGGTGGAGCTGGGCGCCGAGTGGAGCCTGATGCTCTACACCGACGGCCTGATCGAGGGCCGGGTCGGCGACACCGGGGAGCGGCTCGGCCAGGACGGCATGGTGGAGATGATCCGCCGCCAGCTCTCCGAGGGACTGCGCGGGGAGAAGCTGCTGCGCACCGCAGTCAACGAGGTCCGGGACCTCAACGGGGGCGAGCTGACGGACGACGTGGCGGTGCTGCTGCTGGACCGGGCGGTGTGAGCGGGAGCCCGCCGCCGTCCGCGGCCGCCGTGGTTCAGCGGCCGCCGTTGTACGGGCCGTAGGGGCCGTCGCTGCTGGAGCCCCTGCGGGCGCGCCCGCCGCCGGGGAGGCCGCGGAGCGCGGGACGGACGTCGACCATGTACACGATGGTCGCGATCAGTCCGATGATCGGCAGGAACGACAGGATGTTGAAGATCAGGTTCACCACGAAGGCGAGGGCGAGGATGATCAGCCAGAAGGGCTTGGTCTTCTTGTCGGCCGCGCGGTAGGCGTCCTCACGGCGCGTGGCCGCATCGATCAGCGCGAAGCCGCTGAACACGATCAGGGCCATGCTCAGCAGCCACATGAACCCCGCGAAGCCCTGCATCAGCACAACGTCCACCACCCGACTCGGCTCGTCCTCTATGCCGTCACCGTACCCGCATCCACCGGCCGGCTACCCGGACAACGGGCCGGGCACTCCGAGAGTGCCCGGCCCGCCCGGTTACGTCCCGCCTACTTGGCGGGCGGAGTCGTCTTCTTCGGCGTGGTCTTGCGCACCGGGGCCTTCTTGGCGGCGGGCTTGTTCACCGCGACGGACTCCGCGGCGGCGGGCCTGCCGTCCGCGACCTCGACCGGCTCCAGCCTGGCCGTGGGCTTCGGCTCGGCCGGCGGCTCGACGGCGACGGCGATGTCCTCGATGCTCTCGGCGGCGTCGCCGCGCCAGGTCTTCACGGCCTGCTCGCCGTGCTCGGCGACCTTCTCATAGGTCTCCCGGGCCTTGACGGCGTACTCGGCGGCGATGCCGACCCCGCGCAGCGCGAGGTCCTGGGCGTTCTCGCCGAGCTTCTTCAGGTCGGTGTCGAGCGAGCCGAAGAGCTCGCCGACCTTGGTCTGGAGGTTCTCCTGCGTCTCCCGGACCCGGACGGTCGCCCGTTCCTGGACGGCCTTGGGGTCGGTGTTGCGCACGGCCTCGATACGGGCCGGGGCCTCGGTGCGCAGCTGCTCCACCAGGGCCGGCACCTTCTTGGCCTGCTGCAGCGCGAGGTCGGCGGTACCGGCGGCGAAGTAGAGCGGGGTCGGGTCGCTGAAGGTCTTGCGCAGGTCGTCGGTGATGGCCATGGTGATGGTCCTCCCGGATTCGTTTTCGGCTGAGGGTTTTGTGTGGTCCGCGGTGGGCGGCCGGTGCCCTGGTCCGGCTCAGCCGGCCGTCCGCCGCGGACCGCTGTCGCTGTCGCTGTCGCCGGCCGTGCCGGCCGCCGGGGCGCCCCCCGGGGCGTCGACGGGATCCCCGGGCGTCGCCTCACCGTCCTCGGCGCTCCCAAACCCGTTCTCCTTGCGGAACGACTCGTAGATCTGGAGCAGCACCTGTTTCTGACGCCCGGTCAGCGTGGGATCGGCGAGCACGGCGGCCCGCGTCTCGACCTCGGACCGGTCCCGCTCGGCGTCGAGGATGCCGGCCCGGACGTACAGCGTCTCGGCGGAGATCCGCAGCGCCTTGGCGACCTGCTGCAGCACCTCCGCGCTCGGCTTGCGCAGCCCGCGCTCGATCTGGCTGAGATACGGATTGGACACCCCGGCGGCATCGGCGAGCTGCCGCAGCGACAACTGCGCACTGCGCCGCTGCTCGCGCAGATACTCACCGAGATTGCCGACGTTGAGCGATGCCATGCCCCCACCCTGCCCCACTCCGCTAACTATTGCAAGCACCTGCTTGCAATAGTGCGCCACGGCGCAGGCGGACCCGGGAAACGCCGAAGCCGTACCCGTGCCCGTACCGGATTCCCGCCGCGTCCGGCCGCGGTGCGTCCGGGCCCGGCGCGAGGCGAACGGGACGCCTGGGCGCACCCTCATCGGCCCGGCGGGCCGCACACGGCAGACTGACCCGCATGACCGCCGCAGCCGATGCCGCCAAGTCCGACCTCCACCGCTACCTCCAGGAAGCCCGCGACGCCCTGCTCTGGAAGCTCGAAGGGCTCCCCGAGTACGACGTCCGCCGCCCGCTCACACCGACCGGCACCAACCTCCTGGGCCTGGTGAAGCACGCGGCCGGCGTGGAACTGGGCTACCTCGGCGACACCTTCGGCCGGCCGTCCGGCGAGCCGCTGCCCTGGCTCGCGGACGCCGCGGAGGCCAACGGGGACATGTGGGCCACCGCCGGGGAGTCGCGCGAGGACGTCACCGGCCTGTACCGCCGGGCGTGGGCGCACGCGGACGCGACGCTCGACGCCCTGCCGCTGGACACGGTCGGCAGGGTGCCGTGGTGGCCGGACGGCAGGGACGAACTGACGCTGCACCACGCCGTGGTCCGGGTGATCGCCGACACCCACCGGCACGCCGGTCACGCCGACATCCTCCGCGAACTCCTGGACGGCGCCGTGGGGGAGAACGCGACCGGCACCAGCCTGCCGTCGGGCGACCCGGCCTGGTGGGAGGCCTACCGGGACCGTCTGGAGCGCGTGGCCCGGGAGGCCGGCCAGGGGGCGTGAGCGGCGTCACTCACCGCGCCGCGCGGGCCCACTCGCCGAGGACGGGGACGCACTTCTCGGCGAAGTACTCGTAGTCCTCGGCCGTGTTGTAGACGTGTGCGGACAGCCGCAGGTAGCCGATGCCGCCGAAGCTGGTGAACGCCGCCTCGACGCCCAGCTCCGCGGGGGCCCGGTCGCGCAGCGCGTCGGCCGCGAGGCGACTCTCGCCGAGGCCGTCGGGCAGCCGCACCAGCCGCATGCCGGGCACGGGCATGCCGACGTCGACGGACGCGTCCGCACCGGTCAGGTCGGTGAGCGCGGCGCCCACGATCCGCTCGCCGTAACCGGCCAGTTCGTCCATGTACCGGCGGGCGGCGGGCCAGCCCCAGACGCGGTCGACGAAGTCGAGGGCCGTCGCCGCGGCCAGTGGGCCGGTCGCGTCGAGCGTGCCCTGCTGGTCGAAGCGGTCGGGGTACGGGTCGGCGGCGCCCCACGAGTCGATCAGTGGGTACAGCCCGTCCCGCAGCGGGCCGCGCGCCACCAGGGCCGCGGTGCCGCGCGGCGCGCAGCCCCACTTGTGCAGGTTGCCCGTCCAGAAGTCGCCGTCCCACCCGTCGAGCGGGGCGGCGATCAGGCCGGGCGCGTGCGCGCCGTCCACGAGCAGCGGAACGCCACGCCGCCGCGTCTCCGCACTGATCCGCTCCACCGGCAGCCGACGGGCGGTCGCCGAGGTGACCTGGTCGAGGACGACGAGCCCGGTGGCCTCGCCCACCTCGGCCATCACCGCCTCGTACGCCTGCTCCTCACCGGCGTCCAGCGGCACCCCGGCCGTGCGTACCCGGCCGCCCCAGCGGCGGGCCAGCCGCTGGGCGCCCATCGTCACGGCGCCGTAGCCGTGGTCGGTGACGACGATCTCCCCGCCGTCCCGGCGGTCCAGGCCGGCGTACACGACGCTCGCGCCGGCGCTCGCGTTCGGCACCAGGGCGAGGTCGCCGGGGTCCGCGCCGAGGAAGGCGGCGAGCTCGGCCCGGACCGCCGCGAGCCGCCGCGGCAGCTCGGGGAACCACACCACCGGGGCGCTCTCCATCCGCGTACGCAACTCCTGCTGCCGCTCCTGGGCGACCAGCGGTACGGCGCCGAACGAACCGTGGTTGAGGTGGCGCAGGGCGGGGTCCAGTGTCCACGCCCGCGCGGCCGGCCGGCCGTCGGCCAGCAGCAGGGGCCGGGGGGCGGTGGTGACCTCGGTCTGGCTCACATGACTCCCCTCCGTGCGGAACACCGGATCCTCACGCGACCGCACGATCGCCGCGGGGCGTCCCGACGGGGAGCATACGCACTTTTTTGTGGGTACTTGGCAGCGCGGCGGCGCCCGGTGAACCTGGTTGCGGGCGCCGGACAGGAAGGGAGCGGGAACGGCCGCCCGTCAGGAGGCCGGGGCCTCGGGCAGCCTCTCCAGGCGGCGGTGGCCCCAGTCGGACAGCGGTGCCAGCGCCTCGGCGAGTTCGCGGCCGAACGCGGTCAGGGAGTAGACCGTCTTCGGCGGCAGTACGTCGTGCACCTCCCGGTGCACCAGCCCGTCCGCCTCCATCTCGCGCAGCGCCTGGGTCAGCACCTTCTCGGTGAGGCCGGGCATCCGCCGGCGCAGTTCGGCCGGCCGGTGCGGGCCGGATTCCAGCAGCCACAGCAGCGTGGTCTTCCACTTGCCCTCGATCACGGCGATCGCGGCGGTCACTCCGCAGACGTCCGGATCGTGGCGCCGGTGCACCATGCCGTGCCCCTTTCCTCAGTAATCGTTATGAACACTATGGGAGTTGAACCATGTCCGTGCACACCGACCAGCCCTCCGTCACCGTCCTCGGTCTCGGTCCGATGGGCCGGGCGCTGGCCGGCGCGTTCCTGGACGCGGGGGTGCGCACCACCGTCTGGAACCGCACGCCCGGCCGGGACGCCGAGCTGATCGCCCGGGGCGCGGTCACGGCGCCGTCACCCGAGGAGGCGGTCGCCGCCGCCCCGCTCACCGTCGTCTGCGTGGTGAACTACGACGCCTCGGACGCCGTACTGCGCCAGGAGGCCGTCACCGCCGCTCTCAAGGGCCGTACGGTCGTGAACCTGAGCGCCGACACCCCCGAGCGCGCCCGGGACACGGCCGAGTGGGCCGGCCGGCACGGCGTCCGCTACCTGGACGGCGCGATCATGACCCCGACCCCGACCATCGGCACCGACGACGCGGTGTTCCTGCACAGCGGCCCCGAGGAGCTGTACCGGGAGCACCGGCCCGTGCTGGCGGTGCTCGGCGGCAGTCACACCCACCTCGGGGAGGAGATCGGCCGGGCGGCGGCGTACGACATCGCGCTGCTCGACATCTTCTGGACGGCGATGGCCGGTTACGCGCACGCCCTCGCCGTGGCCCGCGCGGAGGGTGTCACCGCGACCGAGCTCGCTCCCTTCGCCCAGGGGATCGCCGCGATCCTCCCTCCCCTGTTCACGGAGTTCGCGGCGGACGCCGACGCCGGCACGTACTCGGGTGAGCTGAACCCGATCACCTCGGCCGCCTCGACCATGGCCCACGTCGTCCACGCCTCCGAGGCCCACGGCATCGACGCGAGCGTGATGCGGGTGATCGAGGGTCAGGCCCGGCGGGTCATCGCGCTCGGGCACGGCACGGACGGCTTCACCCGGGTCGCCGAGGTGCTCGCCCGCCGCTGACGGGGAAGTCAGAAGGGCAGCTCCCGCGCCCGCACCACCTCCAGCCGGGACACCGCCCGGGTCAGCACCACGTACAGCCGGTGCAGCCCCCGCTCCTCCGCCTCCGCGATCGCCGCGGGTTCGACGGCCACCACGTGGTCGTACTCCAGGCCCTTGACGACACTCGCCGGCACCACCGCGACCCGCGCGCCCGGTGCCTCCGGACCCGACACCTCCACCCCCGCCCCGGCCAGCGCCCGCCGCAGCCGGGGCACGTCCGTGTCCGCCGCCACGACGCCGACGGACCCCTCCCGCTCCAGCGCGTCCCGCACGGCGGCCACGACCGCGTCCGGCACCTCGCCCGGTCCGGCGGCCTCCCGTACGCGCAACTCGCCGTCGCCGCGCAGGGAGCGGGCCACCGGTACGTCGACGTCCAGCCGTTCCAGGAGCCGGTTGGTGAGCGCGACCACCGCCCGCGGCACCCGGAAGCCGGTGGTCAGCGGGATCACGGCCGCGTCCGGCTTCCCCAGGTGCCGCAGCACCGCGGGCCACGAGCGGGCCGCCCAGGGAGTCGTCCCCTGCGCGAGGTCGCCCAGCACGGTGAGCGAGCCGAAGGCGGACCGGCGGGCGATGGCCCGGCACTCCATCGGGGAGAGGTCCTGGGCCTCGTCGACCACGACGTGCCCGTATCCCGCGGGGCGCTCGACCAGCCCGGCGACCTCGTCGAGCAGCACCAGGTCCGCGGCCGACCAGCGCGCCGACTTCCACGACCGCGGCGCTCCCGTCCACAGCACCGCCTTCTGCTCCTCGGCGTCCAGCACCCCTTCGGCGGCGGCGGCCAGCGCCCCGGGATCGCCCAGCAGCCCGGCCACCACCTCCTCCGCGCGCACCCGCGGCCACACGGCGTCGACGTACGCCGACACAGGCCGCGCCCGCTCGATCCGGCGCACCCAGGCGGTGCCGCGCGGGCCACTGCGCCGCTCGGCCCGTTCCCGCACGGCCCGCACGATCCGGGCCCGTACCCGCTCCCGTCCGACGTCGTACGGCGGTTCCCCGGCCCGTACGTCCGTCACGATCCGCGTCAGCTCCTCCGGCTCGACCCGCCAGCGGTACGAACCGTCGGGCACGGCGAGGGAGTCGGTCGGGTCGGTGCGCACCCGCGCGTACAGGGCCCGGCGCAGCACCTCGGCCATCCGGGCGTCGTGCTTGACGACGGCGGCGCGCCCGTCGTCGGTCCCGGTGACCGGGTGCCGGGCGATCTCCTCGGCGAGGGTCGACTGCCGTACGCCGGTCTCGCCGAGGGCGGGCAGGACCTCGGAGATGTAGGAGAGGAAGGTGCGGTTGGGCCCGAGGACGAGCAGTCCGCCGCGCCGGATGCGCTGGGGGTGGGTGTAGAGCAGATAGGCCGCCCGGTGCAGGCCGACGGCGGTCTTGCCGGTGCCGGGGGCGCCCTGCACGCACACGGAGACGTCCAGGTCCCCGCGGACGAGGTCGTCCTGTTCGGGCTGGATGGTGGCCGCGATGTCCCGCATGGGGCCGACGCGGGGCCGTTCGATCTCCCGGGCGACGATGCCGCTGACGCGTTCCTCGCCCTGCTCCAGGTGTTCGTCCTCCAGGCCGGTCAGGTCGGCGGAGTCGCCTCGGCTGCCGGGTGCCCAGCCGAACCGCCGGCGCACGGCGACGCCCTGCGGGTCGCGGGCGGTGGCCTGGTAGAAGGCGCGGGAGACGGGGGCCCGCCAGTCGACGACGAGGGGCGGGGCGGCGGGGTGCTCGGTGATCCGCAGCCGTCCGACGTGGTAGCTCTGCCCGGAGTGGCCGGTGTCGTCCCGCGCGAAGTCCAGCCGCCCGAAGAACAGCGGCCCCGGGGGCAGTTCCCGCAGCTCCTCGGCGTGGCTGCGCAGCCGGTACCCGAGGACTTCGGCGTCGGCGCCGGAGGCGGAGACGTCCTCGCCGGTGACGACCCGTTCGTCGGCGTCGTCGGCCATGGCGGCGAGGGCGGTGCGGCAGCGGTCGTGGTGGGCGCGTTCCCGGTCGAGGGCGGGCTCGGGTGAGGTCATTCCACCGAGCGTACCGAATAAAGCAACCGAGTCACATTTTTTACTCAGTCCCGCAATCGCGGCAGCGTCTCCGCCAGCATCCCGAACGCCCGCCCGGCCGCCGCCACCGCGTCGTCCCGTACGTCCTCGATCCGCTCCCCCGCCGCGATCCGCCGCCAGTTCTCCTGCGCGAGGATCCGCCGTACGGCGATGATCTGCCCCGCCGCCAGCCGCGCGCCGAGCCCGCCCCCGAGCACCCCGGCCAGCGCCTCCTCGGACCGCTCCAGGTGCCCGTACAGCCGCGCGACCAGCGCCGGTGTGCCGTACAGCAGCGCGTGGAAGGCCAGCACCTCGGGATCGTCGTTGAGCCCGGTGACCGGATCGCACCGCCTCAGCCCGTCCAGGAAGTGCTCTCGCAGCGCCTCGACGGGCGCCGGCCCCTGTGCGGCCACCCGGGCGGCCTCGTCCTCGTGATCGGCGATCCGGTACAGGACGAGGTCCTCCTTCGCCGGGAAGTACCGGAAGAGCGTCGGCTTGGAGATCTCGGCCGCGGCCGCCACCTCGGCGACGGACACGGCGTCGAAGCCGCGCTCCAGGAAGAGCCGGACGGCGGTGTCCGACACGGTCCGGTACATCCGCCGCTTCTTGCGCTCCCGCAGGCCGATCTCGCTCATGCGGCGAGCCTACGCACCCGCCCTCCACGACAGTGGCGGACCACCCGGTCGCGGCGGCCCCGGTCAGACCGGAAGAACTTCGCCGGCCTCTCCGTGAACCCGGCACCAGCGGGCGAGCGCGTCCGCGACGCGGTCCGGGGCCGGCACGGATTCGAGGCCCAGCGGGACAGCGGCCTCGGCCAGGACGCGGTGCAGCTTCCTTCCCGCCCCCTCCGACTGCCGCCGGTCGGCGCCCCGGCCGGGGTCCAGTGCCAGGGCCGCGCGGATGACGTCGGTGAACACGGACTGGGCCTTCTTGAAGTCCATGAGCAGTCCCAGATCGCGCTGCCAGCCCTCCGAGCTGCCGGGACGGACGTCTTCGACGGTGCTCACCCAGCGCCTGGTGAGCCCGCGGGCCTGCCACCGCGGATACCGCATGAGATACAGGTGGGTGGCCAGGTCGTAGAGCGGGTCGCCGACCATGGCGAGCTCCCAGTCGATGGTCCAGAGCCGCTGCCCGGGATCGACGATGAAGTTCTCGCGGTGGAGATCGGCGTGGAGGAGGCAGAAAGGACGCTCCGTCAGGCCCGACACGTGCTCCCGGAGGTTCTCGAACGCGCCACCGCCCACCCCGACCTCCTCGAAGAGTTCCGCGAACTCGTCGAGGTTCGCCAGGTAGACGCTTTCCTCCATGAAGGAGACGAGCCGGTCGAGGAACCCGTCGGTGTCACCGTCCTCGGGGCGGTCCCTGGCTTCGCAACGCCGTTTGACGACCAGTGTCTCCGGGGTCACCTCGGCCAGCTCACGGAAGAGGCCGACGATCTGCCGGAGCAGCCCGCCGGGGACCGAGAGGCCGGAACTCCGCACCGCGCCGAGGGTCCGCCCCTCGACGAACCGCTGGAGCCGCAGGCCGCCGAAGTCCCTGACGTCGGGGATCCCCGAGATCCGCCCGCTCAGCGCGGCCAGAAGCTGCTCCTCGGAGTCGAAGCAGCGCCGGTCGAACCACAGCAGACCGGTACGGGGCTCCCGGCACTTCCACCGGCCCGCGGGTGCCGCTCCCGACTCGTCGGCCAAGGGGAACACGTAGGTCTCGTGGTGGTAGCCCTGCAGCGGCCCTTCGACCACTCCCGGATTCCCGCACGCCTCGACCGCGTACCGCCGGGCGGTGGAAGGTGGTTCGAGTGACATGGACCCGTGTTTCTCTCGTCCTGAACCCTCCCGCGGGTTACAGAAGTGGCAGCACGTTACCCCCGCTCCAGCCGTGTCCCCCGCCTGACTCGTCATCCATCGCGCCGAAGTCACCCCGGGGGAAGCGCCCGGACGCGGGCCGGGTGCGTACTCCGTCCCGTGGGCCGGCCGTCAATGACGGACCAGGCGGAGGACGGATTCCAGCGAGCCCACGACCGCCGTGGCCCCCGCGTCCCGCAGCAGTTTGCCCTTGCGTTCGTTGCGCGCGTAGCCGAGGAAGGGGACGCCGGCCGCCTGCGCGGCGAGCAGGTCCGTCGGGGCGTCGCCGATCATCAGGGCGGTCGTGGGAGCGGCCCCCATGGCGTTCAGGGCCCGGTGGACGCAGTGGGGATCGGGTTTGAGGTGGTTCAGTTCCTGGGTGCGGCCGTATATGTGGGGGGCGAAGCAGGCGCCGAGGCCGCGGGAGGCGAGGTACTCGCGCACCACGCTCGGGGAGTTGTTGGTGGTGACGGCCAGCCGGGAGCCCACCGCGGTCCAGGTGCGGATCAGTGGATCGGCGTACGGGGTGGGCATCGCCGAGGCGGTGGCGCGCAGCTCCTCCTGGGTGAGCCGTTCCTCCAGCTCCGCGACCAGGTCGCTGCCGGGGTGCCGGCGGTCGACGGCGCGCAGGAGCACCTGCGGGTCCAGGGACTCGCGTTCCTCCTCCTTCAGCAGGCCGTGCAGTCCCCGGCTCTCCAGCCAGGTCGCCAGGTCGTTCGCCACCCGTTCCGCCGAGTGGCCCGCGAACAGGCGGCAGACGGGGCCGTCGAAGTCCCACAGCACGACACGGGCGCCTTCGATCAGGTGCCGCAGTTCATTGAGCTCGTCGTCGGTCTCGGTCTCGGTCCGCTTCTCGGCCGTCACCGCATCGGTCTGCTTCGTCTCAGAAGTCACTAGGAGAGTGTCAGGTCCGTCGTGATGGTTTCCCAGAGGGCGTCGAACCACTTCTGGGATTCCTCCACGAACGCCCGCTCCCGCTGCCCGTCCCGCTTGGCGAAGGGGAAGAGCAGGGACTGGGAACCCAGGACGTCGTACATCTCCAGGGTGTGGCTCTCCCACTCCTCCTCGCGCCGGGTCAGCATGTAGTAGCCGATCAGCGCCTCCTCCCCGTTGAGCAGGTACAGCTTCACCGGCGGGGTGAACGGCAGCGCGCGGAGGGAGACGTGCACGTCGACGCCGTGGGTGGCGCGCAGGGCGAAGAGGTTGTGCTGGAGCACGCGGGCCTGGGCGTTGCGCTGGGCCAGCCACCGCTCGTGGACCGGGTCGTCGGTGCCGTCCCGGCCCTCGACCGGGACGGGGAAGGCCAGGTTGATCCGCCGCGAGGGCAGCAGGATGCGGACGTCGACCGACTCGGGGCGGGTACGGCCCTCGTGGATGTGCCGGACCGGCTCACTCAGCGCCAGCATCAGGCTCTCGGCGGTCAGGCACACCGCGTCGATCCGCACGTGGGCCCTCGAGAACGCGTCCGTCAGGCGCGGCGCCAGTCCCACCATCGTCGGCTGGGGTTCCTCCCGGGCGGGGGCCGGTTCGGCGATCCGCGGCGGGCTGCCCTTGCTGACATTGCTGAGCAGGCCGTCCTCCTGGAGGGCGCGCAGGGCCTGGCGAACGGTGCCGCGCTCCACGCCGAACTCCTCGGCCAGCTCCGCCTGGGTGGGCAGGCGGTCGCCCGCCTTGAGCTCGCCGGCCCGGATGCGTTCCCGCAGGATGTCGGCGATCTCCTGCGGCGAGACTCTGCTGCTGCCGTTCACTGACACGTTCTCCTGGGTCACGACCAAACGCTACAACTTTGATCCATCTGGCGGGAGTTGTTTGAAAGTTGTTTGCGAGTAGGTGCCAAGTGGGGACAACCTAGAGAGAGTTGGTTGCCAACTTCTCCAGGTTGGTGAATCTCTGGTTCCGCAGCCCCGGCTCACATCCGAAGGAGGAACACGCCATGCCCGTCCTCGCCCTCGTCTCCGCCGTCCTGGTCGTCACCGTCGAACAGCTCGTCCAGTGGAAGTACGGCGCGGCCGGCATCCTCGGCCTGCTGCTGCTCACCACAGGCATCAGATCCAACAGACCGGGGGTCAGCTCCGCCGGCGCGGTCCTGCTCGCGCTGCTGGTGGCGAGACCGGCCCTGTGAGAAGCCACCGCCGCCCCGAACCCGTGGGAGACGTCAGCCCGTGAGCACCAGCTCCGAACTGATCGTCTCCCACAGTGCGTTGAACCACAGGTGCGACTGCTCCACGAACGCGGTGTCCCGCAGGACGGTGCCCTGCTCGAAGGCGAACAGCAGGGACCGGATGCCCTGCGCGTCGTACATCTCCAGGCACTCCTGGTCGATCTGCGCCTTGCTGCGCGCCAGCGTGTAGTAGGCGAACAGCGCCTCCTCCCCGTTGAGCAGATACAGCTTCACCGGCGGGGTGAACGGCAGCGCGCGGAAGGAGACCCGCACGTCGACGCCGTGGGTGGCGCGCAGGGCGAGCAGATTGTGTCGGAGCACCTGGCCCTGGGCGTTGCGCTGGGCCAGCCACTGCTCGTGGACCGGGCCGTCGACGCCGTCGTGCCCCTCGACCGGCACGGGGAAGGCTAGGTCGATGTTCCGGCTGGGCAGCAGGACCCGGACGTCGACCTTGGCCGGTTTCAGCCGCCCGGAGTGGATCTGGCGCAGCGGCTCCCCGATGGCCAGGGTGAGGGAGACCGAGGTCAGACAGACGGCGTCGATCTCGACGTGCTCGGCCCCGAAGGCGGCGGCGACCCTGGGCGCGAGGCCCACGGTGGTGGGCAGCGGGGGCGCCGAGGGGCCGGTCAGCACCCTGCCGGGGTCCACGGCGACGGTCGCCGGGGCGCCCTTGGAGACGTCGGTGAGCAACTGCTCGGACTGCAGGATGCGCAGCGCCTGGCGTATCGCGGGGCGCTCCACCCCGAACTCGGCGGCGAGCTGGGCCTGTGTGGGCATGCGCTGACCCGCCTGCAGCGCCCCGGACCTGATCCGCGCGCGCAGTTCGTCGGCCACCTCGCGATGTGTCCTCTGTGGCCGTTGTGGCTTCTTCCGTCCATTGACGGAGTCGTGTTCCGGGTCCACGGCCAAACACTACAACTTCCCGCCATCTTCGGGCAGTTCAGCGAAGGATGGTTATAAGCCTCTTCCAAGTGGCTATAACTAGAAGCAAGTTGGTAACCAACTCCTGCAACCTGGTTGGCGAACTGAAGGGTTGGCCATCAGGGAAGGAGTGGGGAGCCACGAACAACAAGGGGGACCGCCATGCCGCTCATCGCCATCGTCCTCGCAGCCCTGGCCATCGGGTTCGAGCAACTCGTCCAGTGGAAGTACGGGCCGATGGGAATCATCGCCTTCGTCGCCCTCACCGTGGGCATCAAGGCGCGGAACACCGTGATCAGCGGCATCGGCGCGGTCATCCTCGTGATGCTGCTCGCCCAGTCCGGCTGACAGCACACCGTACGGACCGCCGGCCGGGCTCCCCTCCGGAGGGGAGCCGGGAGTCCCGTCGGCGGGCACCACCCGCACGACAACCACAACTGAACAGCTCGCTACGGATGAGCACCCACCCGTCGTCGTCGGAAGGAGGCAGGAAGCAGGAAGCGGGAGCGCCCCCGGTGGAAGCGCTCAGAACACGTCCGGGCACCACGGTCGCCTGGAAGTACGCAGCAGGGCGTCGGCCTGACGGGCGGCGCCCGCTCGTTCTTCCCGGACCCGCCCCAGCGCCGCCAGCCGCACCGCCGACTCGTCGCCCAGCCACAGCACGGACAACTCCGCGACGTCCAGCGTGAGATCGGCGCTCCCGGTGGTCGGCACACAGACCCCGGCCCCGTCCGCGGACGCCTCCAGCCGGTAACGCCCCCCGGCCAGACCGGCCCCGTCCGTCACCTCCAGCACCAGCGACCCCGCGGCCCCGTACGTCCGCGCCCGGAAGGCCCGTACGACGTCCAGCATCCGCACCCACAGCCAGTCCGCCTGCGTGGTGACGGCGGCGGCGCGTGGGTCCGGCAGGAAGTGCGGGAGCAGGTCGTCGGGCGCCCGCCAGCCGCTCTTCACCCGCGTCACCCAGTCGACAGAACACAGGTAGAGCCACAGCGCGCGCTCGGCCGCCGGGGTCACCGCGGTCAGCCACTTCACCCGCGCCGTGTTCAACGGCTGCTTGGCGTCACCCCAGTTGTCGTCCACCGTGTAGGCGGCCATGCCCTCGACCTCGCCACCGGCCGAGCGGTACACCGCGTAGTACGGCTCGTGGAAGACCGGGTGGAAGCGCACGGCGCCGGTGGTGGTCTTCCACCACAGCTCGTCCCGGCTGACGGCGCCCGGCTGTACGCGGCGCAGCCGCTCGTACAGTTCGGGGCCGAGCTTGCGGACGTCCTCCGCGTCCACGAGGTCGACCCGGCCGCCGTCCTCCGGGCCCGCCCGGCGCGGGTCGAGACCGGAGCGCGGCACGTCGACCGTCCACTCGGTCGCCGTGGTGGCCGGGCCGAAGCCGTACCGGCCGTAGATCGGGTACTCGGCCGCGATCAGCGTCGCGACGACGTCCCCGCGCTCCTTCGCGGCGGCGAGGTCCTGCGCCATCATCCGGGTGAGCAGACCGCGACGGCGGTGGGTGGCGGTGACGGTGACGTTGGTGACGGCGTCGGCGGGCACGGTCGCCCCGCCGACCACCGTCAGCTCCTGCGCGAAGGACCGGAACGTCGCCACGCAGCGCCCGCCGTCGAAGGCCCCGACCGACCGGCCGGGCGTGAACTGCGCCCGGCGCGCGTCGAGGACCTCCTCGGACAGAGTGGGTTCCCGCAGGAACCCGGTGCTCAGGGCCCGTTGCCAGTCGGCGAACTCGGACTCGGTGATCGGACGTACGTCGATGCCGGCGCGGGAGGTCATGGGCTCACGGTAGGTCGGCCGCGCGCCGGGTGTCGAAGAGGTTTCCCCCAAGGTCTTTCCCCGAGGTCTTTCCCTGCGTCTTCCCTCTGTGTCTTCCCCGCGTGCTCACACGAGCAGGTCGTCGACCTGTGCCTCCCCGTCCCGGTACCGGCGCGCGATCTCCTCGCTGCACTCGTCGGCCGTACGCTGCAGCCGCTGCCGTCGCCGGGACACCTGCTGCTCGCAGAGCACGAGCCGCCCCATCGCGGTGTTCAGCTCCCCGTCCGTGCGCGCGCCCAGGTCGGACAGCTCCACCTCGGCGAGCGTCTCGGCCGCCAGCCGCCGGTACTCCTCGCTCTGCGGCGTCCCCAGCGTCACGTGCCGGGCGGAGGAACGGTGCCGGGCCGGGGTGTCCCGCAGGATCTCCCCCAGCCGCTCGACGACGGACGCCTCCCTGGGCGCGACGGCCGAGGACACGTCCCCGGGGAGGCGCCGGGCCAGCTCCGCCCGCAGGATGTCGATCCGCCCCTGCAGCAGCCGCCGCACATAACTGAGGTCGGCCTCGTCACGCTGCGCGTCACGCCGCACCGTGCGCAGCTCGGCCAGACTGAGCATGATCAGATCGCGCACCACCCGGTCCTCGGGCAGCACCGGACTGTCCGTGCGCTGTGTGGGCGGCCGGCAGAACTCCCGTTCCCCGATTCCCGCCTGGGTCGATGAGACAGCCTCAAGCGGCTGTCCGATCCCCGGTGTGCTCATGTGCCTCAACCGTCCCCTCGACCGGCGTGTGCCAGCATCGTGCCACCCCGAGCAGCCGCAATGTGAGCGAGTGTCCCCGATCCGCCCCAGATGGGCGCTAAGGAGTAAAAATAGCCCGACCGGGGGTCCGCGCGGGCCGCCGTCGGCCGCCTGTTCGCCGACCGGCATGATGGTCGTATGCGAGCAGTGGTGCAGAGGGTCGACGGCGGATGCGTGGTCGTGGACGGCGAGACGGTGGGGGCGATCGACGGCGAGGGACTGTGCGTCCTCGTCGGCGTCACCCACGAGGACACCAAGGAGAAGGCGGCGCAGCTCGCCCGCAAGCTCTGGTCGGTCCGCATGCTCCAGGACGAGAAGTCGTGCAGCGACACCGGCGCCCCGCTGCTGGTGATCAGCCAGTTCACCCTGTACGGCGACGCCCGCAAGGGACGCCGCCCCACCTGGAACGCCGCCGCCCCCGGTGACCTCGCCGAGCCGCTGGTCGACGAGGTGGTCACGCAGCTGCGCGCGCTGGGCGCGACGGTGGCCACGGGCCGCTTCGGCGCGAGGATGCGGGTGTCGCTGACCAACGACGGCCCGTTCACCGTCCTGCTGGAGATCTGAGCCGTACCGCTCAGGGCTCGACGACGGTCTCCTGCGCGGCGGCGGTGTCCCCCGCGAGCAGCCGCGCGTCCACCGGCACGTTCCGCTTCACCAGCGCGAGCGCGACGGGCCCCAGCTCGTAGTGGCGTACGGACGTGGTGACGAACCCGATCCTGCGCCCCTCGGCGCCGTCGTCCGCGACCCGGATCTCGGTCCCCGGCGTGGGCAGATGGACTTCGCTGCCGTCCAGGTGCAGGAAGACCAGCCGGCGCGGCGGCTTCCCCAGGTTCTGCACCCGGGCCACCGTCTCCTGCCCCCGGTAGCAGCCCTTCTGCAGGTGCACGGCGGTGCCGATCCAGCCCAGCTCGTGCGGGATGGTGCGGTGGTCGGTCTCGAAGCCGAGCCGCGGCCGGTGCCGCTCGACCCGCAGCGCCTCGTGCGCGAGGATCCCGACGGCCGGCCCGGCCTTCTGGGCGTACGACTCCAGCTCGCCGCGCGGCAGGAACAGGTCCCGCCCGTACGGCGTCTCACGGACGGCGACCCCCTCGGGCACCTCCGCGATGGACCCGGCCGGCAGGTGCACCACCGCGGTGTCGGCGGTGCGGTCGGCGACCTCGACCCGGTAGAAGAACTTCATCGACTCCAGGTACGCGATCAGCGCCTCCTGGCTGCCGGGCTCGACATGCGCCCAGACCGTCTCCCCGTCGTCGACCAGGTAGAGCGCGTGCTCGATGTGGCCGTTGGCGGAAAGTATCAGCGCCTCGGTGGCCTGGTGCGGCGGCAGGTCGCTGACGTGCTGGGTGAGCAGCAGATGCAGCCAGGCCAGCCGTTCCGGACCGGAGACGGTGACGACCCCGCGGTGGGACAGGTCGACGAAACCGGTGCCTTCGGCGAGGGCGCGCTGCTCACGGAACAGGTCGCCGTAGTGGGCGGCCACGCCTTCGTCCACGCCCTCGGCGGGAACGGCGCCGGGCAGGGTCAGCAGAGGGCTCTTCATGTGCCTAGCCTACGACTCGGTAGGTGAAGCCTTCAGGGAGCAGTCCTCGCACCGGCCGAAGATCGCGAAGTGCTTCATGTCGGTGTCGAAACCGAACTGCTCGCGCAGCTTGGCGGTGAACTCGGCGGCCACCGAGAGGTCGGCCTCGATCACGTTCGTGCAGTCCCGGCAGACCAGGTGGATGTGGTGGTGCCGGTCGGCGAGGTGGTACGTCGGCGCGCCGTGCCCGAGGTGGGCGTGGCTGACCAGGCCCAGCTCCTCGAGGAGCTCCAGCGTGCGGTACACGGTGGAAATGTTGACCCCCGACGCCGTCTTCCTCACTTCGCCGAGGATGTCGTCGGGGGTCGCGTGTTCCAGGGTGTCCACGGCTTCGAGCACCAGCTGCCGCTGCGGGGTCAGCCGGTAGCCGCGCTGCCTGAGGTCGCTCTTCCAGTCGGTGCTCACCACACCACGAGTCTAGAGCGACCTGTGCCTCATCGAAGAAGACCTGCTCGAAGAAGACCTGCGAAGACCTGCTCGAAGGAGATCTCCTCGAAGGAGGCGATCTACTTGAAGAAGGCGATCCCGTCGTCCGGCATGTCGTCGGGCAGGGCCTTGGCCCAGCGCTCGACCTCCTCCGGGGTGACGACCTTCTTCAGGTGCGCCGACATGTAGGGGCGCAGCTCGACCTCGGGGGTCTGCTTCTCGCCGACCCACATCAGGTCGCTCTTGACGTAGCCGTACAGCCGCTTGCCGGCGCTGTAGGGGCGGGAGGCGGCGGTGCGCGCCACCGCGTCCGTGACCAGGTCGATCTGCGGCTTCTGGTGGGCCAGCTCGCCGTACCAGATCTCGATGACACCGTCGTCGCGGGTCATCGTCACCTCGACCTTGCGGTTCGCGTCGATCCGCCAGAAGCCGTGCTCGGACTCCAGCGGGCGGACCTTGTTGCCGTCGCCGTCCAGCACCCAGGTGTGGGAGCCGTACTCCAGGAAGTCCCGGCCGTCGTGGGTGAACGTGACCTCCTGGCCGAAGTTGCACTTCTCGGCGCCGGGGAAGTCGTGCACGCCCGCACCGGCCCAGTTGCCGAGCAGGAAGGCGAGCGGGACGAGGTCCTTGTGCAGGTCGGACGGGATCTCGATCATGAGTGGAACTTCCTGGCGTCGGTGATCAGCGCTGGCCCTGGTACAGCTTCTTCACGGTCAGCCCGGCGAAGGCGAGAACGCCGACGGCGACCAGGACCAACAGGGCTTCGAAGAAGATAACCACGGGGTGCTCCTTGAGCGGGGGGTGCGAGGGTGTGCACGGGGCCGGGCCCCAGCTTACGCGGCCGGGGCCGGCCCCTGTCGTGCGAGGTGGTGCCTCCCGCGCCTCAGCCCAGCAGCTGGCTCTGCAGCACGACCGTCTGCCGGAACGGCACAGCGGGCGCGGTCCCCTTCCGGGACTGCAGCACGACGGCGAGGACGTCGCCGGCGGCGAGGTAGGCCAGACGCTCCTGTTCGGCGCCGTACGGCTCGGTCTCGACCTGGGCCGAGCGCCGGACCCCCGCGACCTCCGCCTTCACCGGGAACGACTCGTCGGCGTCGACGCTCTCGGCACCCCGCACCCCGTAGGCCGAGATGTACGAGAAGTGGGGCAGGAAGAAGCCCTCCTCCACCACGCCCGCCGTGTCGAACCGCAGCAGGTAGATCCGCGTCCGGGTGCCGTCCCCGGTCGTCCAGCCGCGGGCCGCGATGTGCCGCAGACCGTTGTCGACGAGCTCCTGCCGGAAGGTGTCCCGGTCGTCCTCCTCCGCGTACTCCTCGAGGAAGTCGTCCGTCGCCAGCCAGCCGTCCTCGCCGCGCAGCGCCTTGTTCTCCCTGGCGCCCTCCGGGGCGGGCAGCAGGAGGGCGCGCAGGTCGGCGTGGTGGGTGCCGGCCGGGTTGGACTCCGCCTGTGGTCCGGGGCTGCCGGCGGGCAGCGGCGGCTTCGTCAGCTCCGGGTAGTCCCACCGCCCGTCGGACGCGGTCGCCAGGCCGGGTACGTCCGTCCGTTCCATCCGGGTGATGCCGTACGCCGTGCCCGCGCCGGCCACGGCGAAGACCACGACGGCGGCGGTCCAGCGCAGGGCGGCGCGCAGCACCCGGCGGTCCTTGCGCACCGGCGGCCCGGGATCGGCCACCACGTCCGGTACGGCGGGTACGGCCGGCGGCTCCGTGGGCGGGGCGGGTACGAGGGTCTGCGGCTGCTCGGTCATACGGCCTTCCCCGGTTCGTCGATGCGGTCGAGCTGCTCGCGGAACAGTGCGGCGACGCTCTTGGTGTTCAGCGGCTTCGCGCCGTCCGCGGTGAGGGTGACCAGGACGTTCCCGACGTGGGCCGAGCACTGCATCGTGTCGAGGTCGGTCTCCGCGTCCGCCGGCGGCAGGAAGCACCGGGCGTCCTTGTGGCCCTTGATCTTCGGCCCCTCGCGGAAGATGTCGAGGGCGTCGAGGAACTCGGTCTGGAACCGCGCGAAGTCCCGCACGGCCGCCTTGTTCTCCATCCGGGCGAGCACGATGCCCACGGTGTGGACCTCGTCCTCGTTGTAGACGCTGTTCGATCCGCTGGTGTAGCTGCGCATCGCCATGCCCTCGACGCGCCAGCTGTCGATCTCCTTCTCCAGCCGCTTGCGCTGGGAGCGCGGCAGATCGCGCAGCGACTCCTTCTGCAGCGCCGTGGCCCGGGCGCCACCGAGCCGCGTGTCCGAGCCGAACTCACCGAAGTCGGGCCCCGGAAGCCAGTGGTCGTACCCGTACGGCACGAGCGTCCCGGCCAGTCCCTGCGCCTCGGCCGCCTTGTCCTCGGCCGCCGCCTCGGGGAACTTCCATCCGGACGCGCCGGCCTCGCGATCGGCGTCCCGCACGGTCACGACGGTGTATCCGACGCCCGTGACGACGGCCCCGGCGAGCAGCGCGGAGCCCGCGACGGACGCGATACGTCCCCATCGCACGGGCCGCTTCGCGGGAGTCGCGACGGGGGCGTCGTCGGGGACCGGCGGCAGGGGTGCCGGGCTCTGTGTCTCGTTCACAGCCGCTCCATCTGCCGCTCGGCCAGATCCATGATCATTTTTTTGGGAACGGGCTTGCTCCCGTACACCCAGATCTCCATGGCGACGTCGCCGCGCCAGGCATGCGCCTCCGCGCTGTACAGGGGCTCGTAGCCGGGTTCGGCGTCGGGGCTGTGGTGGACGTACGCCCGGCCCTCCCCGGTACCGGGGACGGCCCAGCTGTCCGTGTCCTCCGCGTCGTCCGCCCAGTGCTGGCCGTTCTCGACGTTGCCGGCGGCCGCCAGTCCCTCCTCCTGGCGGAACTGGACCAGCCGGATCTCCACGCTGTAGTCGTCGTCGAGCCAGCCGACGACGGCCGCCCTGCGGAACTGGTCCATGGCCAGCTGTCCGAACATCGAGCCGGACTCCTCGTAGTAACCGGCGTACTCGGCGAGGTCCATCCAGCCGTCCTCGCCCAGCGGCCAGTCGGGCTCCTGCGTGCCGCGCGGCTTCTTCAGCAGCAGCTCGCGCAGGTCGCCCTCGGTCTTCACGCGGCGGTCCCGGTCGGCCGACAGCGGCTCGGGCGCCTCGCCCTTCGACTGTGCGAGCACCGGCTGCGACAGCGGCGGCAGCTTGGTGGGCTCGCGGTCGGCCTGTACGAGATATCCGGTGCAGGTACCGGCGACCACGCCGAGCACGGCCGCGGCGGCGATCAGCACGGCCGTCCGCCCCCGCCGGCGTTTCCGGGACGCGCCCGAAGCCGGGTGCTCCGGAGATTCCGGGACCGGACCGGCCGGCGCCCCCGGGGCCGGGTCCGCCGGTGTTCCCGGGGCCGGACCGGCCGGCGCCCCCGGGGCCGGGTCCGCCGGTGTTCCCGGGGCCGGACCGGCCGGCGCCCCCGGGGCCGGGTCCGCCTTCGGCACATCCGCCGATCTCGGCACATCCGGGGCGTCGGCTGCTTCTTCGGGTTGTTCCAAGACGTCCCCCCACAGAAAGTGAAGCGCGCATTCCGTCTACGCGTGCACAGGAGACCCACAGGCTCCGACCGAAGTTGTGGCGATCATGATTACGATTCGGTCATGGCGAAGAAGCTTGTGATCAAAGTGACGGCGGGAACCGACGCACCCGAGCGCTGCTCGCAGGCGTTCACGGTGGCGGCGGTGGCCGCGGCCAGCGGTGTCGAGGTCTCCCTGTGGCTCACCGGCGAGTCCTCGTGGTTCGCCCTGCCGGGCCGTGCGGCCGAGTTCGAGCTGCCGCACGCCGCCCCGCTGCCCGACCTGCTGGACTCGGTCCTGGCCACCGGTCGGATCACCCTGTGCACCCAGTGCGCGGCCCGCCGCGACATCACCGAGAAGGACGTCATCGAGGGCGTGCGCATCGCCGGCGCGCAGGTCTTCGTACAGGAGGCGATGGCGGACGGGACGCAGGCGCTCGTCTACTGAGCGGCCCCCGAGGTGTCCACCCACAGGCAGAACGGGTGCCCCGAGGGGTCCAGCAGCACCCGTACGTCGTCCTGCGGCTGGTGACCGGCGAGCGTCGCCCCCTCCGCCACGGCCCGCGCGGTCTCGGCCTCGAGATCGTCGACCTCGACGTCGAGATGCAGCATCATCTGCTGCTCGCCGGGCCGGCGACCGGGCCAGACCGGCGGGACGTACGCGGGCTCGGTCTCGAAGGCGAGCGCCGTGCCCCCGGCCCCGCCCGGCGGCCCGATGAGCACCCAGTGGGGCTCCTCGGCACGCACCTCGTACCCGAGGAGCCGCACATAGAACCCGGCCAGCTCGTGCGCGTCACGCGCGTCGAGCACGACGGTGGACAGTCTCGCAGCGCACATGCGCCCCATTCCTACCGGGGCCGTTTCCTGCCGTCCAGCTCGTCCCACCACTCGTCGGACTCGGGGTCGCCGGACGGATCGTCCCACCAGCGGTCCTCCGGTCCCCGCCGGTTGGCGACCACCGCGGCGACCGGCGGGATGACCATGGCCGCCAGGCACATGCCCACGGCCGCCGGCACCGACCACAGCCGCACCACGCCCCAGGCCAGGACGAACAGCCCGACGCAGGTGCCCATCATGACGAAGTAGACGTGCCGCCTGCGCGCGTACATGCGTCCAGCGTAGGTCCGGGCACCCGGGCACACCGAAGGGCCGCACCCCGGGCGTCCAACCCGTGGGGTGCGGCCCCTCGGCCGTTCCGTGTCCTCAGACCGCGATCGCGACCTCGGCCAGACCGCCCTGCTGGGCGACGACCGTGCGGTCGGCGGTGCCGCCGGGCACCAGGGCGCGGACGGTCCAGGTGCCCTCCGCCGCGTAGAAGCGGAACTGTCCGGTGGCGGAGGTCGGGACCTCCGCGGTGAACTCGCCGGTCGAGTCCAGCAGACGGACGTAGCCCGTCACCGGCTCTCCGTCGCGCGTCACCTGGCCCTGGATGGTGGTCTCACCGGGCTTGATCGTCGAGGCGTCCGGGCCGCCGGCCTTCGCACCGCACATGTCGTACTCCTGAAGTGGTCTGAAAGGTCGGTCGGGAGGGATTACTTGCCGGGGCCGAGCTCGATCGGCACGCCGACGAGGGAGCCGTACTCGGTCCAGGAGCCGTCGTAGTTCTTGACGTTCTCCACGCCGAGCAGCTCGTGCAGCACGAACCAGGTCAGCGCGGAACGCTCGCCGATGCGGCAGTAGGCGATGGTGTCCTTGGCCAGGTCGACCTGCTCGTCCTCGTAGAGGGCCTTGAGCTCGTCGTCGGACTTGAAGGTGCCGTCGTCGTTGGCGTTCTTCGACCACGGGATGTTGGCGGCCGACGGGACGTGTCCCGGGCGCTGCGACTGCTCCTGCGGCAGGTGGGCCGGGGCGAGCAGCTTGCCGGAGAACTCGTCGGGCGAGCGCACGTCGACCAGGTTCTGCGCGCCGATGGCGGCCACGACGTCGTCGCGGAAGGCGCGGATGGAGGTGTCCTGGGCCTTCGCCTTGTAGTCGGTCTTCGGGCGCTCCGGCACCTCGTCGCCGGGGACCAGCTCGCGGGCGTCGAGCTCCCACTTCTTGCGGCCGCCGTCGAGGAGCTTGACGCTCTCGTGGCCGTACAGCTTGAAGTACCAGTACGCGTACGAGGCGAACCAGTTGTTGTTGCCGCCGTAGAGGACGACCGTGTGGTCGTTGCCGATGCCCTTGTCCGACAGGAGCTTCTCGAAGCCGGCCTGGTCGACGAAGTCACGGCGGACCGGGTCCTGCAGGTCCTTGGTCCAGTCGATCCGGATGGCGTTCTTGATGTGGTTCTTCTCGTAGGCGGACGTGTCCTCGTCCACCTCGACGATGGCGATGGTCGGGTCGTCCAGGTGCTCCTGGACCCAGTCGGCGTCGACCAGGACGTCGCTGCGGCTCATGCTGTTTCTCCTCCGGGGCAGTTACGGCGGGGCGTGCGGGTGAGAGGGTGCGCGCGGCCTCGGCGGGGTCGGCGCACGGGTGCCCTCAGCGGGGCGGGGCGGGAATGCGGACGGCGGGGCGTCCGCTCATCAGAAGGTGCGACAGAGCATGGCGGCGACACGGCACAGGTCCACTGCCCGCCGCTTCGTGAGATCCGCCTGTCCCCTCGACCGGAGGACGCTCGTCTGACACTGCATGGGTCCGATCGTAAGGACGGACAGGCACGCGTGTCACCGATGTGTCGCATATTGAGACGCGATCGTCCGCGATACGGGACACACGCCTCCGGAATTCGCCGCTCCGCCGCTTCGCCCGCCCGGACGGCCGCACTCGCACTTGCCCTGCGGACAGGCCCGTCTCACTTCCCGGACAGCTTTCCCGTCGAACCGATCCCTACCCGGCCAGACGGACGTCGGAACCCTTCACCGTGATCTCCACCCCGTTCTCCGCGGCCTCGACCTTGTCCAGCCGGATGCCGCCGGGCAGTCCGTCGATCCTCTGCTCGAAGTCGGTGATCCGCCGCACGCCGGACTCGACGATCTCGGCCCCGCCGATCTCCGGTACCGCGTCGGCCTTCACCCGCACGGTGTCGCCGTCCACGACCGTCACGGAGCTGAGCACGGAGACCGGCTCGGGCAGTTCGGTGCCCAGCACGGTGGCCTCCACCGTGACCTTGATCTTCCCGTTGCCGCCGTCGGACAGGCCGACGACCCGGGCGGTGACGCCGGGGGCCACCCGGCCGGGCTCGGACGTGGCGTTCTTGAGCAGCTCGTCGTAGGCGATGGTGGCCGTGCCGGTGGCGCTGTCGGCGACGGCGGAGCTGAAGTCACCGGAGAAGTCGACGCCGTTCATGTCCGCGCGCAGGTCGGCGATGCGGATCGTCCGGGCGCCGTCACCGGTGCCGGCCTCGTAGTCCTGGATGCCGACCTCCACCTCGTCGAGGCTGCCGCCGGCGAGCTGGGTGAGGAACGGGAAGCCGTTGATCGACACGTCGGGGGTGTCCGCCAGGTTCTCGGTCGCCTTCAGGCGGTCGGCCGCCTCGCCCTCGGCGAAGCTGACGGCCACGCGATCGATGATCACGAAGATGCCGCCCAGTATCACAGTGACAATCAGCAGTATTCGCAGTGCGCGCATGCGGTCTTCCCCACCTGGCGTGTGACGACGGCGGTCGTCGACGACCGGGCGGCCGTCCCTGCGCGAGGGTAGTGCCGAGGAGGGTGGGGGGCGGGGGATTGTCGATCACTTGTGACAGGGGGCCCGCACGACGGCCGTCAGGCGAGGACGCGGGCCAGGGTGTACACCGCGGGGGCCGCCGCGGCCAGGGGCAGGGCCACGCCCGCCGTGAAGTGGACGAAGCGGGACGGGTAGTCGTAGCTCGCCGCCCGGTGGCCGATCAGCGCGCACACCGCCGCGCCCGCCCCCAGCAGCGCTCCCGCCGGCCCGTCGACCGCGAACCCGGCGCCCGCCGCGACCGCCACCGCGACCACCACGGACACCGGCGTCGGCAGCGGCAGCGCCCGCGCCACCACCCCCGCCGCCACGGCGACCGCGCCCACGGTCACCGCGGAGGCGTCCGCCGCCAGGTACCCGGCCGCCGCGATCGCCAGCGCGGCCGCCACGACCGTCGCCATCAGGCCGTACATCCGCTCGTCGGGATCCGCGTGCGACCGCAGTTGCAGCACCAGCGACAGCAGCACCCACACCCCCAGCGTCCCCAGGATCGCCGCCGGCGACCGGTCGGACACCAGCAGCGCCACGTCCGCGGCCAGCGCGCCGAGGAACCCCAGCGCGATCCCCTGCCGCGCCGGCCACATCCCGTTCAGCCGGAACCAGCCCGCCGCCGTGAGCCCCTGGAGCACCACCAGCGGCACCAGCAGCGCGTACGTCCCCAGCGCCGCCCCGCCGGCCAGCAACAGCCCCAGCAGCGCGGTGAGCGCCGCCGGCTGCATCCCGGGCTCGATGACCGGCGACCGCCCCTCGGCCCGCGCCCGCTGCGCGTCCGTGACACGCGAGTTCCCGCCCAGCGTGGCCGGCCCGTACCCGGGCCCGGACCCGTCAGCCGCCGGGGTCGCCGGAGGAGCGGGAACAGGATCAGGAGCGGGGGAAACCGGGGCGTACTCCGCCGCGGCCACCGGCGGCTGCATCTGCGTCTCCCACGTCTGCCCCTGCCACTGCTGGGTGTACTGCTGATCCGCGTACGGATCCTCGTACGCCTGCTGCTGCCCCGGCCACACGCCCTGAGCCTGCTGCGGATCCCGGTAGGGGTCGTACGCCCCGTACGGCTGGTTCGTCATCGCTCACCCTCCTGCGAACGGCGGAAGCACCTCGACCGTGCCGCCGTCGGCCAGCCGTACCGTCTCATGCGCGCGCTTGCCCACGGGATCACCGTCGACGAGGAACGAGCACCGCAGCAGCACGCGGGCGAGTTCGCCGGAGTGCCGCCCGCGCGCCGCGTCGAGCGCCTCGGCGAGCGTGGCCGCCTCGTACGCCTCCTCGGCCGTCCCGGCCGCGGCCTTGGCGGCGGCCCAGTACCGCACCGTGACCTTTGCCATCTGCTGATCCTCAATCGGTTGACGGTGAACACCGTCAGGTTAGTCCGCCCGGTCCACCACCCAGTCCCCGATCCGCCCCAGCAGCGCCTCGGGCGCCGCGTTCTCCGCGTGCCCCATGCCGGCCTCGACCCACAGTTCCCCGTGCTCCCCGGCGGCGGCCGCCAGCATCCGCGGATGGTCGAGCGGGAAGTACCCGTCCTGGTCCCCGTGCACGATCAGCAACGGCGTGGGCGCGATCCGCGGCACCGCCTCGACGGGTGACGGCGGCACGGGATCCCACCGCCGGTGGTGGATCCGCGTCCGCAGCCCGTACCGCCCCACCAGCCGACCGGACGGCCGGGTCACCAGCCAGTGCAGCCGCCGCATGGGGGCGGTCCCCCGGTAGAACCACCGCGCGGGCGCGCTCACGGAGACCACGGCGTCGACCCCGCTGTCCCGGCCGGCCGCGGCGTGCCGCAGCACCACCGAGCCGCCCATGGAGAACCCGACGGTGGCCACCCGCGCGTGCCCCAGCCCACGCGCCCACCCCACCACCGCCGCGAGGTCGAGCACCTCCCGGTCCCCGACCGTCGACCGCCCGCCCGACGCCCCGTGCCCCCGGAAGGAGAACGTCACGACGCTTCCGTACCGCGCGAGCGTCCGCGCCACCCGTCGCACATGCGGCCGGTCCGCGTCCCCGGTGAATCCGTGCGCGATCACGAAAACAAGATCGCGAGAAGGGGAAACACCCGGTTCGTATACGGAATCGATCGCCACCCCGTCCGCAGTGCGCAGAAACGTCCGCAAAGGCGCACCGTCCCGCGCCACCCCATCCGTCTCGGAATATGGACGAACGGTGGATCGCGCCGCATGACCTGCCGGACCGGTACTCATGTCGGCTATTCTGCTGCGAAGAGGACTCGGGCAGTGAAGCCCCCGGGTCCTTTTGTGCTTTCGGAAGCGTTGTATACGAACGCGGGAAACCGCCGGTGTACGGCCGTCGAACGCACGCAGCAATGCCGCATACGTCCTCGCAGGGACCGAGGAGGAACCAGACGTTATGGGCGAGCGAACCGTGCACGAGCGAACGACGACGACCCGGGCCGGTGGGGTGCGATGAGCTCTCTGCTGCTCCTGACCAACGCCCTCCAGCCGTCGACGGAGGTGCTCCCCGCCCTCGGCCTGCTGCTGCACAACGTGCGCGTGGCCCCCGCGGAGGGCCCCGCCCTCGTCGACACCCCCGGCGCCGACGTGATCCTGGTCGACGGCCGGCGCGACCTCCCGCAGGTCCGCAGCCTGTGCCAGCTGCTGCGCTCCACCGGCCCCGGCTGCCCCCTCGTCCTGGTCGTGACCGAGGGCGGCCTGGCCGCCGTCACCGCGGACTGGGGCATCGACGACGTCCTCCTGGACACCGCGGGCCCGGCCGAGGTGGAGGCACGCCTGCGCCTCGCCATGGGCCGCCAGCAGATCGTCAACGACGACTCCCCGATGGAGATCCGCAACGGCGACCTTTCGGTCGACGAGGCGACCTACTCCGCGAAACTCAAGGGCAGGGTCCTCGACCTGACCTTCAAGGAATTCGAGCTGCTGAAATACCTCGCACAGCACCCCGGCCGGGTCTTCACCCGCGCCCAGCTGCTCCAGGAGGTCTGGGGCTACGACTACTTCGGCGGCACCCGCACGGTCGACGTCCACGTACGGCGCCTGCGCGCCAAACTCGGCCCCGAGCACGAGTCGCTGATCGGCACCGTCCGCAACGTCGGCTATCGGTTCGTCACCCCCGAGAAGCCCGAGAAGCCGGCGCGCGCCACGAAGGACGCCGAGGCCGCCGGGGCCGAGGAGCGGACGGACACCGCGGAAGCGGCTTCATCCAAGGTCTGATACGCCCTGCCCACCCCGGGTATATCCGCGTAGACTCCGCGCGTGGCCAAGGTAACCAGGGATGATGTGGCGCGGCTGGCGGGGACGTCCACCGCCGTCGTCAGTTATGTCATCAACAACGGACCCCGGCCGGTCGCCCCGGCCACGCGCGAGCGCGTCCTCGCCGCGATCAAGGAGCTGGGGTACCGGCCGGACCGGGTCGCCCAGGCGATGGCCTCGCGGCGCACGGACCTCATAGGCCTGATCATCCCGGACGCCCGTCAGCCGTTCTTCGGCGAGATGGCGCACGCGGTCGAGCAGGCCGCCTCCGAGCGCGGGAAGATGGTGCTCGTCGGCAACACCGACTACGTCGCCGAGCGCGAGGTCCACTACCTGCGGGCCTTCCTCGGCATGCGGGTCTCCGGCCTGATCCTGGTCAGCCACGCGCTCAACGACCAGGCCGCCGCGGAGATCGAGGCGTGGGACGCCCGGATCGTGCTGCTGCACGAGCGCCCGGAGGCGATCGACGACGTCGCCGTCGTCACCGACGACCTCGGCGGCGCCCAGCTCGCCGTGCGCCACCTGCTGGAACACGGCAACGAGTACGTGGCCTGCGTCGGCGGCACCGCGGAGACCCCCGCCGTCGGCGACCCGGTCTCCGACCACGTCGAGGGCTGGCGGCGCGCGATGGAGGAGGCCGGCATCCCGACCGAGGGCCGCCTCTTCGAGGCCCCGTACAACCGCTACGACGCCTACCGTGTCGGCCTGGACATCCTGTCCGGCCCGAACCGCCCGCCCGCGGTCTTCTGCTCCACCGACGACCAGGCGATCGGCATCCTGCGCGCCGCGCGGGAGCTGCGGATCGACGTGCCGGGCGAGCTGGCGGTCGCCGGGTTCGACGACATCAAGGAGGCGGCGCTCGCGGACCCGCAGCTGACCACGGTCGCCTCCGACCGTTCGGCGATGGCCCGCGCGGCGGTCGACCTCGTCCTGGACGACGGCGTGCGGGTGACGGGCTCGCGCCGCGAGCGGCTGAAGGTGTTCCCGTCCCGCCTGGTGGTACGCCACTCCTGCGGCTGCAGGTAACCGGGCGCCGTCGGCCTTTATATCGGGCATACGAGGTTCTGCCGGGCTTCTCAGCACACACTCAGCTCGCTCTCATCGTCGGGCGCGAGGCTCGGAGCCATGACCGAGAGCCTCCGCCCCAGCGGCGAGTACGGAAGCCCCGCCCCGGTGAACCCCGAGTGGCCGCCCCCGCCGGCGTACGCACCGCCCCGGCAGCCCGCGCCGGCGTTCGCACAGGAGCCCGCACAGGAGCCCGCACAGGAGCCCGCGCCGGCGTTCGCACAGGAACCCGTCCCGCAGCCCGCGAAAAAGAAGCGCACCCGCGGCCCGGCGGCCCTGCTCGCCGCCGTGGCGATCGTCGCGGCGGCCGTGGGCGGCGGCACCGCCTACGGCGTGCAGGAGCTGACCGGCAGCGACACGGTGGCCGCCGACTCGACCAGCACCACCGTCGTACCGTCGAGCCAGAAGGGCACGGTGTCCGGTGTCGCCAAGGCGGTCACCCCGAGCATCGTCGAGATCAACGCGACCTCGAACGCCGGGTCCTCCACCGGTTCCGGCGTGATCATCACGTCCGACGGCGAGATCGTCACCAACAACCACGTGGTGTCCGGCGCCTCCTCGATCGAGGTGCGGACCAGCGACGGCACGACGTACGAGGCGGAGACCGTCGGCACCGACAGCAGCAAGGACCTCGCCCTGATCAAGCTGCGGGACGCCTCCGGACTGCGGGCGGCCACCCTCGGCGACTCCGACGGCGTGCGGGTCGGCGACCAGGTCGTGGCGATCGGCTCCCCGGAGGGCCTGACCTCCACGGTGACCAGCGGCATCGTCTCGGCCCTCGACCGTGACGTGACCGTTTCGACGGACGAGGGCGAGAGTCAGCAGCAGCGGCAGCAGGGCGGCGGCTGGCCGTTCGAGTACGGCGGCCAGGAGTTCAACGGCGACACGGGCGGCTCCACGACCACCTACCAGGCGATCCAGACCGACGCGTCCCTGAACCCGGGCAACTCCGGCGGCGCGCTGATCGACATGAACGGCGACATCATCGGCATCAACTCCGCGATGTACTCGTCGAGCGGCAGCGGCTCGTCCTCGGCCGACGCGGGCAGCGTGGGCCTGGGCTTCGCCATCCCGGTCGACACCGTCAAGTCCGACCTGCCGGCGCTGCGCTCCGGCTCGACGACCTGACGCGCCGCCCGGTGACCGTGCGACGCTGAAGGCCTGAGGCCGTAGAAACCGTGAGGAACCCCGAGCCCATGAGCCCAGCAGAAGGCGACCGCGACCCCCAGCGCATCCTGATCGTCGACGACGAGCCGGCGGTGCGCGAAGCGCTCCGGCGCAGCCTGGCCTTCGAGGGGTACGGCACCGAGGTCGCCGTCGACGGCGCGGACGCCCTGGAGAAGGCGGCGGCCTACCGGCCCGACCTGCTCGTCCTGGACATCCAGATGCCCCGCATGGACGGCCTGACCGCCGCCCGCCGCATCCGCGCAGGCGGCGACACCACGCCCATCCTGATGCTGACCGCCCGGGACACGGTCGGCGACCGGGTGACCGGCCTCGACGCGGGGGCGGACGACTACCTGGTCAAGCCGTTCGAGCTGGACGAGCTGTTCGCCCGTATCCGCGCGCTGCTGCGCCGCAGCTCGTACGCGGCGGCCCTGGCCGCCTCCGCCGAGTCGGACGACGTCCTCTCCTTCGCCGACCTGCGCATGGACCTGACGACCCGCGAGGTCACGCGCTCCACCCGGCGGGTGGAGCTGACCCGCACGGAGTTCACCCTCCTCGAGATGTTCATGGCGCACCCGCGCCAGGTGCTCACCCGTGAGCAGATCCTGAAGGCGGTCTGGGGCTTCGACTTCGAGCCCTCGTCCAACTCGCTCGACGTGTACGTCATGTACCTGCGCCGCAAGACCGAGGCGGGCGGCGAGCCGCGCCTGGTGCACACGGTGCGGGGGGTGGGGTACGTACTGCGGCAGGGCGGCGCGGAGTGAGCGGGCTGGTCCGCCGCGTCCGTGCCCTGCCCATCCGGGCCCGGCTGTCCCTGCTGGTGGCGGCGGCGGTGGCGTTCGCGGTGGCGGCGATGGCGGTGGCGTGCTGGTTCGTGGTGAAGAGCGTGCTGGTGAGCTCGCTGGACGAGGCCCTGAAGGCGAACCGGATGAACGGGCAGCAGGTGAGCAAGTACCTGGACCTGCGCACCGGTCTGTGCGCCCACTACCCCGTCACGCAGGAACAGAACCCCTTCGGCTCGTCCGTACAGCTCGTGGACGGCAAGGGCGGGAGCTGCCTCATCATCGGAACGGAGGAGGTCCCCCTCACCGGCGCCGACCGCGCCGTGGCCGAGGGCACGTCCACCGACGCGCTGCACGAGGCGACGGGGTCCGACGGCGGGCAGTACCGGGTCTTCACCTACACCGTGCCCGGCCTGCGGGACGTCGCCGTCTCCGCCGCGCGCCCGCTGAGCGAGGTGAACAGCTCCCTCAGCAACCTCGCGCTGGTGCTGGTCTTCGTCGCGGGCGCCGGGGTCGTGGGCGCCGCCGCCGCCGGCCTCTGGGTGGCCCGGACCGCCCTGCGCCCCGTGGACGAACTGACCCGGGCGGTGGAACACGTGGCCCGGACCGAGGACCTCACCGTCCGCATCCCCGTCGGCGACGACAGCGAGGACGAGATCGCCCGGCTCTCCCGCTCCTTCAACTCCATGACGTCCGCGCTGGCCGGCTCCCGCGACCTCCAGCAGCAGCTGATCGCGGACGCCGGCCACGAGCTGCGCACCCCGCTCACCTCGCTGCGCACCAACATCGAACTCCTCACCCGCAGCGAGGAGACGGGCCGTCCGATCCCGGAGGCCGACCGCAGGGCCCTGCTCGCCTCGGTGAAGGCCCAGATGACCGAACTGGCCGCGTTGATCGGTGACTTGCAGGAGCTGTCCCGCCCGGACACCGGCCAGCACGCGGGCCGGGCGCAGATCGTCGCCTGGCAGGACGTCGTCGAGTCGGCCCTGCGCCGCGCCCGGCTGCGTGGTCCCGAGCTGACGATCACGGCGGACGTCCACCCCTGGTACGTACGGGCGGAGCCGTCCGCGCTGGAGCGGGCGGTGGTCAACGTCCTGGACAACGCGGTGAAGTTCAGCCCGGAGGGCGGCGCCATCGACGTACGCCTGACCGACGGCGTCCTCACCGTCCGCGACCACGGCCCCGGCATCCCCGCCGACGAACTCCCGCACGTCTTCGACCGGTTCTGGCGCTCCCCCGGCGCCCGTGCCCTCCCCGGCTCCGGCCTCGGCCTGTCCATCGTGGCCCGTACGGTGCGGCAGGCGGGCGGCGAGGTGTCCCTGGCCCCGGCGGACGGCGGCGGCACGACGGCCACGGTCCGCCTGCCGGGCGCCCCGACCCCACCACCCGAGGTGCCCTGACGACGGCGGCAACCTTTCCGTGCCGGGCGGCGACCGAACGGCGTCTCCTCCCCACACGGAACGGATCGCCGCATGAGCGAGCACCGCAGCACGGCCCGGCACCGCAGGTCCAGGAAGCTCCTGACCGTCGGTCTCCCCGTGGCCCTGACCACCGCCGGACTCCTGACCTACGGCACCGACCTCCTCCCCCAGCAGGCGTCCGCCGCGACGACGGCCGCCGCCCCCGCCTGGGCCACCGCCACCGCCGACGGCTTCGCCTCCGTCGACGCGCTCGGCCAGAACGGCACGTACGGCGGCCGGGACGGCAAGACCGTCACCGTGCGCACGCAGGCGGACCTGGAGAAGTACGCCACGGCCGCCGAGCCGTACGTCATCGTCGTGGCCGGGACGATCACGATGAACCCGGTCGGCAAGGAGATCAAGGTCGCCTCCGACAAGACGATCGTGGGCTCCGGGACGTCCGGGCACATCGTCGGCGGGGGCTTCTTCCTCGGCCAGGGCGTGCACAACGTGATCATCCGCAACCTGACGATCCGGGACGCCTACCAGGGCGTCTGGAACGACAAGGAGCACGACTTCGACGCGATCCAGATGGACGGCGCGCACCACGTCTGGATCGACCACAACGACCTGCGGAACATGGCGGACGGACTGATCGACGTCCGCAAGGACAGCACGTACGTGACGGTCTCCTGGAACAAGCTGAGCCGGAACAACAAGACCTTCGGCATCGGCTGGACCGAGAACGTCACGACGGACATCACGATCCACCACAACTGGATCCGCGAGACCGAGCAGCGCAACCCCTCCACGGACAACGCCGCCCACGCGCACCTCTACAACAACTTCCTCGAGGACGTCGCGAACACGGACATCGACTCCTCGTACGGCAACTACTCGCGCGGCGGCACCCGGATGGTCCTGGAGAACAGCTACTTCCAGGGCATGAGGAACCCGGTCGTCAAGGACGCGACGGCGACGATCGTGCAGCGCGGCAACGTCTTCTCGGGCACGTCGGGCCGCAACGAGAGCGGCGGTACGGCGTTCGACCCGAAGACGTACTACGCGTACACCCCCGACAAGGCGGCGGACGTGCCGTCGCTGCTGAAGTCGGGCACGGGACCCCGGAGTTCCATCGGCACGACGGCATCGGCGACGGCCACGACGAAGGCCGCGGCGGCCACCACCCTCACCGTCGCCAAGGACGGCACCGGCCAGTACAGGACGGTCCAGGCGGCGGTGGACGCCGTCCCCGCGAACAACGCCTCCCGCGTGGTGATCTCCATCAAGCCGGGCACGTACCGCGAGACGGTCAAGGTCCCGTCGAACAAGCCGCACGTCACCTTCCAGGGCACCGGCGGCAGCCGCAAGGACACGGTGATCGTCTACAACAACGCGGCCGGCACGAAGAAGCCGGACGGCTCGGGCACGTACGGCACCTCCGGCAGCGCCACGGTCGCCGTGGAGGCCGACGACTTCCAGGCCCGCAACCTGACGATCTCCAACGACTTCGACGAGGGCGCCAACCAGTCCCTCTCCGGCCACCAGGCGGTCGCCCTGCGCACGGCGGCCGACAAGGTCTTCCTCGACGGCGTCATCGTCGAGGGCGACCAGGACACGCTTCTGCTGGACACCGCCGCCAAGGACAGGCTGGGCCGGGTCTACGTCACCGACTCCTACGTCGTCGGCAACGTCGACTTCATCTTCGGCCGGGCCACCGCGGTGATCGACCGCTCGGTCATCACCCTGAAGAAGCGCTGGGACGGCACCTCCGCCGGCTACGTCACGGCCCCGAGCACGGCCGCGAACCGCAAGGGCATCCTCATCGCCAACTCGACGGTGAACGGCGGCGTCTCCGACCGCACCTTCTACCTCGGCCGCCCCTGGCACGCCGGCGGCGACGCCTCCCTGGACCCGCAGACCACGGTCCGCAACACCAGCCTCAGCGCCGCGGTCCGCACCACGCCCTGGACCGACATGAGCGGCTTCTCCTGGAAGGACGACCGCTTCGCCGAGTACAGGAACACGGGCTCCGGCGCGGGCGCGGCGAGCGGCAACCGCCCCCACCTGACGGACGCCCAGGCGGCCGACCAGGAGGTCGCCGACTGGCTGGCGGGCTGGACCCCCACGGCGTCCTGATCCCGCCCTTCGCAACGGGTCCCACGCCGTCCTCGGCATGGGACCCATCTCTTACCACTACTGGTAGGATGCAGCGCATGAGCGGTAGTAAGAAATACTCGATCAGTCTGCCCGAGGACCTCGCCGAGGCTGTGCGCTCCCACGTCGGCCCTGGTGGATTTTCCGCCTACGTGGCCGAAGCTCTTGAGCATCGGGTCGCCATGGACAAGCTTCGCGAGATCGTCGCCGACTTCGAGACCGGTGACGACGAGCTCACCCGCGAGGAGGTCGAGGCCGCCCGCGCACTGCTGCGCCACGACCACCGGCAGTCCGGCAGGACTGCGGCCTGATGCCCGGTACCCTCCTGCTCGACAGCGAAGGGCTTTCGAAGCTCTACCGCAAGGACCGTGCGGTCATGGCCTTCGTACAGGCCGCCTCGGAAGAGGGCGTCCGCGTGTCCACCAGCGCCATGACGACGCTCGAGGCCGACTATGAGCGCATTCATCCCGCCCGCATCACATGGGTCCTCTCGCGCGTGGACGTACACGACGTCACCAAGGCGGTCACGGACCACGCTGCAACCCTCCTGCGCACCCACCACCTCCACGGCCACAAGTACGCCATCGACGCCGCCCTGGCCGCCATCGCCCGCACGGCACCCCAACCGGTCACCGTCCTCACGTCCGACCCCGAGGACCTGATGCTCCTCTGCGGCCCCACCGTAGAAGTACTCAAGGTGTGACCCGGTCGCCTCCCTCGTCGAGGCGGCACCCTCCCCCGCACGGCGAACGTCAGCCGCGCGTGGCCTTTTCGGCCGACGGTGCCGGTGGGCTGCCCGACCAGCCCTACTGCCGATGGCTGCCGAGTTCCGTCACGAAGGACGTCCACGAGGCCGCGCCGAAGACGAGCACGGGGCCGTGCGGGACCTTGCTGTCCCGCACGGGGACGAGGCCGGCGTGGCCGTCGGCGACCTCGACGCAGTTCGACGCGCCCCCGTCGCTGTAGGACGACTTGCGCCATACAACGGTGGTGAAGTCAGGGGTCCGGTTCATGATCTGCACTCCTCCAGAAGGCGCTTGATGAACGTCGTCGACTCCGTCGGGCTCAGAGCCGCGTCCCTGACGAGATCGTAGGACAAACGGAAGGACAGGACCTTGTCCGGATCGTCGATCAACTCGCCGATACCGTTGCCCTCCACGTAGGCGACAGGATCGCCCACTCGCTGCCACAGCAGGATGAGGTCGCTGCTCATGAGGTCGTGCACTCCGGCGGCGTAAGGCAGCACCTGAAGGGCGACCATCGGCAGTTCCGTCGAGTCCACCAGGTGCGACAGCTGCTCCGCCCACACCTTCGCGTCGGGAACGGGACGCCGCAGCGCTCCCTCGTCCAGGATGACGCGGATACTCGACGGCGGCTGACGATGCAGCAGCTCCTGTCGCCCCATGCGTGCCGCGACCTGCTCCTCGACTTCGTCACCGTTGCCGGCCGTTGTCTGGGCTCTGGACAATCCCGACAACACCGCACGGGCGTAGTCCTCGGTCTGCAACAGTCCCGGCACCCGGAGCTGGAACATCCACATGACCCGCGCTGTCGCCTCCAGCTCCATGAACGCCTTGTACTTGCCCTTGATCACCTCCTTGCGCGCATCCCGCCAGAGGCCGACCAGCAGGTCACCCGAACCGTGATACCTGTCCAGGTCCTCCATGACCGCCCGTTTGGAGAGCCGCTCCCCGGTCTCCAGGCGGTACAGGTAGCTCTTGTCGTACGACGTCTCCTCGGCCAGTTGGCCAAGGGACTTACCCGCCTTCTCCCGCAGGAACCGGAGCGTCCGTCCGAGCGTCGTGCGCTTCGATTCCCCTTGGCCGAGCGGCTGTTCGGTCATGTCACCCCTCCCCATTGCCCGGCACGCAGGCAATATCGGACCCCTTCCGCAGCGTACGGGCAAACAGTGACGATCGGAGCACGTTCCGTAACAACCCCTCGTCACAGGGAGCACCGCCCCCATGAATCTCCGCCTCCTGCCCTGGACCACCCCCGAAGGCAACCCCTGTTACCTCAGCACCGACCGCGACGACAGCCGGCTCTCGCGGCTCGCCGACGACATCGAGGCGGCCCAACTGGACTCCGGCCACCTGGTACTCGTCGGCGCACGGGCCGTGCTGGCCGATCCCGGGGCCGGTGAACGGGCCGTGCGTTTCGCGCTCACCAGGGCGACGGAGTCGCTGGAGGAGACGCTGCGCGTCGCGGTCAGCCGGGGAGCGCGCATCCCCTGCCCGCTCGAGTGAGCCGTGTGGCACGGTGGGCGCATGTCGACACCACCGGACGGGCTGCCCGTCTACCGCGTACTGACCGGTCCCGACGACTCGGCCTTCTGCCACCGGGTGAGCGAGGCGCTGGGGATGGGATATCTGTTGCACGAAGGGCCGTCGGTGACCTTCGACGGTGAGCGGGTGATCGTCGCGCAGGCGGTCGTGTGGCCCGGATAGAGGCCCCTACCGCAGAGCGACCTCCCCACCCACCCCTTTCTCACGCGCCGCGGCAAGGACCAGAGCCGCCGCGGCGGCGTCCTGCACCGCCACGCCGACCGATTTGTACAAGGTGATCCGGTCGTCCGACTCCCGGCCCGGTCTGCTGCCCGCGACCAGCTCTCCCAGTTCGGCGTGGACGTGGTCCGGTGTGATGACACCGTCGCGGATCGGCGTCAGCAGGTCGTTGCTGCCGGTCGGGAACGGGGCCAGCGCGGCCTCCCGCGACTCGACGCACACCAGGGCCTCGGCCACGGTGGCGTCGTCGATCTCGCGGCCGGCCGGGTTGTAGCCCACCGACGTGACGTGCACTCCCGGTGTCAGCCAGGGGCGGCGGACGACGGGTTCCACGGCGTGGGTCGTGGCGGCGACGATGTCCGCGCCGTCGAGCGCCTCGGCGTATCCGGCCGCCGCCCGCACCTCGGTGTCCAGTTCGGCCGACAGCTCGCCGACCAGGGCGGCCACCTTCGCCGGGTTCCGGCCGGCGACGCGGATCTGCCCGATCGGGCGCACCCTGCACATCGCGCGGGCGTGGGCGCGGGCCTGCACGCCGGTCCCCAGGACGGCCAGCACCGACGCGTCCGCCCGCGCGAGCAGCCGCGCCGACAGCGCCGAACAGGCGCCGGTACGGGCCGCGGTGATCGCCGTACCGTCCAGCAGCGCGACGGGCTCGCCCGTGCCGGGATCGCACATCACGATCAGCGCCTGGTGGGTCGGCAGCCGGGTGCCGGCGTTGTGCGGGAAGAGGGAGACCAGCTTGCTCGCGAGCACCCCGGCCGAAGGCACGTAGCCGGGCATGGCGGCCAGGAAGCCCTCGCGTTCGGGGACGAGTGCGGCGATGCGGCCGGGCGCGGAGGCGCGTCCGGCGCTGAGATCGGCCATCGCTTCGGCCAGCGCGTCGATCAGCGCGTCCAGCTCGAGCAGTTCCTCCACCTGCGCACGTCCGAGCACCAGCATGTGGCCCACCTCCTGTCGACGGCCGTCCGTCGAAGCGTGACCCACCGCGGCCGTCGCCCCACGCAGGACGCGCCGCCGGGAATGGCCGGCCCGGCCGACCGGACGCCTACGACGTCCTGATCCACCGCCGAGCCGAACGGTGCGGATGCCGCACGGACGGTCCGGTCGCGGGCCGTGGAATCCCGGCAGGGATCAGTGGAAGCCGAGCATTCCGGGGGAGTCGATGTCGACGGTGAGGACACCGGGCGGATAGGCGTCCTCCCGGCCGGTCAGGATGATCGACATGCCCCCTGTCTCCATGTGCGGAGTGGCGATGCAGAGAGCGTGGCAGGTGTCGGGGCCGGTACGAGGCGGTGAACGCGCCTCGTACCGGCCCCGTCGGTGACTACCGCACGATCGTGATGCGGTCCGCCTTCGGCGGGGCGATCGGGGACGTGGGCGTCGAGTTGGCCGTCAGGTACTGCTCCAGCGCCGCCAGGTCGTCCTCGCCGACCAGGTCGTTCGTGCCCTGGCCCAGGGTCGGGAAGCCGTCGCCGCCGCCCGCGAGGAAGCTGTTCGTCGCGACGCGGTAGGTGGCGGACGGGTCGATGGCCGAACCGTTGAGCTTGATCGAGTCCGTGATCACCCGGTCCGCGCCCGTCTTCGTCAGGTCCAGGGTGTAGGTGAGACCGTCCGAGATCTGGAGGATCTTCGGGGCCGCCTCGTTCGGACCGCTGACCTGCTCCTTCAGGGCCTGGATGACCTGCGCGCCGGTGAAGTCCTGCAGGTTGACCGTGTTGGCGAAGGGCTGGACGGTGAAGGCCTCGGCGAACGTCACCACGCCGTCGCCCTCGTCGCCGCCGGCCGCGTGGGTGAGCGACGCGCGGATGCCGCCGGGGTTCATCAGCGCCAGGTCGGTCTCCGCGTCCAGCGTCCTGCCGTACGCCAGCTGCGCGTCGGCGATCAGGTCGCCGAGCGGGGACTCGGTGCCGTCGCGCACGATGTCGCCGGAGATGTGGCCGATCGGGCGGTTGCCGATCGGGGCGGCGAGGGTGTTCCACCTGTCGATCAGGCGGGACATGTCGCGCGCCTCGCGGACGTCCCGGGTGACCACGTGGTTCGCGGACTTCACGGCCGTACGGGCGATGTCACCCGTCACGCGGTCGTAGGTCAGCGTGGTGTCCGTGTAGAGGCGGCCGAAGGACGCGGCCGAGGTGACCGTGCGGGGCTTGCCCGCCGGGTCGGGGATCGTGCACGCGTACGCGTTGTGGGTGTGGCCGGTGACCAGCGCGTCCACCTGCGGCGTGATGTTCTTGGCGATGTCCGCGATCGGGCCGGAGATGCCGTCGCCGGCGCCCGGGGAGTCGCAGTCGTAGTTGTAGGAGGACGAGGCCGGGAAGCCGCCCTCGTGGATGAGCGCCACGATCGACTTCACGCCCTGGCGCTGGAGCTCCTCGGCGTACTTGTCGATCGTCTCGACCTCGTCCTTGAAGGTGAGGCCCTTGACGCCCTCCGCCGAGACGATGTCCGGGGTGCCCTCCAGGGTCACGCCGATGAAGCCGACCTTGACGTCCTGCTTCTCCCACACCCAGTACGGCTTGAGGACGGGCTTCTTCGTCTTCTCGTCCAGGACGTTCGCCGCCAGGTACGGGAAGTCGGCGCCCTTGAACTCCTTGTCGGTGTAGCAGCCCTCGGTGGGGTGGCAGCCGCCGTTCTGGAGGCGGCCCAGCTCGGCCGCGCCCTCGTCGAACTCGTGGTTGCCGACGCTCGTCACGTCGAGGTCGAGCTTGTTCAGCGCCTCGATGGTGGGCTCGTCGTGGAAGAGGCCCGAGAGGAGCGGGGACGCGCCGACCATGTCACCGCCGGCGGCGGTGACGGAGTAGTGGTTGCCCTTGCGCGCCTTGCGCAGGTGGGTGGCGAGGTACTCCACACCGCCCGCGTCGACGGTCTTCGTCGTGCCGTCGGGCTGGATCTCGGTGACCCGGCCCGAGGAACCGGACGGCGGCTCCAGGTTGCCGTGCAGGTCGTTGAAGGACAGCAACTGCACGTCCTGGTAACGGCCGTGGTCGCGGGACGTGTCCCTGCTCCCGTCGCTCTCGCCCGCCGTCGCCGACCCGGGCAGGGCGGCCGCGGCCAGCGCGCCGACGGTGAGCACACCGGCGGCGGTCGCGAGGAGACGGTTCGTACGGCGTCTGCGGCGCTGGTGGTGCGCCGGGGATGTGGCTGACATGCGCCCCCCTGTGGGTCCGAATGGATACCGGCGCAGCCTAGAGTCAACGCGCGTAGCGCAACAGGGGCTCCAGGGTTACGGCCTGGTTTATCTTTCGCCGGCGCCGTCGCCGTCCGTTTCGCGACGCCCTCCCCGCGCGCTCCCTTTAATCTCGTACGCATGACCAGCGACGACTTCGCACGGCCCGGCCGCCTCCGCTCGCTCCAGACGTATGCCGCGCTCGGCCCCGAGCAGACCGAGGCGGTCCTCGCCCTGCTCGCCGAGGCGACCAGGACCGACGGACAGCAGGCGGTGTCCGAGCAGGGACGGTTGCAGCTGCGCGGCGGGGAGCGGGACGGGATCTCGCACCTGCTCCTCTCCGTCGACGGCGAGCTCGTCGGGTACGCCCAGCTGGAGGAGACCGATCCGGTGGAGCCGCCGGCCGCCGAACTGGTCGTGCACCCCTCGCACCGGGGCAACGGACACGGGCGGGCGCTCGGTTCGGCGCTGCTCGCCGCCTCCGGGAAGCGGCTGCGGGTGTGGGCGCACGGCGGTCACACCGCCGCCCGGCATCTCGCGCAGGTTCTCGGTCTGACGCTGTTCCGGGAACTGCGGCAGATGCGGCGGCCGTTGGCCGACCTCGCCCTGCCCGACCCGGTGCTGCCGGAAGGCGTGAGCGTACGGACGTTCGTGCCGGGGCGGGACGACGCCGCCTGGCTCGCGGTGAACGCCGCCGCGTTCGCCCACCACCCCGAGCAGGGCTCCCTCACCCAGCGCGACCTGGACGACCGCAAGGCCGAGGCGTGGTTCGACCCCGAGGGGTTCTTCCTGGCGGAGAAGGACGGCCGGCTCGTCGGCTTCCACTGGACCAAGGTGCACGCGGCGGAACGCCTCGGCGAGGTGTACGTCCTCGGGGTGAGCCCCGGCGCCCAGGGCGGCGGCCTCGGCAGGTCCCTCACCACGATCGGGCTGCGGCACCTGGCCGGCCGGGGCCTGCCGACCGCCATGCTCTACGTCGACGCCGACAACAAGGCGGCGGTGTCCGTCTACGAGCGGCTGGGCTTCGTCACGTACGAGACGGACCTGATGTACCGGACGGAGACCTGAGCCGGCCGGAACCGACACGCCGTACCGGTTCCGTCGCGCACGCCGCGCCCGCCGCCACCGCCGCGCACAGCAGGACCGCCCAGCGGTCGTGGGCCACCGCCCACCTCGGGTCGTCCGGGGGCACGAACAACGCCCAGCTCCCGGGGGTCAGCAGCGGGCCCAGGACCGCCAGGACGAGCAGGAACCCGGCGACCGCCTGACCCGGCCGGGCGCTGTCCCCACGGTGGACCGCCAGCGCCGCCCCGGTCAGCGCGAGGACGAGGACCGTCGCCGCCTCGACGGTGACGCCGGCGGCCGGGGGGCGTACGGCCTCCGGGACGAGGAGCAGCGCGGCCGTCCACCACACGGCGGCGACCGGGGCCACGAGGAGGACGCGCAGTCCGTGGCGGACGGCCCGCCGGGTGGGGACGGCGGCCGTGGTGTGCCGGGCCGGGTCGTCCAGCGCGAAGGCCGCTCCCAGCGCGAAGGCCACGGCGGACGCCCGCAGCACGTTCAGCGCGAGCGGGCCGGTCGCCTGGTCGCCCATCAGCCCCGGCGCGGCGGCGATCAGCAGGCCCAGGGTGCCGGCCGCTCCGATCGCCCTCCAGGGCATGGTCCGTACGGCCGGCCGCAGCAGGGCCACGTCGACGGTCCTCACAGGCACTCCTCCTTCGCCTCCGGTTCGTCCAGGCCCAGCAGCCGCGCGACCCGGTCCGTCGTCACCTCCGGGGCCGTCAGCTCGGCCCAGTGCGCCTTCACCTTCGCGGCGGTCCCGTCCTTCGGGCGCCGCAGCAGCTCGCGCACCACCTCCGTCTGCGCGGCGGTCATGGACAGCGGGCTCGTCTGCGAGAGGACGACCGCCCAGCCGGTGTCGCTGTCGTCCAGGCGCACCCGCCGCAGGTCCGCCATCGGGTCGGGCCGGCCGGCGAGCGCCAGCCACATCACGGTGACCATCCGGCCGTCGCACATCTCACCCGCCCCCGCCTCGGTGCCCGTGACCAGCACACCGGCCACGGCGACGGTGAACTCCGGGACCCGGTTGCCGCCCCAGGCCGTGCCGACGGTGATCTCGCCGGGGCGGGTGGCCGGGTCGATCGCCGCGTCGGTGTCCAGGCCGTGGCGCGCCTCGATCCGCTGCCGTACGACGAGCGGCCGGTCCTGCGCGGTGCCGCCCGCGAGGGAGCGCACGCCGTCGAGGACCTCGGCCCAGTCGTCGGTGCGCGCTCCCCACTCCGGGAAGGCGCAGTACCTCGTGCCGTCCCGTTCGGCGCACCGCTGCTCCTTCTCCGGGGTGGCGGAGAACCGCGTACGCGCCTCGGCGGTCTCCGGCGGCAGGTCCCGGGACTGGGCCACCGCGCCCACCAGGGTCAGCGCCACCGCGCCGGCGACGCCCGCCCGGACGGTCCGCAGCCGCGCGCCCCCGGAGACCAGCACCGCGAGCAGGGCCGCGCTCAGCGCGAGACCCGTCAGGTAGAGGGCGTGCCAGGCGGCGGGGCGGCCCAGCAGCTCGGACGGCATCGGGGTGTAGGTGTTCTCGTCGACCGTCAGCGACAGCCACCGCAGGAGGCCCCCGCTGTCGGGGGCGGTGGCCAGCAGGAAGAAGAACAGGAGGAAGACGATCAGCAGCGGGGCCACGAAGGGGGAGGCCAGCAGCCGGGCCAGCAGCACCCCGAGAGCGCCGAGCACCAGCACGGACAGCGGCCCGGCCAGCAGTTCGCCCGGTGAACCGTGTCCGACCGCGCCCGGCTTGAGCGCCTCCCAGGTGAACTGGCCGGCCACGCCCACCCCGGCGAGCAGTGCGAGGACCACGACGGACAGCAGGTGGGCGACCGTACGGCGCCACGGCTGGACCACCAGCACGTCGAGGTGCCGGTCGGTGTCGTGCCGCCGGGAGCGCAGCACGGCCTGGTTGGCGCAGAGCAGCACCGCGAGGCCGACGAGCAGGGGTGCGTTCTGGGTGGCGCGGTCGGCGTCCTGCAGCGCGGGGAAGCCGTCCCAGGAGGTGCGGGTCTTCCACACCGTCCAGCCGAGGTACACGGCGAAGGCGACGAGGACCGGCACCCGCAGCAGGAGCCGGCGGGTCTCGAAGCGGGCCAGGGCGAAGACGGCCGCCCAGGACGCGCGGGGGCCGGATGCCGTGACCGTGGCGGCCGGGGTCCCGGTGGTGAGCGTGGTCATGCGGCCACCTCCGTGTCCGTGCCGTCGAGTCCGTCGAGGGTGAGCAGGTAGCCGTCCTCCAGGGTGGGTTCGAGCAGGTCCGCGCCGGCGGGCGGGTCGCCCACGTTGCGGAAGGCGCCGAGTCCGGTGCGCCAGCCGGCCTTCGCGCCGGGGTCGCGTTCGCCGCTGCTCCACACCCGGCCGGCGGCCCGCGCGGTCAGCTCGGCGGGGGTGCCGTCGAAGCGGACGGTACCGTCGGCCAGGACGACGACCCGGTGGCAGAGCATCGCCACGTCCTCGGTCTGGTGCGTGGACAGCAGCACCGTGCGGCCCTCACCGGCCCGCGCGATCAGCTCCCGGAACCGCATGCGCTGTTCGGGGTCGAGTCCGACGGTGGGCTCGTCCAGGACGAGGAACGCGGGATCGCCGACGAGCGCCGCCGCCAGCGCCACCCGCTGGCGCATACCGCCGGACAGCTTGCGGATCCGCTTGCCGCGTACGTCGCCGAGGCCGGCGTCGTCGAGCACCCTGCGCACCTCGAGGTGGCGGGCGGGGCGGTCGGTGAGCTCCTTGAGGATCGCCACGTAGTCGACGAACTCGAAGGCGGTGAAGTCGGGGTGGAAGCCGGGCGTCTGCGGCAGGTAGCCGAGCCGGCGCCGGACCTCCTGGCGGCCGCGCGAGGTACCCGGGTCGTGGCCGAGCACCGTGAAGGTGCCCCGGTCGGCCGGTACGGCGGTGGCGAGCACCCGCAGCAGCGTGGTCTTGCCCGCGCCGTTGGGCCCGAGCAGCCCGGTGACGCCGGCGGACAGCCGCAGCGACACGTCGTCGAGGGCGCGGGTGCCGCCGTAGCGGAGGCTCAGCCCGGAGGCGGAGACGGTGGGGGTCATACGGAACTCCCATACAGGTGGAGGCGGATGGACGGAGCCGAAGGCGGCCGGACGGCGGTCTCCCGGGGTGAGGGGCGGCCGGGCCCCTGGCCGGCAAGGCGCCCGGCCGGGCTTCCCCTTGCGGCGGGCGGCCGGGCCGGCCGGGGGCCCGGC
>NZ_JBHYVC010000026.1:0-100100 GCF_042749965.1 Streptomyces sp. NPDC059454 | reverse complement strand
CGCTCCAGCACGGGGGAGAAGCGAGCGAGCGGCCGGAGGAAAGCGGGGGGCCAGGCATGTCTACGACCTGCCGTCGGTCGCGGGGTGGACGGGGTTCGCGGACGCGTCCGCGCCTCGCCAGCACGCCGGGTGGGCTCAGCGGCTTACGGCCGGGGATGGGGGCGCGCTCGCGTCTCGCCTGCGCGCCGGACCGTCTCGGCGGCGAGCGGTGGGTGGGTGGTTGCGGATGTACGACGGCTGGGGCGGTTGGGGCGGTTGGGGCGGTTGGGGCGGAGGTGCGCCGGGTGGGTTCGGCGGTGAGTGATGAGTGATGAGTGGTGGGTGGTGAGCGATGGATGGTGGGTGGTGGATGGTGAGCGATGGATGGTGGGTGGAGCAGGGGGAGGGACTCGTGCTGAAATCCGTGAACACTTTGCAGCAAAGTGTTCACGGATTTCGGAAGGGGTGCTGAGGGGACCGGGCTGCCGGGGCTGACTGCTTCTCCGGTGAGGCGGACGTGACCGAGGTGATTGGAGCCGTTCTCCAAGCGTGGTGCCGGAAAGCCCACTTCGTACCGGTCGAGGATGGAGAAACGCTCCTATCGCGGCATGCGCAGCCCTGCCCGCCCCTACGGTTGGCCGCCGAGACGGCCCGGCGTGCCGCCACCCGGGGGATGCGCCCCCTGGGACCCCACCCACCACCACCCACCGTTCGCCGCCGAGACGGCCCGGCGTGCAGGCGAGACGCGAGCGCGCCCGCAGACCCCGGGTGACTGGCCGGCCCGCCTCGCACCGCAGACATGCCTCGGCCACCCGTTCTTCCGGGCCGCTCGCTCGCTTCTCCCCCGTGCTGGAGCGGGCCGGGTCAAGGGTGGGCCGCAGGCCCATCGGCGCAGCCGACGCGGAGTGGAGCGCAGCGGAACGCAGCGCCCTTGACGCGGGTCGCGGAAGCACGACACTGACAAAGAAGCGAGTGGCCCCACGGCCACCTCACGCACCGGCCTCCACCGCACACGCGAACCACACGGTCTTCCCGCCACGGGGCTCGGGATCGACACCCCCTTGCCGGTCACCGCAGCCGGCAGTGCGAGTCCTCGCCCGTTCTCCGCGTCGGGCGCCAACTCCATCGGCACACCCGGGAGCTCGTCACTTCCGTCGGCCGCTTCCCCCGCACCCCGGTCGGCAGCCGCAGCAACAGCAGGGCGCGGCGCCGGTCGGGAACGTGGCGTACGACGTCGGCGCGCAGCTCCGTCACGCCGGGTTCCACGGCGTCGGACAGCCCGGTCATCTCCCACTCGCGCAGGAGCGACCGCACGATGCGCCGGACACGCCGCGCCGAGTGCTCACCGACAGTGAGCCGCATCGCGTACCGGTCGCTGCGCGGGGCGAGGAACGTGGGGAGCGCGGGGAGCAGTCCACCCGACCGCGAATCCGGACACCGTGACCGACTGCTCGCTCCGCTACGGTCGTTCTGTCGGGGCCGGCTCGTACGCGACCTGGTGTGCCACGTGGTCATCGACGCCCAGGACGTCCTGATCACCCTGGTCACCCCCGCCGATACCGAACCGACGACGGACGCGACCACCTACTGGAACCCGGTCGCCCCCCCGACCGGCGACGACCCCCTGGACGCGTTGATCCCCCGCCCGGCAGCCGCGTACGGCGACCCGGCGCTGCTCGAGTTCCACCTGGACGACGTGGGTTCCGCAGCCGGCCGGGCCGCCGAACTGGCCGGCCCCGCGGCCCGGCAGCTGCCCAAGTGGGGCGCGGACGCGCTCGTCGCTACGGTGGATGCCGAGGCGTACGAGGGGCGCGGTGTGCCGGTGCTCGACCTCGAACGCGGAGACCGTTCGGCGATGACGAAGGCGGCGGCCCCGGGGATCATGGGGTCGCCGCCTTCGGTATGGGGGGTGCGGTGCTGTCAGTACCAGCGGTTGGCCTGCCAGAAGGACCAGGCGTCACAGGCGCTGCCGTAGCGGTCCTTCATGTAGTCCAGGCCCCACTCGATCTGGGTGGCGGGGTTGGTCCTCCAGTCGGAGCCGGCCGAGGCCATCTTGGAGGCGGGCAGGGCCTGGACCAGGCCGTAGGCGCCGCTGGAGGCGTTGGTGGCGGTGGGGTTCCAGCTGCTCTCGTGCTGGACGATCTTCGAGAAGCACTGGAACTCGGCCGAGTCGCCGATCATCTTCTTCGCGGTCGCCTGGGCCGAGGACGCGCTCGTCGGAGTCGCGGCATGGGCGGGCGCGGCGGCGATCAGGGTGCCGCAGGTGGCGGCGACCAGGGCGGCACCGGCGAGGGTCTTCTTCGGGGCGGCGACGGTGCGGAGGAAGGAAGCGGCGGACACAGGCGGCCTTTCGGTCGGGATCAGGGCGGTCGCGCTACGCCGTGCCGGACGCCGTGATGTGCGGCGGGGGCATGCGTCGGCGCCGCGACCCCGTGGGGTACGTCGGCGCCTGGCGACTGCTCCACAGAAGCAAATTTCGGAATTGCCCGCAAAGGTCCCCTTTACTACCGAAGGTCGGAGGGGCCGGCCCGAGAGGCGGGAGCGCCCTGCGCGGACCCGGCACGTCGCTACGGTGCCGGGTCGTATGTGAGGCGGGTCATGTGGGGTGGTTCACCGTCCCGCTCACGGGGTGCGTGCGGGGCTCACCGAGGGGTGTCCTCGAATGTGACCGGGGCCTCGAAGGCCGCCCGGCGGGTGGCCCGGCGCAGGGCCTTCAGGACCGGGGTGCCGAGGGCGAGGGTCAGGGCGACCGTGACCAGGGCCCGGCTCAGGTCCCAGCCGAGGGACGTGGCCAGGCAGTACGCCAGGAAGCGGGCCAGGTTGGCGGGGAGCGCTGCGTCCGGGTCGAAGGAGATGTTCGAGGCCAGGGCGGACATGAAGGGCCAGCCCGCCATGTTCATCACCGTGCCGTAGGCGAAGGCCGCCAGGAAGCCGTAGACGGCGAGCAGCCAGAGTTCCGCGCGCCCGCGCAGCCGGTCGGCGCCCGGCAGCAGGGCCGCGCCCATCGTGAACCAGCCCATCGACAGCATCTGGAACGGCAGCCAGGGGCCGACACCGCCGGTGAGCAGGGCGGACGCGAACATCGTCACCGAGCCGAGGACGAAGCCGAAGCCGGGGCCGAGGACCCGGCCGCTGAGGACCATGAGGAAGAACATCGGTTCCAGGCCGGCCGTGCCCGCGCCGATGGGGCGCAGGGCCGCACCCGTCGCCGCCAGGACGCCGAGCATCGCCACCGGCTTCGGGCCCAGGCCCGATTCCGAGATCGTCGCCGCCACCACCGCCACCAGCAGGACCAGCAGGCCCGCGAAGAGCCACGGTGCGTCCTGGGCGTGGGCGTTCACGGAGGAGTCGGGCGGGGCGAGGAAGGGCCAGCCGACACCCGCCACGCCCACCGCGCTCACCAGGGCCAGCGCCGCCCATGAGCGCGGGCCCAGACGGATGGCCCGGGTCTGGCGCTGTGCGCCGTCCGGGCCGGTCATCGCAGCGCCTCCCGGACTTGGGAGACCGTGAGCCAGTGCTGCGGGGCCAGGATCTTCGCCACCTGCGGGGCGAAGGACGGGGACGCCACGACCACCTCCGCCGCCGGGCCGTCCGCGATCACCTCGCCCTCCGCGATCAGGACCACCCGGTGGGCGAGTTCCGCCGCCAGTTCCACGTCGTGCGTGGCCATGACGATCGCGTGGCCCTCGGCGGCCAGTCCGCGCAGGATCGTCACCAGGCGGGCCTTCGCCGCGTAGTCCAGGCCGCGGGTCGGCTCGTCGAGGAGGAGCAGGGGCGGGCGCGCGGTCAGGACGACCGCCAGGGCGAGGGTCAGGCGCTGGCCCTCGGACAGGTCGCGGGGGTGGGTGTCGTCGGCCACCGAGGGGAGCAGCTCGGTCAGCAGGGCGCGGCAGGTGCCCGGCTCGGCGCCCGCGTCCCCGTCGGCGGCCGCGCACTCCGCCGCGACCGTGTCGGCGTACAGGAGGTCGCGGGGTTCCTGGGGGACCAGGCCGACGCGGCGGACCAGGTCGCGGGGGCGGGTGCGGTGGGGGACCGCGTCGCCGGTGCGGACCGAGCCCGAGGAGGGGGCGACCAGGCCCACCAGTGCGCTGAGCAGCGTCGACTTCCCGGCGCCGTTGCGGCCCATGAGGGCGATCGTCTCGCCGGGACCGACGGTCAGGTCGATGTGGCGCAGGGCCTGGACGCGGTCGCGGCGGACCGCGAGGGAACGGACCTCGGCCACGTGGGCGGGGGCCGGGGTGCCGGGCTTCCTGCGCGGGAACAGGCGCCTGGTGGCGGGGGCCGGTGCCGGCGGCTCGGGTTCCTGTGCGGGGGGTCGCCTGTCGGCCAGGCGGTCGCGCAGCGGGCCCGCCTCGCGCCGGGCGTCGCGGACCGTCAGGGGGAGGGGGGACCAGCCGGCCAGGCGGCCCAGGTCGACCACGGGGGGACGGACGGGGGAGACCGCCATCACCTCCGCCGGGGTGCCGAGCCACGGCCGCTCGCCGGGGCCCGGCAGCAGGGCCACCCGGTCGGCGTACTGGATGACGCGTTCCAGGCGGTGTTCTGCCATCAGGACGGTGGTGCCGAGGTCGTGGACCAGGCGCTGGAGGACCGCGAGGACCTCCTCCGCCGCCGCGGGGTCGAGCGCGGACGTCGGTTCGTCGAGGACCAGGACCCGGGGGTGCGGGGTGAGGACCGAGCCGATGGCCACGCGCTGCTGCTGGCCGCCGGAGAGGGTGGCGAGGGGACGGTCGCGGAGGCCGGCGAGGCCGAGGAGGTCCAGGGTTTCCTCCACCCTGCGGCGCATCACGGCCGGGGTGATTCCCAACGACTCCATGCCGTAGGCGAGTTCGTCCTCCACCGTGTCCGTCACGAAGTGGGAGAGCGGGTCCTGGCCCACCGTGCCCACGACGTCGGCGAGTTCGCGCGGCTTGTGGGTACGGGTGTCACGGCCGGCGACCGTGACCCTGCCGTGCAGGGTGCCGCCGGTGAAGTGCGGGACCAGGCCGCTCACCGCGCCCAGCACCGTCGACTTGCCGACGCCGGACGGGCCCACGAGGAGGACCAGTTCGCCCTCGGGGACCTCGAAGTCGACGCCCTGGACGGCGGGTTCGCCCACGCCGTCGTACGTCACCGACACGTTCTCGAAGCGGATCACGTCGTCGGCTCCTTGCGGGTGTCCGTGGCCGCCTCGGGGGCGGGGGTGATGAAAGCGGGGAGCAGGCCGACCAGGACGGCCGCCGCCGGCCACAGGGGGAGCGCGGGCGCGACGAGCGGGACCACGCCGGGGTGCAGGGCCGCCGGGTCGCGGGAGGCGGCGAGGGCCAGGAGGGCGGCCACGGCGGCTCCGGACGCGGTGACCAGCCAGGCGCGGGCGTCCCAGGGGTCCGGGCGGTAGCGGGTGCGCAGGGTGCGCCGGCCGCCGAGCCACAGGCCCGCGAGGGCGGCGGCGACACCGGCGAGGAGGACGGGGAGGCCGTAGGTGCCGCCCTCGGCGGTGAGCAGCCCGTACGTGCCGGCGCAGACGCCGAGCAGGCCGCCGAGGGTGAGGGCGGCGGTGGTACGGCGGACGGTGGGAGGTACGTCGGCGGTACGGCCGTATCCGCGCGCGTCCATCGCGGCGGCGAGGGCGACCGAGCGCTCCAACGCGCCCTCCAGGACCGGGAGTCCGACCTGGAGCAGGCCGCGTACGCCCTTGTCGGGCCGGCCTCGCAGACGGCGGGCGGCGCGCAGGCGCTGGACGTCGGCGATGAGGTTCGGGGCGAAGGTGAGGGCCACGACGACGGCCACGCCGAGTTCGTACAGGGCGCCGGGGAGGGATTTGAGCAGGCGGGAGGGGTTGGCGAGGGCGTTCGCGGCGCCCACGCAGATGAGGAGGGTGGCCAGACGGAGGGCGTCGTACAGGGCGAAGGCGAGGGCCTCGGCGGTGACCTTGCCGCCGAGGCGGATGCCCTGGGCCCAGTGGGGGAGGGGGATTTCGGGGAGGTGCACGAGCACGTGCGTGCCGGGGACGGGGGAGCCGAGGAGCACGGCGAAGGCGAGGCGGACGAGGAGGACGGCGAGGGCGAGTCTGACGAAGGCGCCGTAGGAACGGGACCAGGGGGCGTGGGGGCGGCGGGTCGCCACGACGTAGGCGGAGACGGCGATGAGGAGGGTGAGGAGGAGGGGGTTGGTGGTGCGGGTGGCCGCGGTGCCCAGGGCCAGGGCCCAGAGCCACCAGGCGCCGGGGTGGAGGTGGGGGGCGCGGTGCCGGTGCTGGGCGGGGGGTGTCGCGCAGCCCGGTGTGCGCGGGGTGCCTCCCTCACTCTCGGCCGCGCTCGAGCGGGGGGACCCCCATCGCCCACCCGTGCCGCCCTGGGGGAGGCAGGAGTGCCCGCAGTCACGCGGGCACTCCTGCCCGCAGTCACGACGCACGGCGGCGTGCCTGCCAGAGTGCCGCTGCTCCGAGGAGGGCCACCACGGCGATTCCGGCTGTCAGGCCCACTGAGGGGCCGGAGTCGTCCGACTCCCTCGTTTCCTCTGGGGGCGCGGGGGCCTTTTCCGCCGAGACCTGCTCTCCGCAGCCCTGCTTCGGGTAGCCCGCTATCGCGCACAGCAGGGCGTTGGTGTCGTAGCGGAGGGGTTCGGCGACCGAGGCCAGGGCCTCGGCCGTGGTGGCGTCCTCGGGGACCCGGGCGCAGGCCGTGCGGCCGGCCGGCGGGGTTTCGCCGGACGGGGCGTCGGCGGAGGTGCCGAAGTCGATGACCAGGGCCACGCGTTTCCTGCCGTCGGCCGCCGGGGTCTTCGCGCAGATGGTGCCGAAGTCGGCGGTACCGCGGGGCTTCGCCGCGTCGGCGGAGTTCTCGCTGACGGAGAAGCGGAAGCCGTGGACGTCACCGTCGGCGGGGCGGGCGAGGGACGGGCCCTGGTTGGCATACGTCCATGCCGTGCCGTCCTGCTCCCAGAACGACCAGTAGCGGTAGCCGGCGGCCTGCGCCTGGCCCGCGCCCGCCGACAGGGGCAGGAGCGCGGCCAGGAACAGTACGGTGGCCCGGCGGATCACGGCTGCTGCCGCTTCTTACGGCCGCTGATCAGGAAGCCGATGCCGATGCCGGCGACCAGGCAGACGCCGACGAACCACCAGACGCCGAGGCCCGAGTCGGAGTCGTCCTTCTTTTCCCCGTCCTTCTTTTCCCCGTCCTTCGACGCCTGGGTGGTCTTCTCGGGGGCCGGGCCCGTCGCCGTCAGCTGCTTCACCAGGTCCGTGCCGCCGAAGGCGCGCGGGTCCGCGCCCGTCGCGTGGGCCGCGAAGATCAGCTGGGCGTACGCGGCGGGGCCGCTCCGTGCCGCCCAGTCGGCGGCGTTCTTCTCCAGCCAGGCCAGGGACTTCCCGGCCGGCTCGGTGGCGCCCTGCGCGGCGAGCGCGACGACCGCGTCGGCGGTGTTGCCGTAGTCGGGCTGGTCCTCGGCGCCGGCGAGGGCGGAGGTGAGGTGGTCCTTCTCGGCGAGGGCGTCCGTGAGATACGCGGCACCGTTGGCGGCGGCCTGCTCGGGGCCGGCGGCCTTCTCGCACGCTGCTTCCTTCGCCTCGCCCCTGCCGGGCTCGACGACCAGTCCCGCACCCAGCGAACCGAGCACGCCCGCCGCCGTCGCGTCCGCGTTGGCGGTCCGTTCGCCCTTCTTGTCCGGCTGGAAGGCGAAGGCGCCCGCGCCGTCGCCCTCGCAGGGGAGCGCCAGCTTCAGCAGGGCGTCGTAGGGGGACTTGCCGTCCTTCTTCACCTCGGCCGGCTTCTCACCCGCGGCGGCGAGCGCGCCGATGACGACGGAGGTGGAGTTGGTGTCGCTGGCGCCGCCCGCCAGGTAGCCCCAGCCGCCGTCCTTGTTCTGCGCGGACCTCAGCCAGTCGACGGCCTTCTTCGTGACGTCGTCGTGGCCGCCGAGCGCGGCGAGGGCCTGGACGGCGGCGGCGGTCTGGTTGGTGTCGACCATCGTCTTCGCGTCGCACGCCTCGGCGGTGTCGGCGCGGTACGGGGCGAAGGAGCCGTCGGCGCACTGCTGCCCGGTGAGCCAGTCGACGGCCGCCTTCGACGGCTCGACGCCGGCCGTGTGCTGGGCGAGCAGGGCGAGCGACTGGCGCCAGACGCCGTCGTACTGCGGGTCGCTGTCGCCGTACAGGGCGGAGGGCAGTGCCTGGGACGGCGAGGGGGACGGGGACGTGTCGGCGGCGGCCGGAGTGGCGGCGCCGATCACGGCGACGGCGGCCAGGACCGCTGCGCTGCGGCGAACATTCATGATCGGCGGGTGCCTTCCCTGCGGGGAGCCGGGCAGCGCGGGACACCCCGGCGGCTCGGCTCCGTATGCCTCGACGGTGCCGGTGCGCCGGCGGGTTCGCCGGGCACGTGAGCCGGTCATGAACCGTGCGGGGCAGTCCGGCTCGCCGTCCCGGTGGACGGCTCACGGTTGCGGGTCAGCGCCGGAATTGCACCGGCTTCCCCCCGTACGGTGTGATGACGACGCCGACACTCTACCCGCCCGTAGGGAAGGGGCCAGGGGTGGCTTCGGTGAGCGGGGTCACGCGAGCCGTGGAAGGCGCACCGCATCCGCACCCCCGGAATGGGAATGCGGATGCGGGTGGGCCGGGTCAGGAAGCCGTGCAGGCGCCGACCTGCGGCGGGGGCGAGGCGCCGCCGTTCACGGTGAAGCCGAAGCTGGTCGATGCCCCGGCGGCGAGCGATCCGTTCCAACTGGACCGCACCGTCATGACGTTGCCGCTGCCGTCCCAGGTGGGTGAGCCGTTCCAGACGGAGACGACCTTCTGCGGGGCGGTCATGGTGACGTCGACGCTCCAGCCGGTGATCGGCGAACCGCCCGCCGTGATCGTCACCTTGCCGTTGTAGCCGCCGCCCCACTGCTCCGCCGTGCTGTAGGTGGCGGTGCAGGCCGCGTCCGGGTCGCCCGGATCACCAGGATCGCCGGGGGTGCCACCGAGAGCGCTCAGCACAGCGTCGTACGCGGGCTTCTTGTTGTAGTTGTCGTCGAACAGCAGGGGGGTGCCGCTCGACCGCCACGAGTACTTGTCCGGGATGCCCCACACCGTGATGCCGGTGCAGCGGGTCACCGCCAGGCAGGCGCGTGTGACGTTGCCGTAGTTGGTGGCCTGGGCCTGGCCCGAGCCCTCGATGTCCAGCTCGGTGATCTGCACGTCGACGCCGAGGTCGGCGAAGCGCTGGAGGTTGGCCCGGTAGTCGGAGGGGACGGGGGAGTTGGGGTTGAAGTGGGACTGGAAGCCGACGCAGTCGATCGGCACGCCACGGGACTTGAAGTCCCGGACCATGTTGTAGACGGCGTTGCTCTTCGCGTTGACGCCGTCGGTGTTGTAGTCGTTGTAGCAGAGCTTGGCGTTCGGGTCGGCCGCGCGGGCGGTGCGGAAGGCCTCCTCGATGAAGCCGTTGCCGAGCTTGTCCTGGAAGGGCGAGCTGCGCCGGGCGCCACTGCCGCCGTCCTGGAAGGCCTCGTTGACCACGTCCCAGGAGTGGATCTCGCCCTTGTAGTGGGTCATGACCTGGGTGATGTGGTGGTTCATGGCCGACCGGAGGTCGCTCGCGCCGAGTCCGGAGACCCAGCCCGGCAGCTGGGAGTGCCAGACCAGGGTGTGGCCGCGGACGTCCATGCCCCGGCTCTGGGCGTGGTTCACGATCTGGTCGGCGCGGCTGAAGCTGAAGGAGCCGCGGCTGGGCTCGACGGCGTCCCACTTCATCTCGTTCTCGGGGGTCACCGAGTTGAACTCGCGGTTGAGCGTGGCCGCGTACTGCGCCTCCCCGAGGTGGTTCGCGGCGACGGCGGCGCCGAAGTAGCGGCCCTTCTCGGCCGCCGCCGCGCCCAGGGTGTCGGCGGCGTGGGCGGTGGTCTGGGGGAGTGCGGCGAGCGCGGTGACGGTGAGCAGGGCGGTGGTGGTGGCGCCGAGGGCGGCGCGCAGCCGGCCGTGTGCGGGGCCGCCGCCTCCGGTTCTCGTCCGCTTTCTGATCATGCGCATGTCATCCCTTTTCCGGTGGGGTCCCGTGCTGCGGATGGGCGGGATTGCTGCCGTGCGGTCGAACGAAAGTTTCGGACTCGGCTCCGAATTTCTGCGGAGACGATACGGGCCGCCGGAGGGGTGGTCAATCATTCGCGCACGACGGAAGCCGTCGGTATGTGAGGGTCTGTGGAGAAGGGGCCCTGCCGCCAGTGTTGACGGAAAGATGTCGAAACTTTCGGAGTGGTGGTCGGTGGCTGTCAGCGGTCATCGGTGCTCTCCGGGGCCGTCAGGTCCATCAGGCGGCACACCGTTTCTATGTCGGTCCTGACCTGGGCGACGGAGGCGCGGCCCGAGAGCCAGGTGATCAGGGTCGAGTGCCAGGTGTGCTCGATGACCCGGACGGCCGAGAGCTGCTCGGGTGTGGGGTCGGTGAGTTCCACGGCGTCCAGGATGATCATCGTGGTCTGCCGGGAGACCTGGTCGACCTCCGGACTCACGCTGCGGTCCGCGAACGTCAGGGCGCGCACCATCGCGTCGGCCAGGTGCGGCTCCCGCTGGAGCGCGCGGAAGGCCCGCATCAGGGTCTCCGCGACCCGCTCGGCCGGGGTCTCACCGGCCGGCGGCTTCTTGCGCAGCGTGCCGTGCAGGGTCTCCAGCTGGTCCTGCATGGTCGCGACCAGAAGATGGATCTTGGACGGGAAGTAGCGGTACAGCGTGCCGAGCGCCACCTGCGAGGACTCCGCGACCTCACGCATCTGCACCGCGTCGAAGCCGCCCCGGCCGGCCAGCCGCGCGCATGCCCGCAGGATGCGGCGCCGGCGCGCCTCCTGGCGCTCGGTGAGTGGTGAGGCCGGGGCGGGGCGCGCGGTGCCGGCCCCCGTCGCCGCGGCCTTGCCCGCCCTGTCCGTCGTGGCTGCCCTGGCCGCCTCGTCCCTGTTGGCTTCCGTAGGCATGGGTCCCGTCCGTGACAGTCGGTGAGGGTGGATGATCAGACAGCATGGCATGTCGTCCGTCGTGGCGTGAATCACCTGATCCGCTGCTGCCAGTACTCCTACCTGCCGGTAGATTCGGATCCTCCGAACGATCAACTCTGAAACTTGTTCTAGATTGGCGTCCCGGCGTAATCTCGCAGGGCAGTGCAGGGAGAAGGGGGCCCAGAGTGACCGCTGAGGCCAGTCAGGCCGGGCCCTCGCAGGGGTCCGCATCCGACGGCTTGCGACCGCTCCGCATCGCACTCCTCACCTATAAGGGAAACCCGTTCTGCGGCGGCCAGGGCGTCTACGTACGCCACCTCTCCCGCGAACTCGCCCGTCTCGGACACCGCGTCGAGGTCATCGGCGCCCAGCCCTACCCCGTCCTCGACGTCCTCGACGTTTCCGACGAGGGCCACGACGGGCCGAGCCTCACCGAGCTGCCCAGCCTCGACCTCTACCGCCAGCCGGACCCCTTCCGCACCCCGAAGCGCGGCGAGTACCGGGACTGGGTCGACGCGCTGGAGGTCGGCACGATGTGGACCGGCGGCTTCCCCGAGCCGCTGACGTTCTCCCTGCGTGCCCGCCGCCATCTGCGCGCCCGGCGCGGCGACTTCGACGTCGTCCACGACAACCAGACCCTCGGCTACGGCCTGCTCGGCGACCTCGGCGCCCCCCTGGTGACCACCATCCACCACCCCATCACCGTCGACCGCCGGCTGGAACTGGACGCCGCCGAGAACTGGCAGCGGCGGTACTCGGTGCGCCGCTGGTACGCCTTCACGCGGATGCAGAAGCGGGTGGCGCGCCGCCTGCCGTCCGTACTCACCGTCTCCGGCAGCTCCCGCCAGGAGATCGTCGACGATCTCGGCGTACGGCAGGACCGTGTCCACGTCGTCCACATCGGCGCCGACACCGACCTGTTCGCGCCCGATCCGTCGGTGCCGGTCGTACCGGGCCGGATCGTGACCACGTCCAGCGCGGACGTGCCGCTGAAGGGGCTGGTCTTCCTCGTCGAGGCGCTGGCGAAGGTGCGCGCCGAGCAGCCCGGGGCGCATCTCGTCGTGGTCGGCAAGCGGCCCGCGGAGGGGCCCGTCGCGCAGGCGATGGAGCGGTACGGCCTGGAGGGCGCCGTCGAGTTCGTCAAGGGCATCTCGGACGCCGAACTCGTCGACCTGGTGCGGTCGGCGCAGGTCGCGTGCGTGCCGTCGCTGTACGAGGGGTTCTCCCTGCCGGCCGCCGAGGCCATGGCCACGGGCACCCCGCTGGTCGCCACGACCGGCGGGGCGATTCCCGAGGTGGCCGGCCGCGACGGGGAGACGTGTCTCGCCGTACCGCCCGGCGACGCGGGGGCGCTGGCCGCCGCGCTGACCCGGCTGCTCGGGGACCCGGAGCTGCGCGCCCGGCTCGGGGCGGCCGGACGGGAGCGGGTGCTGCGGCACTTCACCTGGGCGCGTGCGGCGCAGGGCACGGTGGCCCGCTACCGCGAGGCGATGGCCCACGCGGGCCGGGGCACGGGCGCGGCCCGCGGGGACCGCGACACCGGGGACGCCCGCTCGGCGGCCACGCCCTCGCGCCACTCCGGATCCGGGGACGCCGCCCGTGCGGGCGCCCCGACCGCCGGGGACGCCGCTCCCGACACCCTCGCGGACACGGCCGCCGCCGTGTCCGCGCCCGCAGCCGACACCTCCGACCGCGAAAGCAGGGCCACGTGCTGACCGTCGACTTCTCCCGGTTCCCGCTCGCCCCGGGTGACCGCGTCCTGGACCTCGGCTGCGGGGCCGGCCGGCACGCCTTCGAGTGCTACCGGCGCGGCGCGCAGGTCGTGGCGCTGGACCAGAACGGCGAGGAGATCCGCGAGGTCGCCAAGTGGTTCGCGGCGATGAAGGAGGCCGGGGAGGCGCCCGCCGGGGCCACCGCCACCGCCATGGAGGGCGACGCCCTCGCCCTGCCCTTCCCCGACGAGTCCTTCGACGTCGTCATCATCTCCGAGGTGATGGAGCACATCCCGGACGACAAGGGCGTCCTCGCGGAGATGGTGCGGGTGCTCAGGCCCGGCGGCCGGATCGCGATCACCGTGCCGCGCTACGGCCCGGAGAAGGTGTGCTGGACGCTGTCCGACGCCTACCACGAGGTCGAGGGCGGCCACATCCGCATCTACAAGGCGGACGAGCTGCTGGCGAAGATCCGCGGGGCGGGTCTGCGCCCGTACGGCACCCACCACGCGCACGCGCTGCACTCGCCGTACTGGTGGCTGAAGTGCGCGTTCGGCGTGGACAACGACAAGGCGCTGCCGGTGCGGGCGTACCACAAGCTGCTGGTCTGGGACATCATGAAGAAGCCGCTCGCCACCCGGGTCGCCGAGCAGGCGCTGAACCCGCTGATCGGCAAGAGTTTCGTGGCGTACGCGACCAAGCCGCACCTGCCGCGCGCCGAGGCCGAGGCGGACGCCACGTGACGACCTCCAGGTCTCCCCGGACCCCTCGGACGGAACACCTCGTCCTGCCCGGGGTGCTCACGGCCGGTCAGGCCGCCGCGACCGTCGCCGGCATCCTCGCCGTGCAGCGGGAGGACGGGGCGATCCCCTGGTTCCGGGGACACCACCTCGACCCGTGGGACCACGTCGAGGCCGCGATGGCCCTGGACACGGCGGGCGAGCACGCCGCCGCCGAACGGGCCTATCTGTGGCTGTCCCGGCACCAGTTGGCGGACGGCTCCTGGTACGCGGCCTACGCCGACGGCGACCCGCTCGACGTCACCGACCGGGGCCGGGAGACCAACTTCGTCGCCTACGTCGCGGTCGGCGTGTGGCACCACTACCTCGCCACCGGCGACGACACGTTCCTGGACCGCATGTGGCCGGTGGTGTACGCGGCGGTCGAGTTCGTGCTGCGGTTGCAGCAGGCCGGCGGACAGATCGGCTGGCGGCGCGACGACGACGGCACGCCCACCGCGGATGCGCTGCTCACCGGCTCCTCCTCCGTCCACCACGCGCTGCGCTGCGCGCTCGCCATCGCCGAGCAGCGCGAGGAGCCGCAGCCGGACTGGGAGTTGGCGGCGGGCGCGCTGCGGCACGCGATCCGGCACCACCCGGAGCGGTTCCTGGACAAGGACCGCTACTCCATGGACTGGTACTACCCGGTGCTCGGCGGCGCGCTCACCGGCGCGGAGGCCAAGGCCCGTATCGAGGAGGGCTGGGACCGCTTCGTCGTGCCCGGCCTCGGGGTGCGCTGCGTGGTGCCCAACCCGTGGGTGACCGGCGGCGAGTCGGCCGAACTCGCCCTGGCGCTGTGGGCGATGGGCGAGTCCGACCGCGCGCTGGAGGTGCTCCAGTCGATCCAGCACCTGCGCGATCCGGGGACCGGCCTGTACTGGACGGGCTACGTCTTCGACGACGACGCGATCTGGCCGCGCGAGCTGACCGCCTGGACCGCCGGCTCACTGCTGCTGGCGGTCGCCGCCCTCGGCGGCCACGAGGCCACCTGCGCGGTCTTCGGCGGCGACCGCCTGCCCAGGGGACTGGCCCCGGACTGCTGCACGCTCACCTGAGCCGGCCGCACGGCGGCCTCAGTGGCGGCGCAGCCGGCCCGCGATGGCGTGGCCGATGAACAGGTAGACGACGGCGGCGAGTCCGTAGCCGGCGACCACCCGGGCCCACGCCTCGTCGAAGGTGAACAGGTCTCGGGACCAGGTGGCCAGCCAGTTGGCCGCATCGTGGACGAACTGCACCAGGTCGTTGCCCCGGTTGGCGTCCAGCAGGTACATCAGAATCCACAGTCCGAGGATGACGGCCATGATGTCCGCGATCACCGCGATGACCGTCCCCGCGGAGTTGGAACCAGTGCGATATCGAGGGGACATGCTTTCCGACTGGCCCCGAAAGTCGGGTTGAAACCCGGAACGCCCGGAGCCGGTGCGGAAGTTCGCCGCGAGCTCAGCGGTGGGTGAGCAGCAGGCGCCACGCCTTCGGGCCGCGCTGCCGGTGGTCCACCGAGAAGACGCCGGGCCGCCGGTCCCCGATCCGCCGCGGCCGTGGCGGGTGCCCGCCGTACGACAACGGCCCCCGCCCGGTGGGGCGGGGGCCGTGACGAGAAAGGGCCGGGGCCGATCAGCCGCGCTGGATGCCCGAGGTGTCCTGGAGGACGCCGCGGCGGCCGTCCTGGGTCTGGGCGACGAGGGACGGACCGCGCTGCTCGACCGCCAGGTACCAGGTACCGGGGGCCAGTTCGGCGATCGGCGTGGGCGAGCCGTCCTCCGGGAACAGCGGACGCGGCACCGGCACGGCGAACCAGAACGGCGAGAAGTCCCCGGCGGGCGCCGGGGCGGCGGGCTGGCCCGCCTGCGGCTGGCCCGGGAAGGGCTGCTGCGGCTGACCGGGCTGGCCCGGCTGCGGCTGACCACCGAACGAGGCCTGCTGCGCACCCGGGTAGCCGTAACCGGCGGGCGGCTGCGCGCCGTACGGCTGCGGGGCGGCGGGACGGGCGGCCGGGAGGAGCGCGCCCTTGAGGGCGGGCACCAGGGGGGTGGCGACGGCGGCGGCGGCCATGACGAGCGTGGCCACGAGCGCCAGGATCAGACCGGTGCCGGCGTCGGGGCCGTCGGAGGAACCACCGACGTTGTCGATGCCGCCGGCCACGTCGAAGATGTTGCCGAGGGCGGTCCAGGCGGCGAACACCGTGAAGGCGACGCCGAACTGGCCGAGGTCGAGCCCCGCGACCTTCGGCGGCTGCGGCAGGCCGCGGGCGACGACGACGAGCGCGGCGCCGATGAGGCCCGCCAGCACCACTCCGAGCACGACCGGACCGCTGCCCCACAGGCTGGGGAGGTCGTAGCTGTCGGGAGCGCCATCGACGGAGTAGAGGTCGAGGAACGACGCGATGAACAGCAATACCGCTGCTCCGATCACCACGCCGTCGCCTCGAGTGAGGGAGCGGATATTCACTTCAGGTCCTTCGTAGGTCGTCTCGTCGGCGGAAGAGGCGTCGCTGTCACCATGTCGCCCGAAGGCCCCGGTGTGAAGCGCGGGGGTGGCCCCTCATCGTGTGGACGACATTATCGTCCGAAGGATCGGGCTGTCCGCCCGGATCAGCGCGCTGATCCCTACCCGCGCAGGAAACTCACGATTCCGTCGGAAATCCCTTGCGCCGCTTTCTGCCGCCAGGCACCGCTGGTCAGCAGCGCCGCGTCCTTGCTATCGCGCATGTTGCCGCACTCGATGAACACCTTGGGAACCGTTGACAGATTGAGACCGCCCAGGTCCTTACGCGTGACGAGACCGGTACCGCCGCCGACGTAGTTGGAGGGCGCGCTGCCGGTGACGCGGACGAAGTTGCCCGCGATGCGCGTACCGAGGTCGCCGGACGGTCCGACGATGGCGCGGGTGTCGGCGGCACCGGCGTGCACGGCGCCGGGCAGGATCACGTGGAAGCCGCGGTTGCCGGTGCCCGAGCCGTCCGCGTGGATCGAGACGACGGCGTCGGCCTTCGCCTTGTTGCCGATCCGGGCCCGCTCGTCCACGCACGGGCCGAACGGCCGGTCGGCGTCCTGCGTCAACTTCACGGTGGCACCCTCTTCTTCGAGGAGCGCGCGCATCCGGTGGGCGACGTCGAGGGTGAAGTCGGCCTCGGCGTAACCGTCGTTGGTGGACGTGCCGGTGGTGTCGCACTCCTTGCGGTTGGTCCCGATGTCCACCTGGCGGTTGATCTCGGCGGTGTGCTTGAAGTTCTCCGGGTTGTGCCCGGGGTCGATGACGACGACCTTGCCCTTGAGGGGGCCGCTCGCGGCGGCGGAGGCGCTGGGCTTCGCGTCCTCGGAACTCGCGGACGGCGCCGGCGACGACGTACGGGACGTGGCGGAAGCGGAAGCGGAAGCGGAAGCAGAGGGGGAGAGGGAGGGGGAAGCGGCGGCGCTCCCCGGCCTCTCGTCGCCCCCGCCCACCGCGGCATACACGGCCCACCCGAGCAACGCGCCCGGCACCAGCGCGGCGAATGCCATGGTCAGGGGCCCGCGCCGGGACCTCCGGGGCTGGGGCGGATCGAAACCGGGACCTGTGTACGACACGCAGCCACCCTAGCGGTGTCAGATGCCCGCGCCGGTACGGCGCAGTACGCGCAGGGAGCCGGTGGCCGAGACCTCGGTGAACGCGCCGGAGGCGAGAGCCCGGAGGTGGACGCGGTACGGAGCCTGGCCGGTGAACTCGTCCACCGGGTCGGGGAAGACGTCGTGGATGACGAGCAGGCCGCCCTCGGTGACGTGCGGGGCCCAGCCCTCGTAGTCGGCGGTGGCGTGTTCGTCGGTGTGGCCGCCGTCGATGAAGACGAGGGCGAGCGGGGAGGCCCAGAGGGCGGCGATCTTGGGGGAGCGGCCGACCAGGGCCACCACGTGGTCCTCCAGGCCCGCCCGGTGCAGGGTGCGGCGGAAGGCGGGGAGGGTGTCCATCAGGCCCAGTCCGGGGTCGACCGTCTCCGGGTCGTGGTACTCCCAGCCGGGCTGCTGCTCCTCGCTGCCGCGGTGGTGGTCCACGGTGAGCGCGGTGACACCGGCGGCGCGGGCCGCGTCGGCGAGCAGGATCGTGGAGCGGCCGCAGTAGGTGCCGATCTCCAGGAGCGGCAGCCCGAGACGGCCGGCCTCGGCCGCCGCCGCGTACAGGGCCAGGCCCTCGTCCACGGGCATGAAGCCCTTCGCCGCCTCGAACGCGGCCAGGATCGCGGGCCCGGGTGCCATCGACATGGGGCTTGCCTCTCCCGAGGTCGTACGTGTGTGCACGGCCCCATGCTGCCGTACCTCCCCGCCGGACCGGCCGACAGGGGGTACCGCTGGGTGGCGGGGGTCAGGTGGAGACCGTCGCGCCCGGCAGGGACAGGTCCAGGTCGACCGGACGCCCGTCGCCCTCGTGGCGGGCCGGGGAGACGAGCGGGGCGTGGCCGGCGGCGCGGGCGGCCAGGACGTAGGCGCCCCCGGCGGGGACGGCGAGGGCGTAGCCGCCGTCGTCGGCGGAGACGGTGGTGCCGGCCCGGCGGCCGTGGCGGTCGGTCAGGGTGACCTCGGCGCGGGCGACGGGGACACCGGTCGCGTCCAGGACCCGGCCGCGGAAACCGTGCGGGGCCGCCTTTGCGTGCTCCGGGTTCGCGTCCTCCTCGCTGCTCGCCCGCAGTCGCGGATACTGCTCCGACGGGCGCCCGGCGGGCAGGAACAGGGCCAGCACCAGGCCCACGGCCACCGCCGCCGTCGCGATCAGGAAGGAGATCCGGAAGCCGTGCGGGGTCGGGATCTCCACCCCGCCCACGGTGTCCGCCGTGTTCGCCAGCACCATGCCGATGACGGCGCTCGACACCGACGTACCGATGGACCGCATCAGCGTGTTGAGGCCGTTCGCCGCGCCCGTCTCCGAGGCCGGCACCGCGTCGGTGATCAGCGCGGGCAGGGAGGAGTAGGCGAGGCCGATGCCCGCGCCGATGACCACCGAGGTGACGACGGTCTGCCAGGCGGCGTCCATCAGGCCGAGGCCGCCGCCGTAGCCGGCCGCGATGATCAGCAGGCCGAGGATGAGGGTGGTCTTCGGGCCGTGGCGGGCGGACAGCCGGGCGTAGACGGGGGCCGTGAACATCATCGTCACGCCCAGCGGGGCCACGCACAGGCCGGCGACGACCATCGACTGGCCGAGCCCGTGGCCGGCGGGGAGCTGGAGCAGCTGGGGGAGGACCAGGGAGACGACGAAGAAGGAGACGCCGACCATGATCGACGCGAGGTTGGTGAGCAGGACCTCGCGGCGAGCGCTGGTGCGCAGGTCCACCAGGGGCGCGGCGACGCGCAGCTCCATCAGCCCCCACAGGAGGAGAACCACGGCCGCCGCGGCGAACAGGCCCAGCGTGGTGCCGGAGGTCCAGCCCCAGGCGCTGCCCTTGGAGACGGGGAGCAGGAACAGCACCAGTCCGGCGGACAGGCCCAGCGCGCCCGGCAGGTCGAAGGTGCCCTTCGCGCGCACCGGGGACTCCGGTACGACGGTCAGGGTGAGCGCGATCGCGAGGACGCCGAGGCCGGCGGCGCCGAAGTAGAGGACGTGCCAGTCGGAGTGCTGGGCGACCAGCGCGGCGGCGGGCAGCGCGAGACCGCCGCCGACGCCTATGGAGGAGCTCATCAGGGCCATCGCCGAGCCGAGGCGCTCGCGGGGCAGCATGTCGCGCATCAGGCCGATCCCGAGCGGGATGGCGCCCATCGCGAAGCCCTGGAGCGTACGGCCGGCGATCATCAGCAGCAGATCGCTGGTGAACGCGCTGACCAGCGCGCCGACCACCATCACCGCGAGGCTGGTGACCAGCATGCGCCGCTTGCCGTGGAGGTCGCCGAGGCGGCCCATGATCGGGGTGGCCACGGCGCCGGACAGCAGGGTCGAGGTCAGGACCCAGGTGGCGTCGCCGGGGGTGGTGTCCAGCAGGCGCGGCAGATCCTTGATGACCGGGACCAGCAGGGTCTGCATCACCGCGACGACGATGCCCGCGAAGGCAAGCACCGGGACCACGGCCCCGCCCGCTCTGCCGGAGGGACGGTCGGTCGTCGTCTGCGTCATGAAGGGTGCCTCCGGGGCGGGCCGTGTGCAGGGGTACGTGCAGACCGAACCCCGTACACCGAGGCAACTATTCCGATGCTTCGAGCCACTAACGAATTCTTGACCGTTCCTTTGTACCGGCCGGTGTCGACGTGTCCGGTCGAAGTGGCAATCAAAAAAGCGCCCGTGTTTCTCGCATTTGAGTCTTTTATGGAGGAAAACGGGCACTATGGACGGTGCGAAAGCGACTGCTGGGACCACTGAGATAAGGGAGACAGCAATGCGCAAATTCGTGGGCACCGTCGCCATCGGCATCCTGCTCGCCATCGCCCCGGCCGGGGCGGCGTTCAGCCAGACCGCCGAGCAGGCGGCCCAGCCGACCACCGCCACGGTCGTACAGGCGCAGGAGGACGACGACAACGACGACGGCGGCGGCAACGCCGGACTGTGGGGCCTGCTCGGCCTGCTGGGACTGGCCGGGCTCATCCCTCGTAAGACCAAGCACGAGCACCACCGGGACACCGGCGGCAGCCACCGCGTGTGACCGCCGGCCCCGCTCCGACGGAGAGTCCCGCCCGCTCCTTGGCCGACCGGGGGGGTGGGCGGTGTCCAGGACCGGGGACCAGGTTCGGCACGGGGCGAAAGCCGGTGCCGGGGCGCTCGTGCCGGCCGGGGCCGCCCGGTGGCCGGCAGAGAGCCGGGCCCCGGCCGTCATCGACGACGGCCGGGGCCCGGATCGGTTGCGGACCGGTGTCTGACGTGATGTCAGGCAGCCGACCCCGCGTACTCGTTCGCCTGCTCCGGCCTGCGGTGCCGGCCGCGCGGGGACGCCTCCGCGTCCTGCGTGGAGACCGGACCCCGGTGCCTGCCGTGTCCGGCGGAGGCCTGTCCGCCCTCGGCGGACTGCGGCTTGTTCGTGTTGACGTCGTTCATCGGAAGGAACTCACCCCGTAAACATGATCTTTCCTACAGCCGGGCGAGTGTAACCGGCACCCCACCGCTCGAATCCAGGCGGCCACGCCGACCGCCACTACTTCGTTACAAGCCGCCCCAAAGGCGCCTGCTGCAAGGGAACGGGACGGGGAGCGGCAAGGGCGTCGGGGTCGCCGTGCGCGGGAAGTCCGGCGTGGAACGGATGCCCCCCGTCGGCCATGTGCTCGGTGCGGGGCCGTAGTTGACCGTCGACCATGTGCACGGTGCGCAGCGGGGGCGGGCCGTCGGCGATGTGCACGACGTACGACGGCAGCCGACCGCCGATGCGCATGGTGTGGGGCGGGAGAGAGGCTTCGGCCATGGTGCCGGCGGTGGTGGCGAGTCGGCCTTCGGTCATGGGCGCGGTGTCGGACGGGGTGCGGTCCTCGTTCGTGGGCTCGGTGGTGGTGGCGAGGCGGCCCACGGTCATGAGTACGGCGGTGGAGGGGGTCCCGCCTTCGGTCATGGGTGCGGCGGTGGACGGGGTGCGGTCCTCGTTCGTGGGCTCGGTGGTGGTGGCGAGGCGGCCCACGGTCATGAGTACGGCGGTGGAGGGGGGTCCGCCTTCGGTCATGGGTGCGGCGGTGGACGGGTTCTTCCCTTCGGCCGTGGGCGCGGCGGTGAAAGCGAGTCGGCCCACGGTCATAGGTGCGACGGCGGACGGCATCCGGCCTTTGGCCGCGAGGCCCACGGCGGTGGGGAGCCGGCCGTCAGGCACGCGGTCGGGCACGGGCACGGCGGATGCCGGGCGGCCCGGAGCCTCCGGAAGGCTCACCACCGGACGGACGTCCAGGCCCTCCCGCCGCCGCTCCTGCCCGGGCGCCCGCAGCCCGGCGACACCGCACGGCACCGCCCCGGTGGCGTACGGCAGCCGCAACACCCCGTCCGCGGTCCACAGCCCGGCGCCGGCCAGCCACCCCGCCGGCGCCGGGAAATGGTGCACCCGCCGCTCCGCCGGCCGCCACACCCCGACCCAGCTGCCGAACGCGCCGTCGACGCGCAGCGCCACCGCGCAGCTCTCCGGCGTCAGCATCTGCCCCGGCTGGATCGCGAACGGCGTGACCGCGCAGTCCGCCAGCCGCAGGCACTCCGGGAAACGCACCGGCAGCGTGCTGCCCAGTACCCCCCAGCCCAGCCGGTCCCGACCGGGGGACGGCGCGTCCGAGCGGATCAGCAGCAGCCCGCTGTCCGGGTCGGCGAGCAGCACCCGGTCGTCGCTCCCGTCGGCGATCTGCAGCAGCGGGGACATCTCGCCGCCGCGCTCCAGGTCCACCACGACCGCCTTGGTGCGCCCGCCGGTCTCCCGGTCCAGCGCCAGCATCCGCCCCTCGCGGTCCAGCCACACCCCGCCCGAGCAGCGCCCGGGAACCTCCGCGAGCTGCTCCGGCCCGAACGCGCCGCCCGCCACCAGCCACACCACCGTCGACCGCCGGCCCACGGCGAGGGCGTACGCCCGCTCCCCGCCCGGCGCGGGCGGCAGCAGCCGCAGCCGGGTGCCCTCGTCCGGGCACTCGACCGTGCCCAGCGGCAGCTCGCCGGTGCCGGGGCCGGTCGGGTACAGCAGCGAGAAGGCGTGCCGTCCGCCCACCAGGCGGTGGATGAGGACCCGCCCGTCGCTCAGGGGCTGCACCTCGGTGCCGGGTTCCTCGGGCCGGTCGCCGGGCAGCGGCACCGCGTAGGGCTCGGGGCCGTCCAGGGTCCAGCGCTCCGGGAAGAAGGAGTCGCCGGCGAGGGCGAGGCGTGCGGCGTAGGAACCGTCGGCGGTGATGGTGCAGCCCGCTCGCCCGGCTCCGTCCGCGTGTCCCGCCGCAGGTTCGATGGCACAGACCGTCATCGTTCGGTCACCTCCGGTGACGAAAGTAGGTCGCGCGTGCGCGGACGGCGAACCGGTGGGCCCGCACTTCACACGTAAGGGTGCTCCAGGAACGATTCGCCTGAGGAAGGAGCGGACGTGTGCTCCACGGGGTCGTGACGCCGGCCGGCGAGAGCGGCGCCGGTTCGGGCGCACGAGGCGGCCCAGGTAGCCTTGGCGGCGTGCCCCGTCTGTCTGAAGTCATCGCCGCGCTGGAGAACCTGTGGCCCGCCGAGCGGGCCGAGTCCTGGGACGCGGTCGGCACCGTCGTGGGCGAGCCCGACCAGGAGGTCACGCGGGTCCTGTTCGCCGTCGACCCGGTCCGGGAGACCGTCGACGAGGCGGTGAGGCTGGACGCCGACCTGCTGGTCACCCACCACCCGCTCTATCTGCGCGGTACGACCACGGTCGCGGCCTCCACCTCCAAGGGCCGCGTGGTACACACGCTCATCAAGAACGACATCGCGCTGCACGTCGCCCACACCAACGCCGACACCGCCGACCCGGGAGTCTCGGACGCCCTCGCCGGCGCCCTGGACCTCAGGGTCGTACGACCCCTGGTGCCGGACCCGGCCGACCCCGAGGGCCGCCGGGGACTCGGCCGCGTCTGCGAACTGGACCACCCGCTGACCGTCCGCGCCCTCGCCGCCCGTGCCGCCGAACGCCTCCCCGCCACCGCGCAGGGCATCCGCGTCGCCGGCGACCCCGACGCGCTCGTGCGCACGGTCGCCGTCAGCGGCGGCTCCGGCGACAGCCTCTTCGACCACGTCCGGGCCGCCGGCGTGGACGCCTTCCTCACCGCGGACCTGCGCCACCACCCGGCGTCCGAGTTCATCGCGGACCGCGCCCACAGTCCCCTCGCGCTGCTCGACGCGGCGCACTGGGCCACCGAGTGGCCCTGGTGCGAGCTGGCGGCAGCCCAGCTCGACGAGATCTCCGACCGTCACGGATGGGGCCTGCGGGTCCACGTCTCGAAGACGGTCACCGACCCCTGGACCGCCCACGCGGCGTCTCCCGCCACCACCGACACATCTGGAGCCCCCAACTGAACGCCGCGCCCGCCGACCAGATCCGACTCCTCGACGTCCAGGACCTCGACGTCCGCCTCCAGCAGCTCGCCCACAAGCGGAGGTCGCTGCCCGAGCACGCCGAGATCGAGTCGCTGAGCCGGGACCTCACCCAGCTGCGCGACCTGCTCGTCGCCGCGCAGACCGAGGAGAGCGACTGCGCCCGCGAGCAGACCAAGGCCGAGCAGGACGTCGACCAGGTGCGCCAGCGCGCCGCCCGCGACCAGAAGCGCCTCGACTCCGGTGCCGTCTCCTCGCCGAAGGACCTGGAGAACCTCCAGCGCGAGATCGTCTCCCTCGCCAAGCGGCAGGGCGACCTGGAGGACGTCGTCCTGGAGGTCATGGAGCGCCGCGAGTCCGCGCAGGAGCGGGTCGCCGAGCTGACCGAGCGGGTCGGCTCCGTGCAGGGGCGGATCGACGACGCCACCGCGCGCCGGAACGCGGCCGTCGAGGAGATCGACGGCGAGGCGGCCTCGGTGACGAAGGAGCGCGAGGTCGTCGCGGGTTCGGTGCCCGCCCCGCTGCTGAGCCTGTACGAGAAGCTCCGCGGGCAGCAGGGCGGCGTCGGTGCCGCGAAGCTGTACGCCCGTACCTGCCAGGGCTGCCGTCAGGAGCTCGCCATCACCGAGCTGAACGAGATCCGCTCCGCCGCCCCCGACACGGTGGTGCGCTGCGAGAACTGCCGCCGCATCCTGGTGCGTACGTCCGAGTCGGGGCTGTAGGGGTTCCGGACGGTGCGGGAGTTCATCGTCGAGGCGGACGGCGGGTCGCGGGGCAACCCGGGGCCCGCGGGCTACGGGGCCGTGGTGAGCGACGCGGCGACGGGGGAGACCCTGGTGGAGGTGGCCGAGTACCTCGGTGTCGCCACGAACAACGTCGCCGAGTACCGGGGCCTGCTGGCCGGCCTGCGCGCCGCCCGTGAGCTGGACCCTCAGGCACGGGTCCACGTCCGGATGGACTCCAAGCTCGTCATCGAGCAGATGACGGGCCGCTGGAAGATCAAGCACCCGGCGATGAAGCCGCTCGCGGCTGAGGCGGCGCGGGTCTTCCCGCCGGAGCGGGTCACCTACGAGTGGATCCCCCGCGCACAGAACAAGCACGCCGACCGCCTGGCCAACGAGGCGATGGACGCGGGCAAACGGGGCGAGGCGTGGTCGGCCGCGGTCTCCCGGGCCGCCCTCGGCACCCCGACGGCACGCCCGGTGACCCCCGAGCCGGCGGGCCCACCGGGTGACGCGACAGAGGGCGCGGCCAGGGTCCGCGCCGCATTGGCGTCGGCCCCGGAGGCCGGGGGTTCCGCCGCCGCCGGGGCCGGGGCCGGTGCCGGGCGCGCGCGGGCCGCGGAGGCCGACGCCGACCGTGTAAAGGCCGACGCGGATGCGCGGGCCGCGCGGGCGGCCGGGACCCGCGTCGCGTCCGGGGCCGCGGGAGCCGGCACCGTGTCCGAGAACGCCGCCGTTGCCGAGGTCGCCGGTGGCGAGCCTGGGACCGATCGGGCCGGAGCGGGCCGGACCGAGGTCGCCGGTGGCGAGCCCGGAGCGGGCCGGACCGAGGTCGCCGGTGGCGAGCCCGGAGCGGGCCGGACCGAGGTCGCCGGTGGCGAGCCCGGAGCCGGACGCGCCGAGGTCGCCGGTGGCGAGCCCGGAGCCGGACGCGCCGAGGCCGATCGGACCGGAGCCGGACGCGCCGAGGTCGGCCGTACTGAAGCCGAGGCCGACGTCCGGGCCGCGCGGGCCGTCGCCACTCCCACCGCCGGCTGGGCGCCCGCCGATCTGGGGCCGCCCGCGACCTTCGTGCTGCTGCGGCACGGCGAGACCCCGCTGACCCCGCAGAAGCGTTTCTCGGGCAGTGGCGGCAGCGACCCCTCCCTCTCCGGCGTCGGCCGGGAGCAGGCCGAGAAGGTCGGCGAGTTCCTCGCCCGGCGCGGGACCGTCCAGGCGGTCGTCGCCTCGCCCCTCGCCCGTACCCGCGAGACCGCCGGCATCGTCGCCGCCCGCCTCGGTCTCGACGTGACCGTGGAGGACGGGCTGCGCGAGACGGACTTCGGCGCCTGGGAGGGCCTCACCTTCGGCGAGGTCCGCGAACGCCACCCCGACGACCTGAACGCCTGGCTGTCCTCCCCGGACGCCGAACCCACCGGCGGCGGCGAGAGCTTCGCGGCCACCGCCGCCCGGGTCGCCGCCACCCGCGACCGGCTGACCGCCGAGTACCGCGGCCGCACGGTCCTGCTCGTCACCCACGTGACACCGATCAAGACCTTCGTGCGCCTCGCCCTGGGCGCCCCGCCCGAGGCCCTGTTCCGCATGGAACTCTCGGCGGCATCGCTCTCCGCCGTGGCGTACTACGCCGACGGCAACGCCAGCGTCCGCCTGTTCAACGACACCTCGCACCTGCGCTGAGCCCCGCCGCCGCGCGGGCCAGCGCCTCGATCCGGTCCCAGTCCCGGGCGGCCACCGCGTCCGCCGGAAGCATCCAGCTCCCGCCCACGCACCCCACGTTGGACAGCGCGAGATAGTCCGGCGCGGAGTCGGGGCCGATGCCCCCGGTCGGGCAGAAGCGGGCCTGCGGAAGCGGACCGGCGAGCGACTTCAGGTACGCCGTACCGCCCGCCGCCTGCGCCGGGAAGAACTTCATCTCCCGCACCCCCCGCTCAAGGAGTGCCACCACCTCCGAGGCGGTCGACACCCCCGGCAGGAACGGCACCCCGGACGCCCGCATGGCCTCGAGCAGTACGTCCGTCCACCCCGGGCTGACCAGGAACCGCGCCCCGGCCGCCACCGCCTCGCCCGCCTGCTCCGGCGTGATCACCGTCCCCGCCCCGACCACGGCGTCCGGCACCTCACCGGCGATCGCGCGGATCGCGTCGAGCGCGGCGGGCGTCCGCAGGGTCACCTCGATCGCGGGCAGCCCGCCACCGGCCAGCGCGCGCGCCAGCGGTACGGCGTCGGCGGCGTCCTCGACGACGACGACGGGCACGACGGGGGCGAGGTCCAGCACGGAGGAGGAGTCCGCGGAGGGCAGGGAAGAGCGCATGGCGTCATCCTGCCCACACCGATGCGCACCGCGCAAAGCTCATTGCAGAGGATGCAATCAGTGCACCTCGTCCACCAGCACATCCAGCGCCCACGCCGCCCCCGCCCTGGCCGGCGCCGTCACTTCCACCTCGTACCCGAGGTCCCGCAGTGCCTCCACCAGCCCGGCGGGGTCCTCCGGCGCGGCCCCGGCCGTCAGCAGGCTCCGTACGATCCGCCCCTTGGTCGCCTTGTTGAAGTGGCTGACCACCTTCCGGGTCGGCGCGTGCAGCACGCGTACGGTCACCGTCCGCCCGGCGACCTCGCCCTTCGGCCTCCAGGCCGCCGCGTACGCCGCCGACCGCAGGTCCAGCACCGGCCCGTCCCCGGCGGCCTCGGGCAGCACCTGGGCCATCGGCGCACGCCAGTGCCCGCTCAGCGCGCCGAGGCCGGGCAGCCTCACACCCATCGAGAGGCGGTAGGAGGGGATCTCGTCGGTGACCCGGACCGCACCCCACAGCCCGGAGAAGACCAGCAGGGACGCCGCCGCCCGCCGCTTCGCCGCCGGGTCCAGGGACGCCAGGTCCAGGGCGTCGTACAGCACCCCGGTGTAGATCTCCCCGGCGGGCCGCGCCCCGGCGGTCCGCAGCTCCGCGTTCTTCGCGACCTCGCCCCGCAGCCCCTCGCTCAGCCCGAGCACCTCGCGCGCCTTGTCCTCGTCGCCGGCGCACAGGTCCACCAGCTCGGCGAGGACGGCCTCCCGCGCGGCGGCCAGCCCCGGCAGCGACAGCGACTCGGTCCTCAGCGGGGCACCGCGGCCGGAAGCGGCCTTGCCTTCGGACGGCGGCAGCAGGACAAGCACACGTACTCCTTCGATCGAGCTCGACGTCAGCGTACGGTGCGCGCCGGACGCGGTTCCGCTCGTGCCCACCGGCTTGGCGATGGGGTTCAGCGACAGCGCCCCCGAGGAGAGGGGGTTGCGGCGAGCGCGCGGACGAGCCCGTCGGAGTCGTCCGCGTGGAAGCGGACCACGCGGACGTCGTGGCGGCGGCCGAGGAAGGTGACGTGGGTGACCGGCTCGGTGAGCTCGACCGTGACGGTCGTCTGCGACCCGACGGCGAGATCGAGCTCGCCGTCGGCCGGCTCGTGCGTCATCCGCAGCTCACGCCGGACCGAGGCGATCCGCCCGACCGGTATCCGCAGGTCGACGTGGACGGCCCGGCGGACCCGCAGGACCCCGGCGTCCAGCACGTGCGGGCGGACGACGGACGCGGCGTGCAGCGCGACGACGAACACGACGGTGTACACGTCCAGGAAGAGCACCACCGCGTGCACCGTCGGCCAGTCGCCCAGCAGCACGGACATCGCCACCGTCTCGACCACGCACACGAACGCGAACCCGTACATCAGGGCCGCCTGTCCGCGCGCGTACCCGAACGCCGTCCCGCCGCCGACACCGTGCCTACGACGGGCCACCCACAGCCAGAGGCTCGTCATCAGCCGCAGCTCGTGCCGGGCCAGCGCCCACGCCACCCGCACGCCCCTCATGACCGCCCCTCCGTGACGATCCGCAGCATGCGGCGGAACACCTCCGCCTGGGCCGGTGCGAAGTCGGCGTAGAGGGCCCGCAGGAAGCCGTCCGCCTCCCCGACGTCGGTCCCCTCCGGGACCAGTCCGTCCGGCACGGACGCGGCGAGGGCGCGGGCGGCCTCCTCCACGCGCGGGTCGTCCGGATCGGCGTCGGCGAGCGCGTCGAGCATCCCGTACAGCGCACGCGCCCGCTCGGCCCCGCCCAGCGTGTCCACCATCCCGCCGAGCAGCCCGATCAGCCGCTTCCGCTCCTCCGGCGGCGCGGCGGTCTCGATGAGCGCGAGCATCTCGCGGTCCTTGACGGCCATGGGGGAGTCGGTCAGCCGGGCCGTGTCCCGGAACAGCGCGGCCAGCTCGGGGGAGACCGGCCCCTCGGCGGTCAGCCCGTCCCCCGTCTCCAGCAGGCCCCGCAGCCGCGCCCGCCGGTCCCGGATCGCGGCCTCCTGCCGCGCCAGGTCCTCGTCCAGCTCCGTCAGCACCTCGACGAGATCCTTCCCCGCGTCGTCCGCGAGCACGTCCCGCACCTCGGTGAGCCCCAGCCCCAGCTCGGTCAGCCGCCTGATCCGCGCCAGCGCGACGGCGTGCCGCAGGGTGTAGTCCCGGTATCCGTTGCCCAGCCGCTCCGGTTCCGGCAGCAGCCCCGACTGGTGGTAGTGCCGCACCGCCCGCGTGGTGACCCCGACGGCGGCGGCGAGTTCTCCGATCCGCATGGGACCAGTAGAGACGTTGACGCTGCGGCAGGGTCAAGCGGGCGCGGTGGCGCCTGCCGGGCCACACGATCCTGTGCCACGATCGAGGGAACGGTTCCCGATCTCATGACAGGTGATCAGCCGATGTCCCAGCCTGACGGGCGACAGAAGGAGGGGCGTGACATGACTGCCATGGCCCATGAGCCGCTCTCGCAGGCGGACGTCCTGCTGGAGGGCTTTCTCGCCCTGGAGACCCCGGAGGGTTTCCGGGCCGAGCTGATCGAGGGGGAGATCGTCGTGACGCCGCCGCCGGACGGGGACCACGAGGACTACATCAATCTGATCATGAAGCAGGTGATCAGGCGGTCCCGTACCGACATGGACTTCTCCGGGAACAAAGGACTGAAGCTGAAGAGCGGCGGAGCCTGCCCGAAGAACCACGCCATCCCGGACGGCACCTTCGCTCCCACGGCTCTGCGCCTCTACCGGGGAGCCGGCTCCTGGATGCCCTGCGACGGCGTCGCCATGGTGGTGGAGGTGACATCCAGCAAGCCTCAGGCGGACCGCGAGGCCAAGCGCCGCTGCTACGCCCGCGGCGGCATCCCCCTCTACCTCCTCGTCGACCGCGAAGCCTCTTCGATCACGCTGTTCGGCGACCCGGGGAAGGACGAGTACCGCGAGCGGTGCACTCGCCCCTTCGGCAAACCGGTCACTCTCCCCGCCCCCTTCGGATTCGACCTGGACACCGCCGACTTCCTCTGATCCCCTGTGGGCGGGGGTGCGCGGTGACGGACGTACGGGAACAGGCCCGCTGGACCAGGGCGCGGCTGGGGCGGTGCGGCCCTCCCCTCGACCTGCTCACCGCCCGCTTCGACCGGCACGAGTACGCCCCCCACGCCCACGACGAGTTCACGGTCGGGGTCACCGTCGGCGGCCTGGAGGCCATCGCCTACCGGGGCGGACGCATCGTGTCCGGACCGGGCTCGATCGTCGTCCTCGAACCCGGCGAGATGCACACCGGCGGCCCCGCCGCCCCCGACGGCTACTCCTACCGCGCCCTCTACGCCGCCCCCGCCCTCCTCGCCGACGGCACCCTCGGCGGCGGCCTCCCGCACTTCCCCGACCCCGTCCTCGACGACCCCGAACTGGCCGCCGCCCTGTGCCGCGCCCACACGGACGTGAGCTCCCGCCCGGACCCCCTGGAGGCGGAGTCCCGCATCCCCTGGCTGCTCACCGCCCTCGCCCGCCGCCACTCCACGGCCCGCGCGGACGACACGGCGGTCCCCGGCGCCGGCACCGTCGCCCTCGCCGTGCGCGACCGCCTCGCCGACGAACTCCTCGCCCCGCCCTCCCTCGCCGCCCTCGCCGCCGACCTCGGCCTCTCCCGCTACCAGCTCCTGCGCGCCTTCCGTACGACGATGGGGGTGCCCCCGTACGCCTGGCTCGCCCAGTACCGGGTGACCCGGGCCCGCGCCCTGCTGGAGGCCGGAGCGCGCCCCGCCGAGGTCGCCGGACTCGTCGGCTTCGCCGACCAGGCGCACCTGACCCGCTGGTTCCGCCGCGTCCTGGGGGTGACCCCGGCGGCGTACCGCAACAGCGTTCAAGACAGCGCCCGCCGACCCGGCCGACACTCACCTTCATGACTGCACGCGGCTGGGCCCTGTTCTCCCTGATGGGAGTCGTCTGGGGCATCCCCTATCTGATGATCAAAGTGGCGGTGGACGAGGTGTCCCCGTCGACGGTGGTGTTCGTGCGCTGCGCCCTCGGCGCCCTGCTCCTGCTCCCCTTCGCCCTGCGCCAACCGGGCATGGCCCAAAACGTGCGGACGCACTGGAAACCGATGCTGGCGTTCGCGGTCATCGAGATCGTCGGCCCCTGGTACACCCTGACCGACGCCGAACGCCACCTGTCCAGCTCCACGGCGGGCCTGCTGATCGCGGGCGTGCCGATCGCCGGCGTCCTGCTGGCACGCTTCTTCGGCGCGGCGGAGTCGCTGGGCACCCGCCGGACCACGGGCCTGGCGCTCGGCCTCGGCGGCGTCGGCGTCCTCACCGTCCCCCACCTGACCGGTGGCGACGCCCTGTCCCTGGCGGAGGTCCTGGTGACGGTGGTCGGCTACGCCACGGCCCCCCTGATCGCCGACCGCCACCTGAAGGACGTCCCGACGCTGCACCTCATCACGCCCTGCCTGGCCCTGGCCGCCCTGGTCTACGCCCCCGCGGCGGCCGTGACCCGTCCGGCGGCCCTGCCCTCGGCCGAGAGCCTGGCCGCCCTGGCCGCCCTCGGCGTCGTCTGCACGGCGATCGCCTTCGTCGCCTTCCTGGAGCTGATCAAGGAGGCCGGCCCCCTCCGCGCGTCGGTGATCACGTACGTCAACCCGGCGATCGCGGTGGCCGCCGGCGCGCTCTTCCTGGACGAACCCCTGACCGCTCCCGTCCTGGCCGCCTTCGCCCTGATCCTCACCGGCTCGGTCCTGGCGACGGCCGCCGCGCCGAAGCCCCGCCCGCGCCCGGTACCATGGTCGGCACGGCAGACGAGCCGGGCGGGCGGCCGCGTGGAGTCCCTCACGGGACTTCCCGAGGAACGTCCGGGCTCCACAGGGCAGGGTGGTGGCTAACGGCCACCCGGGGTGACCCGCGGGACAGTGCCACAGAAAACAGACCGCCGGGGTTGTTCTCTTCTCGAAGAGGGCGCTCCCCGGTAAGGGTGAAACGGTGGTGTAAGAGACCACCAGCGCCTGGGGTGACTCAGGCGGCTAGGTAAACCCCACCCGGAGCAAGGTCAAGAGGAGCGCCGTGAAAAGCGCTCTGCGCGGACGTTCGAGGGCTGCTCGCCCGAGTCCGCGGGTAGACCGCACGAGGCCGGCGGCAACGCCGGCCCTAGATGGATGGCCGTCGCCGGCGGGCCCGCGAGGACCCGCCGGAACAGAACCCGGCGTACAGCCCGACTCGTCTGCCGCCCCCTGCGGTCTTACCTGGGAAAGGGCCTCTGATCCGGGACGGAGGCCCTTTCCGGTCTTTCGGGGTCCTGCCGCGTCACGCGGCGGAAAGTCCCTCGGACCAGGGGCTGGGAGTCCCCGAGGAGTCCCTGGAACGGAGGCGCGCGTGGCCCTCCGGGCCGGGCGTTCGCGACAGCCGCCGGAGCGCGTGGCGGAGCCGCGGGATTCGGGGTGGTGGTGGAGACGGTGGGATGAAGCGGCCCGGGCGTCGGCCGCCGTGCGGTCCGCGCGGCCCGTTCGGCGCGGGCGGTGGCGAGCCGGGGTGCGTCGCGCGAAGTTCGGTCCGTACGGTCATCGGTGTCGTTCGCAGATCCTGGATAGGGTGCTGAGCGCTCCGAACGCCGGAGCCGTACCGCGCCGCTGCAGGCGGGACCGAGCCTTGCGACCACGCCCGACGGTGTGCCGCCGCATGCACCGGTCCCCCGCAAGCGAGCCGGTCGCGGCCGTGGCCGCGATCCGAATGGGGTGGGGAATGTCCGAACACCGGTTGTCCAGAAGAGGCCGCTACATCGCGTGGTCGACGGCAGGCGTCGTGGTCGTCGCCGGTGCCGGGATCGCGGCGCAGACTTCGACGGCGGCATCGGCCTGGCCGGCGGAGAAGACGTACACGGGGCGGGCGTTCGACACCTGCACAGCGCCTTCCCTCGCGGCGATGAAGGCGTGGAGGACCGGCTTCTACGGCGCCGCCGCCGTCTACATCGGTGGCAAGAACCGCGGCTGCGCCCAGCCCAACCTCACCGCGTCCTGGGTGAAGTCGGTCAGCTCCTCCGGCTGGAAGCTCATCCCGCTGTATGTCGGGGCCCAGCCGCCCTGTCAGACGGGCAGGAACCCGGAGAAGTTCACGGCCGCCACGGCTGCCTCCCTGGGTGCGAGCAACGCCAAGGACGCCGTCGCCAGGGCCTCGGCGCTCGGTATGAAGGCCGGCAGCGCCGTCTACCTCGACATGGAGCCGTACGACGTCGCGGACAAGGCGTGCAATGACGCGGTCCTGACCTACGTGCGCTCCTTCAGCAGGACCCTGCGCGCGAAGACCTACCGCGCCGGCTACTACGGCTTCAGCAGTTCCAGCGCCAGGGCCGTCGCAACAGCCACCGACAGGACCGACCTGCCGGGCAACCTCTGGTACGCGCTGTGGGACAGGAAGAACACCACCACCGCGGACTGGCCCTGGGACCCCAAGCTGTTCACCCCGCACAGCCGCGGCCACCAGTACATGGTCAACAGCAAGGAGACACGCGGCGGTCACACCATCACCGTCGACCGCAACGCCTGGGACGCCCCCGTCGCCATCATCGGATAGGACGCGCCGTTCCTCCGGCCGGCCCGGAGCCGTGGAGAGCTCGCCCTCGTACGGTCGCCCTGCGGCGGGCTCGGGCCCGGAGCCGAGCTCGCGCCGCACCGTGCGTTTTTGCCGTTTCCTCCCTCGGCGATCGTCGGCATGACGCACTGGTTCCGTTGACGGAACTCACCGGCGGGCGTCGTGTCATCGGCCGCACCGCGAGGCGGGACAGGCCGATGGACGGCATCGGCGGCGGAGGTCCTCTCCGGGCTTTCGGGAGCTCGCCGCGGCAGACGGCGAAAGGCGCCGGACGACGGCATGGGACGAGGAGCGGGCCACGTCCAGGACACGGCACAGCGGAGCCACCGGGCAGACGGCCTTCTCCGCAGCGCCGAACCGGTGGACCCCGCTCACCGGTCGCTCGCGACGCGCGGGGAACCCCGCCTGTGCGGGGACCACGCTCGCCCGGCTCGGGTGCACGCCCTCCCGCTCGATGCGTACACCGAATGCCCGGCCTCGGCCGGGCGGGCGGAGCCGGTGTTCACGGCCGGGAGATCCGGGGCGTCCGGGCCCGTTCGCCCCGTCCGGTCCGCGGACTTCGGGTGCGGCCCCGGTGACCCGGGATCGCAAGTCCGGGCGATTCCATGGATGTTCTGTGGTGGAAGTCACCTGAATTAATGAATGTTTGAATTCGAACATGACCAACTTCTACGACTTTGAAGCGATCTGACACCCAGTAAGTTTCGCATCAGTCGCAGTCACGATCATGTGGCGTCGATTCACGTATTCATGTATTCAGATACCGAGGATTTCATGGCAAATCATATGTTCGGGCCACGAAGACCCGGACGTTACGTCGCCGGCTGTGTGTCCCTGGCGCTGTCCGTCACCCTCCTCAACGGGGCCGGCTCCGCATTCGCGGCCGAGACCCGGGTGCCCGAGTCCGCGCCGAAGAAGCACGCGACCCAGGCGGCGGACATCCCGTCGGCACGGGTCGCCGCGAGACTTTCGGGCAAACGGGTCGAGGCGCTGTCCGAGCGAACCGAGACCTCGACCACCTGGGTCAACAAAGACGGTTCGCTCACCAGCGAGATCACCGCCGGTCCGGTCCGGTTCAAGGACGAGGACAGCGGCGAATGGCGCCCCGTCGACCTGGACCTGATCACCGACGACTCGGGCGCGGTCGTGCCCAAGGCCCACCCACGCGGTCTGCGGATCTCCGGCAAGTCCGGCACCCGCGCGACCTCGCTCAGGGCGAGCCAGGGCTCCAAGGCTGTCGACCTGGTCACCCTCGGCGACGGCGACAACGGGATCACCCTGCAGTGGAAGGGCGGCCTGCCCGAACCCGAACTTGACGGCACCCGGGCCGAATACACGGAGGCGGTGCCGGGAGCCGACGTCGTCGTCGAGGCGACCCGTACCGGCTTCGAGCAGTTCGTGGAGATCAAGAAGAAGCCGGCCGAGAGCGGCTTCTCCTACACACTCCCGCTCAAGGCCAAGGGCCTGAAGGCCGAACTGCAGCGTGACGGCAGCGTGCTGTTCACCGGCAAGAAGAACAAGAAGACCGCGGTGATGCCCGCCCCGGTGATGTGGGACTCCACCGTGGACCGCGTCTCCGGCGAGCACACCCGCCAGGTCAAGGTCGACATGAAGGTGGTCCGCAAGGGCGGCTCGATCGACCTGGTCATCACCCCGGACGCGAAGTTCCTGGCCGACCCGGACACCAAGTACCCCGTGACGGTGGACCCGTCGACGTCCGCGCTGTCCAACGTGTTCGACACGTACGTACAGCAGGGCGAGACGGTGGACTGGTCCTCCGACGTCGAGCTGGACCTCGGCAACCCCGGCACCAAGAACGCGGACGGAACCTTCCGCACCGCGCGTTCCTTCATCTCGTGGAACACCGCGCCGATCTCCGACGCCCTGATCAACAGCGCGACCCTGTCATTGTGGAACTTCCATTCCGGCAACACCGACTGCAGCACCTACCCGTGGGAGGTGTGGTCCGCGGGAGCCGCGTCGACCTCCTCGCGCTGGACGTCGCAGCCGGCCTGGACGGCGAAGAAGGCCACCTCCACCGAGACCAAGGGCAATCCGGCCTGCACCTCGGCCCCCGACGGCTGGGTGAACGCGAACGTCGCCACCCTGGTGCAGGAGTGGGCCTCCGCCAAGACCACCCGCGGTCATATGGGCCTGCGCGCCACCGACGAGGCGGTCAGCACGCCGTGGAAGCGGTTCAACTCCGGCAACGCCGCGTCGAACCCGCCAAAGCTCACGGTCAACTACAACTACCGTCCGCGCACCGGCACCGACCAGCAGGCCGGCCCGCCGTTCTTCAAGGACACCGGCGGCACCTGGTTCGTCAACACCACGACGCCGACCCTGCAGGACACCTTCGTCGACCCCAACAACGACAAGGTCGACGGAACCTTCCAGATCTTCGACAGCGCCACCGGCACGCAGGTCGGGGACGTCCTGGTCTCGCCCTTCGTGGCCTCGGGGCAGCCGGCCTCGGTGAAGGTGCCCTCAGGTCTGCTGAGCAACGGCAAGACCTACAAGTTCCGCACGTCGCCGTACGACGGACAGCACTACAACGCCGGCTGGTCCGCCTACGCGTCCTTCACGGTCGACACCAGTGCCCCCTCCGCGCCGAGTTCGGTGACCTCCACCGACTACCCGACGAACGCCTGGGTCAAGGGCGTCGGCCAGAACGGCGACTTCACCGTCACCCCGCCGTCCGGTGACCAGAACGGCATCGAGTGGTCGCTGGACGGTGCGGTCTGGGAGAAGGTCCCGACCAGCGGCACCACCCCCGTGAAGATCACCATCGCGCCCGAGAAGGCCGGGACCAACGTCCTTCAGGTCCGGGCCACGGACAAGGCGGAAAACAAGTCCGACCCGGTCTCCTACACCTTCCATGTCGGCCCCGGCGGTGTGACGCTGCCCGACGACGGAACCCGCACCGCGGCCCGTGTGCCGCTGGCCGCGGAGGCCGAGTCCCCGAAGTTCGACGCCGTGACCTTCCAGTGGCGGCGCGGTGACGCCGACGACTGGACGGACATCCCGGCCGGCGACGTGACGTCCGGCGGCGACCCGGTGGCCTCCTGGCCGCTGGCGCTCTCCTCCGGCAAGACCCCGCAGCTCACCTGGAACGCCACCAGGACCGTCGACCCCGACGGCGTCGTTCAGCTCCGTGCGGAACTCACCGGTTCCGGAGGGGCGACCGGCGCGTCCGACCCGGTCGGCGTCGTGGTGGACCGCAACGCCGACGGCTCGGCCGGCGAGAGCATCGGTCCCGGTGAGGTCAACCTGATCACCGGCGACTACACGCTCTCCGGCGGTGACGCATCGTTCTTCGGCATGAGCCTGACCCGCAGCGCCTCCTCTCGTTCCCCCGAGGCCGGAGCCGCCGACGCACAAGCCCCGATCTTCGGCAAGGAATGGCTGTACAGCGCCGCGGCCGACCAGGTCACGACCCCGTTCGCCTACCTGCACAAGACCTCGGCGACCTCGCTGAGTGTCGGCCTCGCCGGTGACGACACGCAGATCCACTTCACCGCCGACGCGGCCGGCACCGGCTGGATCGCCGAGCCGGGCTCCGAGGAGTACATCCTCGACGGAGACTTCGACGGCGACTTCACGCTGAGGACCACCGAGGGCGGTACCAGCAGGTTCGTCCCCGTCGAGGCGGGCGGCGACACCTGGCGGGCGAGTACGTCCTGGATCGAGGGCGTGGAGAACTCCACCACCACTACCGTCTCGGAGACGTTCACGGTCGGCGAGACCAGGACCGCCCGGCCCAAGAAGATCGTCGCCGCCACCTCGGCCGCGGCCAACTCGGCCTGCGCCTCCGACCCGACGGTCAAGGGCTGCCGCGTTCTGGAGTTCGTCTACGCGACCTCCACCACCGCCACGTCCGCGGACTTCGGCGACGTGAAGGACCAGGTGTCGTCGGTCAAGCTGTGGGCGACCGCCCCCGGCGCCTCGGCGTCCACCGCGACCACGGTCGCGCGCTACGTCTACGACGCCGACGGCCGACTTCGCGAGACCTGGGACCCCCGGATCTCCCCGGCGCTGAAGACCGCGTACGGCTACGACTCGGCCGGGCGGGTGACCTCGCTCAAGCCCGCAGGCCAGCTTCCGTGGTCGTTCACCTACGGCCAGGTGGACTCCAGCCCGGCGTCCGGCTCCGGAATGCTGCTCAAGGTCTCCCGGCCCACGCTCGCTCCGGGCAGCGCCGACCAGACCAACGGCACCGCCGCCACCAGCGTGGTCTACGGAGTGCCGCTGACCGGCTCCGCGGCCCCGGAGAACCTGGGTGCCGCCGCCACCGCGTCGTGGGGGCAGTCGGACACGCCGACCGACGCCACGGCGGTCTTCCCCGCCGACCGGATGCCGGCATCGCACGACGGGTCCTCCCTGTCCGCGGGCGACTACGGGCGGGCCGACATCCACTACCTGAACGCCAGTGGCCGCACGGTCAACGAGGCCGAACCGGGCCACCGCCTGTCGGCCACCGAGTACGACCGTTTCGGCAACGTGGTGCGCAGCCTGTCCGCGGCCAACCGCGAACTCGCACTCGGTACCACGGACGCGCTCAAGGACAAGCTGACGGACCTGGGCATCAGGTCCTTGGCGTCCGCCGAGCGTGCCCACCTCCTGTCCTCGGTATCGGTGTACGACGAGGACGGTGTCCGGGAGACCGACACCTACGAGCCGCTGCACCGTGTCACCCTGTCGGCGAAGCTGACCAGCGGCTCCACCACGCTGGCGGCCGCCGGTACCCAGCTGATGGCACGTGCGCACACGGTCCGGGAGTTCGACTCGGGGCGTCCCAGCGACGGCACCGCCGTCGTCCGTGACCAGGTCACCAAGGTCACGGTGGGCGCGCAGCCGCGCTCCTGGCCCACGCTGACGGCGGACCCGCGGGTCACCACGACCGCCTACGACTGGGTCAAGGGCCAGCCGACGGCCACCACCGTCGACCCGAGCGGTCTGGCGATCACCACCACCACCGGATACGACGCCCAGGGCCGGGTGAACCGCAAGTCGCAGCCCGCGTCGTCCGGTTCCGACGCCGGCACGACGATCACCACCTACTACACCGCGGACGGCACCGGCACCTGTGGTGGCAGGCCGGAGTGGGCGGACCAGGTCTGCCGTATCGCCCCGGCCGCGGACGTCACCGGCGGCGGATCCAACCCGGCGCAGCTACCGACGAAGGTCCTCGAGTACGGGCTGTTCGGCCAGGCCACCAAGATCATTGAGACCGCCAACGGCGTCACCCGCACCACCACGACCGGCTACGACCCGGCCGGCCGGGCGACGACCGTGAGCATGTCCGGAGGAGTCGGCACCGCCGTGCCCTCCGGCACCACGGCATTCGACGAGGCCACCGGCCTCCCGGTCAGCCACACCTCGCCGACCGGCGGCACCGTCACCAAGAGCTATGACCAGCTCGGCCGTCAGACGACGTACACCGACGCGGACGGGGGCACCACCACCACCAGGTACGACGCGCTCGACCGACCGACGACCGTCACCGACAACGTGCCGTCGACCACCACCTACACCTACGACACGGCCGTCGACCCGCGCGGTCTGCTCACCTCGGTGACGGACTCCGTGGCCGGCACGTTCACCGCCCGGTACGACGAGGACGGCGAACTCGTCACCCAGGGGCTGCCCGGCGGCTACACCACGAAGGACACCGTCGACCCCGCGGGCACGACCACGAGCCGCACGGTCACCCGCGTCAGCGACGGCTCCGTGGTGATCGCCGACAGCATCACCGAGACGGTGCACGGCCAGCAGGCCACCCACGCCGGAACCCCGGGTGTGACCGCCTCCCAGGCGTACACCTACGACCCGGCCGGCCGGCTGACCCAGGTGCAGGACACCGCCACCGACGCGATCTGCACCACCCGCGCCTACACCTTCGACAAGAACTCCAACCGCAAGACGCTGGCCACGGCCACCGCGGCGGTGAACGCCGACTGCACCACCTCGGGTGCCACCACCACGTCGTACACCTACGACACCGGTGACCGGCAGATCGCCACCGGCTACGTCTACGACGCGTTCGGCCGGACCACCGCCAAGCCGGGCACCACGCTGGAGTACCACGTCAACGACCTGGTGCGGCAGCAGACGGCGGGCACCAAGCGGCAGACGTGGACGCTGGACTCCGTCCTGCGCTTCCGGTCCTGGACCACGGAGTCCAACAGCTCCGGCACCTGGACCCAGACCGGATCCCGGCTCAACCACTACGACTCCGACGGGGACAGCCCCCGCTGGATCGTGGAGAGCACGAGCAGCGGCGCGGTGACCCGCAACGTGCTCGGCCCGAACAGCAGGCTGGCGGCGACCACCACCAAGACCGGCGGTACCGTGCTTCAACTGGCCAACCTGCACGGCGACATCGCCCTGCAGCTGCCACTCGACACCGCAGTCGCCCCGACGGTCCTGGACACCGACGAGTTCGGCAACGCCCGGGCCGGCCAGCAGGCCACCCGGTACAACTGGCTCGGCGCGCACCAGCGCTCGTCGGAGACGGTCACCGGGCTGTCGCTCATGGGCGCCCGCCTGTACGACCCGACCACCGGCCGTTTCCTGTCCGCCGACCCCGTCCAGGGCGGCAGCGCCAACGCATACGATTACGCCAATGCCGATCCGGTCAACCAGTTCGACCTGGACGGGCGTTCGGCGAAGAAGCGTGCGGAGCTCAGGGCATGCTGGAGCCTGGGATACAGCGGATGCGTCTTCGCGTCATACCTGTCGGGCATCCTGTTGTGGAACATCGGCACCAGCAAGTCACGCAACAACGCCGTCCGTCACTTCATCTGGCAGGCAGCGCTGACCTTCTACTTCGGCGCGGCTGCCGCCAAGCGGCTCGGCGACGCCCATGAGTACGGAGACCGCAGCCGCGACTCCCGCAAGGACCAGTACAACAACCGGCAGGCGCGTGCCTTCGTCGGCAGCAGCTGGAACCGCAGGCAGATGGTCTACTACAACAACCGGGGCCGCCTGTTGCAGTACCTGTACAGCGTCGGGAACTGGCTCTACAACCGGGGATACCTGGCGAGGTGATGCCACAGTGGCCATGCGACCCTTGCGTTCCCTGACCGGCTGACCTGGCCGGCGGGTGCCGGAGCACGCCCCTTCGGGAGCGTGCTCCGGCACCCGCGCACCACCTCCGGCGTCCACCGCCTCCCCGGCGCCGTCCGGTCCGAGATCGTCCCGATCTCCCTCGGGACCGGCTGGCCCACCCCCGCACCAGCCCTTCGAACCCGCGCCCATGTCCTTTTGGGAGACCCTCATGCCGCTGCCGCCGCGTTCGCCGATGCGCCCGGCCCGTTCGACCGTACTGCCCACCGCACTGCTGCTGGCCACCGCCCTCACGGCCGTCGGCCTGACCGGCTGCTCCTCCCTGTCCCCGTTCAGCACCTGCGAGGGGACCGAGGCACGGGTGAAGGAACTGAGCGCGCAGCCCGTACTGACTTCCGTCCCTCCCGGCGCGACCGTCCCGAAGGACTTCGCCTCGGTGGACGCGGAATGCCTCGACGACAGTGGTGACGCCTGGCTGTACGCCGAGCGCACCTACGCCTTCCCCGGCTCCCGGCAGGAGGTCGTCGACTTCTACCGCACCACCGCCGAGGCGGGTGGCTGGCACCTGCAGTCCGACCCCATGGACCCGGACGTCGCCGCCACGGAAGCCGGACTGTGCTTCACCAAGGGCGGGGACGGTGATGCCCTGATGCTGACCGTGCAGTTCACGACCGCCCGCCAACTCAAGATCGAGTACGACTACGACGCCGGGCCGGAGTTCGACTCGGGCTCCGGATTCCACATCGAGGTCGGCTCCGAGACGGACGGGTCGAAGACCGGTTGCTGGAACTGAGGTTCCCCGGGAGCCGGGGTGCGGGAGCGGGCCGTGTTCCCGCGGGCCGTCATCACGGAAACTTCACGATCGGCGGCATTCCCCCACTTCGACGCCCCGGCCATCACGGAGTACAGGGCGTGAACGAGGCTCGCTGTGGCTATAGTTGGCTGAAATTCGACAGCTCGTGCGGATGAGGGAGCCGGTGTACCCCAAGCAGTCGAGGCGATGTGACGTCGCGTCAGTGTGCTCCCTGCCTGCATTCCCGCCCTTCGGCCCGGTCCGCCCGGCCTCGTCCCGGATACCACAGCGGGACGTACGGGCGACGGGATCACGACGAACTCGGATTGCTGACGGACCGTGCAACAAGCGGGGCCTTCTCGCACATCCGGGTGATTAGCATGAGCCGTACGTGGTCGGAAGATCGCCTTCCTGTTGGCTGACCTCTTTCCCGGCCCATGGCTGCCGTTGTGCCGCCGCTCCTGATTCCCCTGCTCTCACGACCGAGGGACCGCTCCATGCCAGTGCCTGCTTCGCCCAGCCAGCACCCACCGGTGGGGGCGCCGCGCACCTCGTTCGCCCCACGGTCGGCCGTACTGGTGGCGAGCGCCGCCGCCGGCGGCGCGGCACTCGCCCTGGCACCGTCCGGCGCCTTTCCCTGGGCCCTGATCGTGGTGGTGGCCGGCTGGGTGTGCGTGGCCGTCACCGTCCTCGTCGACCACCGGCTCGTCCACCGGGCCCGCCGCGCGGCCGCCGAGCGGGAGTCGGAGAACAGCCGCCTCAAGGCGGAAGCGGCCCGGCTGTCGGCCGAGATGTCGCACCTGGCCGGTGTGACACTGCCCGCCGTGGCCCAGCGGCTGCGGGAGGGCGCGAGCGCGGCCGACGTGCTGGGCAGCGTGCCGCCGCCGTCCGACCCGCAACTGCGGCGGATCACGCACGCCTTCGCCGCCACCGTCGAGGAGGACGTGCGGCGGGCGGTCGCCCTGGACGGCGAACACCGCAGGATGCGGGGCGAAGTGGAGCAGGCGGCGGCCGAGTACGAGCGCTTCGTGGGGGAGACGCTGCCCGCCGCGGTCGCCCGGCTGCGCGAGGGCCGGTCCGCCGACACCGTGCTCGCCGAAGCCGACCTGCCCCGGCTGCCGGCGTTGCGCACTCCGGCCGAATCGTTCATCCGCGAACTCGCCCACAGCGAGCGGCGCGCCGCCGCGGCACAGGCCGCCTCCGCCAAGGCGCTCAGCCGTGTCCAGGCCAAGGCCGTGCGGATGCTCGCCGACCTGCGGGAGATGCAGGAGCGGCACGGCGAGGAGGTCTTCGGCGACCTGCTGAAGCTGGACCACAGCACCTCCCAGCTCGGCCTGATGACCGACCGGCTGGCGCTGCTCATGGGCGGCAGGTCCAGCCGCGCCTGGAACAAGCCGATCGTGATGGAGAGCATCCTGCGCGGTGCCGTCGGCCGCATCGCCGCCTACCAGCGGGTGCGCCTGCACTGCTCCACCCGCGCCGCGGTCTCCGGCTTCGCCGCCGAGGGCGTGATGCACCTGCTCGCCGAACTGATGGACAACGCCGCGAACTTCTCCCCGCCCATCGACGAGGTGCACGTCTACGTCGAGGACCGCAGCGCCGGCATCGTCGTCACCATCGAGGACAGCGGCCTGAAGATGGCCGACGCGGCGATGCGCCGCGCCGAGGAGGCCGTGACCGGCCGCGTCACCGACCTCGCCTCGCTGCAGGGCACCCGGCTCGGCCTGGCCGTGGTGGGACGGCTCGCGGCGAAGTACGGCATCAGCGTCAACTACCGCCCCTCCTCCCGCGGCGGCACCGGCGTCGTCGTCCTGCTGCCCCTGGACCTGCTCGCCCAGCAGCGCGACGCGGTCCCGCACGAGACGGCCCCCCGGCCCGACGCGATGCCCGCCGCCCTGGCGCCCGCCCCGCTGCCCGACGCCCCCGTCCGTCCCGCGGCCGCGGCACTGCCCCCGGCCGCCGAGCACTCCGCCGCCCCGGACCCGCTGCCCAACGCCACCGTCCGGCCCGCGGCCGCCGCACTGCCCCCGGCCGCCACCGGGCGCCCCGCCGCACGGCCCGAGCTGCCCGAACTGCCCGAACAGGGACGGCACCGGCGGCCCGACGGCACCACGCCGAACGGTCTGCCGGTCCGCGCCCCTGGCCGCACCATGGCCGAGGCGGAGCGCGAACGCGAACAGCGCCAGTCGGCGTCCGCCCAGGCCGGTGACACGGCGTCGACGCGGCGCCCGGCACGCGACGCGGGCTCGCGGTTCGGCGCCTTCCACCGCGCACGGCAGTCCGCGGACGGCACCGCCGGACCGGCCGCCCGGCCCGGATCCGAGCCGCCCGCGGCTCCGTAGCCCCGCCCTTCCCCGTACGGCGTCGGCCCCGCCCCTTCCCGTACGGCGTCAGCCCATCCCTTTCCCGTACGGCGCCCGGGGCGACGGCGCCCCTTCCCGCTCGAGCTCGTGAGATAGGAGGAACGGGCCGGTGACCGGTCAGCCGGACACCACCGTCCCATCACCCATCATGCAGACCACCGACAACAGCCTCACCTGGCTCCTGCAGGGCCTCTTGGAACAGACCCCCGGCGCACGTCACGCCCTGGTGCTGTCCCGGGACGGCCTGAAACTCTGCTGGAGCGAGCACCTGACGCTCGACCGGGCCGACCAGCTGTCGGCGATCTGCTCCGGCATCCAGGCCCTCGCCCAGGGGGCCTCCATGGAGTTCGGCGACGGCACCGGCGGTGTCCGGCAGTCGATGACCGAGTTCCACGGCGGCCTGCTGTTCATCGTGGAGGCCGGCGAGGGGGCGCACCTCGCCGTCGTCGCCCGGGAGGACGCCGATCCCGGAGTGATCGGCCACCAGATGACGGAGCTGGTCGAGCAGCTCGGCGAGCACCTGCGGGCCGAGCCGCGGGACCAGCCCAGGGGGAGCGGCACGTCGTGACGCGCAAACCCGTCGACACGGGTGATCCGGACCGGCTCTACACCGTCACCGGTGGACGCAGCCGCGCCGACGAGTCCTTCGACCTGGTCACCCTCATCGTCAGCGAGAGCGGGCCGGTGCCGGGGATGCAGTCGGAGCACGCCCGGATCCTGGAGCTGTGCCGGCACCCCGTCGCCGTCGTCGAGATCGCCGCGGAGCTCGGACTGCCGGTCATGGTGGTGCGGATCCTGCTCGGCGACCTGCTGGACACGGGCCGCATCACCGCCCGCCATCCGCGCGCGGCGCCGTCCGTCGCCTCCCTGCCTGATTCCGCCCTACTCCAAGAGGTGCTCCATGGGCTCCGCAACCTCTGAGCTGCCCTCCCACCGCACACCGCTGAACGACACCGCGGAGACCGGTCTGAAGATCGTCGTCGTGGGCGGGTTCGGCGTCGGCAAGACGACCCTGGTCCGCTCCGTGAGCGAGATCCGGCCGCTCAACACCGAGGAGGTGATGACCCAGGCCGGCGTGGGCGTCGACGAGACCGGCGCGGTGACGTCGAAGACCACCACGACGGTCGCGTTCGACTTCGGGCGGATCAGCCTCAACGACCGCATGGTGCTGTACCTGTTCGGAGCGCCCGGCCAGGAGCGCTTCTGGTTCCTGTGGGACAGGCTGTTCTCGGGAACACTGGGCGCCGTGGTCCTCGTGGACACGCGCCGGATGGACGACTCCTGGTACGCGATCGACCGGCTGGAGCACCACCGCACGCCCTTCGTGGTCGCCGTGAACCGGTTCGACGACGACACCGACCGGTACTCCCTGGACGAGATCCGCCAGGCGCTCGCCCTGCCCGCCCACGTGCCGATGGTGGACTGCGACGCACGGGTCCGGCACTCCGGCAAGGACGTGCTGATCACCCTCGTGAACCACCTCCACGCCATGGCCATCGCCGAGGAGGCGACACTGTGACCGACCCAGGCGGCCCCTTCGCGAACCAGGCGCCCCCGGGATGCCCCGCCCACTCCGGCGCGGTGAGTCTGACGGGGCTCGAGTACCAGCAGACGCCGTCGCAGCTCTACCGTGCGCTGCGCCGGGAGCACGGCCCCGTCGCGCCCGTGGTGCTCGACGGCGGCATCCCGGCCTGGCTGGTGCTGGGCTACTCCGAGGTCACGTACGTGACCAGCCACGACGAGCTGTTCGCACGGGACTCGCGGCGCTGGAACCAGTGGGAGAACATCCCGCAGGACTGGCCGCTGCTGCCCTTCGTCGGGTACCAGCCGTCGGTGCTGTTCACCGAGGGCGAGGAGCACCGGCGGCGGGCCGGGGTGATCACCGAGGCGCTGGAGGGGGTCGACCAGTTCGAGCTGTCCCACGACTGCCTGCTGATCGCCGACGACCTCATCGGCCGGTTCGCCGGCAGCGGCCAGGCGGAGCTGATGGCCGACTACGCGCACGCCCTGCCGATGCGCACCGTGGTGCAGCTGTGCGGGATGCCGACCTCGGGCGAGGACACCCACCGGCTCGTCGAGGACCTGCGGATCTCCCTGGACGCGGGGGAGGGCGACGACCCGGTCGCGGCGTACGGGCGCGTGGGCGAGCGGCTGCGGCAACTGGTGAAGGACAAGCGGGCCGCCCCCGGCCCGGACATCACCTCGCGCATGCTGACGCACCCGGCCGGTCTGACGGACGAGGAGGTCGTCCAGGACCTGATCTCCGTGATCGCGGCGGCGCAGCAGCCGACGGCGAACTGGATCTGCAACACGCTGCGGCTGCTGCTGACGGACGAGCGGTTCGCCGTGAACGTGTCGGGCGGCCGGCTCAGCGTGGGCGAGGCGCTCAACGAGGTGCTGTGGCTGGACACGCCGACGCAGAACTTCATCGGGCGGTGGGCGGTACGGGACGTCCAGCTGGGCGGCCGGCAGATCCGGGCCGGCGACTGCCTGGTGCTGGGGCTGGCCGCGGCCAACACCGACCCGCAGATCTGGCCCGAGGGACACGTGGGCGCGGAGAACGCCGCGCACCTGTCGTTCAGCAACGGCGAGCACCGCTGCCCGTACCCGGCCCCGCTGCTGGCGGACGTGATGGCCCGGACGGCGGTCGAGACGCTGCTGGAACGGCTGCCCGACCTGGTGCTGTCGGTGGACCCGCGGGAACTGACCTGGCGCCCGTCGATCTGGATGCGGGGGCTGTCGTCGCTTCCGGTGCGGTTCACGCCGGTGGTGCAGTAGCGCGGGTGTCCGGGCCCCTCGGCGGGGCCCGGACCACGGCGCGGACCGGGGCGGGCCGGCAGGGGCCGGCCGGCCCGGGGGAGACCGGCCCGGGCGGGCCCGCCCGGGCCGGCACGGAGCGACCCGCGTGGATCGCGCCCGTGCGGAGCGCTCGTAGGGGTCAGCCCTTCACAGGGTCAGCCCTTCACGGGGGTGAACCGCACCGGCAGGCTCTGCGGTCCCCGGGTGAACACGCCCTGCTCGGCCGGCTCGAACCCGTCGGCGAGACGTACGTCGGGCATGGCGTCGAGGAGCTGGCCGACGCCGATCTCCACCTCGGCCTTGGCCAGCAGCGCGCCGACGCAGAAGTGCCGGCCGAGCGCGAACGCGAGGTGGTCGGCGGCGGCGGAGAAGGCGGTCGTGGTGGTGAGGTCGTCGCGGAGGACGTCGAAGCGGTCGGGATCGCGGTAGCGGCTCTCGTCGCGGTTGGCGGCGCCTATCAGACAGGTGACGGTGGCGCCCGCGGGCACGGTGCCGCCGCTGAGCTCCACCTCCGTCGCCGACTGCCGCATGATCATGTGGACGGGCGGGGTGAACCGCAGGGTCTCGGCGAAGGCGCGCGGGATCAGCGAGCGGTCCGCGCGGACGGCGGCGAGCTGGTCGGGGTGGCGCAGCAGGTTCGCGAAGATGCCGGCGATGGCCTTGTCGGTGGTCTCGCCGCCCGCGGCGAGCAGCAGGCTGCAGAACGCCTTGACGTCCTCGTCGCTCATCCGCACCCCGTCGACCTCGGCGGCGCACAGCACGGACAGCAGGTCGTCGCCCGGCCTCTCGCGGCGCTCCCGGATGATCGGCAGCATGTACTCGGCGAACTCCACCCGGGTCCGCTCACCCGCCGCCGTCACCTCGGCGTCGCCCGACAGGTTCCCGAGGAAGGCGATGACGGCCGTGTACCAGCGGTGGAAGCGGGGGTGGTCGGCCTTGTCCAGGCCCAGCATGTCGGCGATGACGTTGACCGGGAAGCGGGTGGCGTAGTCGGCGACCAGGTCGGCGGACCCGGTGTGCCGGAAGCCGTCGATCAGTTCGCGCGAGTTGCGTTCGATGACCGGCAGGAACTTCTGCTCCAGGTCGCTGCCGCGGAAGGCGGGCGCGACCAGGGCCCGGCGCACGGCGTGCTCCCGCCCGCTGAGCTGCAGGATCGTCTTGCCGTGCACGGGCTCGAGCTGCCAGGCGTAGTTGTCGGTGGTGAACTCGCCGGCCTTGTCCTTGAAGACGCGCTCGACGTCCTCGTAGCGCGAGACGATGTAGCTCTTCGTGGCCTCGTGCCAGATGAGGGGTGCGGTCTCCCGCATCACCCGGTAGGCGGGATAGGGGTCGGCCGCGAACTCGGGCGAGAGGATGTCGGGCACCTGCTGGGCGGTGGACATGGAGCTCCCTGCGATCGTCACTTCGTGTACCGCACAAGATTATTGATCAACTATCAGTTGCGACAGAGCGCCCGGTGACCGGTTGCGCCGGAAGCGGGCATCGGCCGAAAATCGCCCCTCGGCGGTGCTGTTCGTTCTCGGGGCCGATGAACAACGGCTCGCCGTCCCGGCCCGGACAGCCCGCTCGGCCAGGTGACGCACGATCGGCCCGACGGAGGGACCGAAGGGACCGGGCCCTCCCCGCCACTGCCGGTCGCCGACCCGGTGCTCCTGGAGGCGGAGCGCCGACACCTGTCATGCCGCGATGTGCCGGTCGTTCCGGAGGAGGAACGACCGGCTCCACCCAGCCGCGTGACCGGAGCGGCAGGAGGGAAGGTCACGCGGCGGAAGCCCAGGCCTCCATCAGCTGTTCGGGCCCGTACGTCGCCGTCGGACCGTCCACCGTGAACCCGGAGCGGGACACCGCGACCAGAGGAGTGTCCTCGTCGGCACCGGGTACGGCGAGGGCGTCCCGGGCCAGCGAGGCCAGGGCGCGGCGGTCGAAGGAGCCGTGCTCGTGCCACTTGACCGAGCCGACGAAACCGATCTCGCGCGCCGGTGACCGGTCCGCCCCGACGAGGTCGACCTCGGGGTTGTTCGTACGAGGCCACCAGCCGCCCACTTCCCGCACCCGCGGCCACGTGTCGTCGGGCAGGAGCCGGGCCAGGGACTCCCGCACGACGGGTTCGATCGCCCGCCCGCGCCACGAGGTCCAACCGCGCTCGACCGACTCGACCACGAGCCGGCCGCGCCCGCGCTCGATCTCCTGGATCCCCCGTTCCAGGAAGGCGAGCCAGAAACGCAGGTAGGGGTCGGCGACGCGGTAGCGGCGGTCGCGGTCACCGGGGCGGAGGGAGAGCGGGGTGTCGACGGCGATCAGCCGCTTGTCCGTGAGGGTGTGCAGGGCAGGGTTGAGCGAGCCGGGAGGGAGAGGGCGGTCGGCCGCCCCGGCCTTCGCGGCGATCGTCCCGAAGGTCCGCTCACCGCTGCCGATCACGGAGAGCACGTGCCTCGCCTGGAGGGCGGTCGGGAACTCGGCGGCCAGGGCCCGCTCGGCGGAGACGAGGAGGGGGGAGGTGGGATCGTCGAGGGCGCGGGAGAGGAAGTCGGTGCGGCTCTCGCCTTCCCGCCACTCCTGGCAGATGAGGGGCAGCCCGCCGGTGATCAGGTGCGCGTCGAAGGCGTCGGCGGCCCGGAGCCCGGTCATGGCCATGACCTCGAAGGGGGAGAGGGGCGCGAGGACCATCTCGACCCCTCGCTGGTGGAAGGGGCGGCCGTAGGCGGAGAGCTGCTCCATCATGGCGAGATCGCTGCCGATGAGGATGAGCAGCACGGGCTTGCGGCTCAGCACCCGGTCCCACACGGTCTGCAGGGTGCCTTCCAGGACCGGGTCGCCTTCGAGCATCCACGGCAGTTCGTCGAGCACGACGATGCTGGGGGAGTCGTCCGGGAGTACGGCTGCGAGCTGACGCAGGGCGGTGTCCCATGCGGCGACGGTGGTGACGCCGGCGAGGAGGGCGGTGTCGGGCAGCGAGGAGTGGCGGACCTCGCTGAGGAAGCGGGCCCGTTCCCGTTGGGCGTCCTCGCCCCGGGTGGCCTGGTGTACGACGTGGGGCACCTGGGCGCGCTCACAGAAGAGGTCGACGAGCCGGGACTTCCCGACCCGGCGCCGGCCACGGAGGAGCAGGGCACGGCCGCGCTGGTCGCCCCGGCCGTCGCGTACCCAGTCGAGGTGGCGGTCGAGGGTGGCCAGCTCGGATGTGCGGCCTACGAAGCCTGGCATGGGTTACCTTTCGGTCCTGCTCATATCGAGCATACTCAAGTCAACCATAGTATGGAGAAACAGAGTATCTTTTCGATCGCCCAGGGTGACGGGTGCGATGTGCCCTGCGGACGCCCCGTCCGGTACGACGCGCCCACGGCAGGGAGCTGTACGCGGCCGGGCGTGGGGTGTGGACGACGAGCGGCGGCCTTGAGGGGCGCCGTCCACCGACGGTCACTTCCCGATCTTCGGCCCGATGTAGGCGACGCGTAACGCCTTGAAGTTGGTGAGGGTCAGTAGGTCAAGCACTCAGTACCTCGCGGAACAGGTCCTTCATGGACTGGAAGCGGTAGTTGACCTTGTGGGCGCTGCCGGTGCCGGAGGAGATCGCGTCGTGGAAGGCCAGGTCGTCCATCAGCTTCTTGAACTTCCTCTCCAGGATCCGCGCCCGGCGGTGCAGCGTCTCGAGTTCGCCGGCGTCGCACCCGGTCACGGTCACGGCCTGGACCTCGAAGAGCGCCTTGTCGATGGGGTAGCGGCGGCCGACCCCGTGGAACTGTTCGGGATCGAAGGGCATCCGGCCGGCCTCGCCGATGTCCTCGGCCTCGATGCCGGTGCTGACGCCGGTGTCGGTGAACTCGACGGCGGGCTCGGCGGGTTCGGCGGACGGGGGCACCGGGTCCTCGGCGGATTCCGGCGGTTCTGGGGGCTCCTGCGGACCCGGTGGTGGCGCGGACGCGCTGCCGACCGTGACGTGTCCCCTCCACGATGCCGATTACGGGCCGAACGCCCTCGTACAGTAGTCGATGCGTGACGGATCGCACGTGCGCCGGTGCGCCCGCCGTGTGCGCCGCGAACGCCTGGGGCAGGTCAGGTGTCGCGCCGTACGCTGCCTGCGGGGGACGGTACGTCGTCAGTGCCGGTGCGAGCCGTACGGGGGTGCGCTGTGCAGTGGACGGACGCGACGGAGGCGCTCGCCGCGGTGGTCGCGAGTACGGCCGCGGTCGTGGGCCTCGCCGCGGTGATCGTGCAACTGCGGCACCTCGCGGAGGGGATCAGGTCCTCGGCCCGTCGCGCGACCTACGACATCGGGGTCCAGATCAAACTGGTCCTCATCGAGCACCCGCACCTGCGGCCCTTCTTCTTCGACGACGTCCCGGTTCCACCCGACCACCCGGACGCCGGCAGGATCGCCTCACTCGCCGAGCTCTACTGCATCTACTTCCAGGAGTTCGTGGAGCAGTCCCACAACCTGAGCCCGGGCAACCAGGCCGCGTGGGCGTCGCTGGTGCGGTCCATGTACCGGTCGAGCCCTCCCATCCGCAGACAGTTGGACCTCCACTTGTCCTGGTATTCGGAGGAGGTCCAGGACATCGTCCGGGCCCTCCGGAGCGAGCCGGGTCCGGGGTGAACCGCCGGCGGCCACCAGGGAGCGTGCGCGTATGCGCGTACTCGATCTGGTGAACCGTGGTCGTTCACCGGTTCCTCCGGGTGGTGAGTCCTAGCGTTGACGCCGGGTGACGTGTCGACCGGGGGCGTTGTACGCGTTCCGGCGGTGTGTGTACGCGGGGCGGGCCGTGTCCTCCGGTGAGGCGGGGGAGTTGGGCGGACCGGTCGGTAGGTGGCGGAGGTGTGTGGGCGATGAGCGAGACGGTGCGGGAGCCGGGGGAGACGGCGGCGGCTGGGGAGGAGGAGCCGGGGGCGGCTTCTCCGGAGCCGGGGATGGGGATCCTGCGGGTGTTCGGGCGGCAGATGAAGCGGTTCCGGTTGCGGGCGGGGCTGGAGCGGTCGGAGGTCGGTGCGCGGACGGGGTATTCGGCGTCCACCATCGCGTCCTACGAGTTGGGGAGGCGGATTCCTCCGCCGAGGTTCATCGACGTGGCGGACGAACTGCTGGACGCGGGCGGGGTTCTCCAGGAGATGAAGGAGGAGGTCGCGCGGGCGCAGTATCCGGTGTTCTTCCGGGACGCTGCCCGGTTGGAGGCGGAGGCCGTTGAGCTGTGGGTCTACGGAACCCACGCGGTGCCTGGACTGCTGCAGACCGAGGAATACATGCGGGCTGTGTTCGAGATGTGGCGCCCGTTGCTGGACGAGGAGGCCGTCCAGCAACGCATCGCTGCGCGGCTGGCTCGGCAGGAAGTCTTCGCTCGGAGGCCTGCTCCGCTGGTGAGCTTCGTCATCGACGAGGCGGTTCTGCGGCGACCGTTGGGAGGGCGCTCCGTCATGCGTGGGCAGTTGGAGCAACTGCTGCTCGTCGGCGCGTACCGCAACGTAGAAATCCAGGTCATGCCGCTGGACGGAGAGGACAACGCCGGCGTGGATGGACCGTTCACCGTGTTGCACAGAGACGGTGATGATCAAGTGGCCTATCTGGAGGCGCAGGGACGGAGCACAATCGTGTCGGAGCGAGCAGAGGTCCGCGGCATCGTGTTGCGTTATGGGATCATCCGAGCGCAAGCCCTCACTCCGCGTGAGTCCTTGGCCTTCATCGAGAAGTCGCTGGGAGAACTATGAGCGTCGAAGAGACCGTCCAGCTCGACTGGTTCAAGAGCAGTTACAGCGGCGGAGCCGGTGGTGAGTGCGTGGAGGTGGCCACCTGCCCGCACACCGTGCACGTGCGGGACTCGAAGGACACGAACCGTCCGGGGCTGGCGGTCGGTTCGGAGGCGTGGGCCGTGTTCGTTGGGTTCACCGCCGACCGGATCGGCTGAGTCGCCGCCTTACTTGCTGTGCCCTGTGACTCCGAGGGAGTCACAGGGCACAGGCGTGTCCGGGGTGGTGTGGCGGTCAGGCGGCCACGGTCACCGGCTGGGGCGGCGTCCAGCGGCCTGCGGCGATCTCGGCGTCCAGCCGCGCCTGGAAGTGCGCGTGCGCGGCGCGCATCTCGGCCTCCCGGTCCGCCTTGTAGAAGGGGGCCTGGTAGCCGGCCGGGGGCGGGGTGCGCTCCGGGTCCTCCAGGTGGGCGAGGAGGTCGAGGTAGTCCTGCTTGGTCTGGCCGTGGCCGTATGTGTTGAAGTCCGCCGCGATCTTGCGACCGTTGACGTCGAAGTACGTCTCCGACTCGTAGGCGTAGAGCTGCGGGTAGCGGGACTTGAAGATTGCGGCGAGCTGGTCTGCGGTGATGCCCAGCCAAACGGCAACGAGGGCGTCGAGTTCGACCTGGGCGGCTCGACGTTCGTGCTCCGTTCGGAGGGGAGTGGCGTACTCCCACGTCGACTTGAGTCCCGCTGCGAGGGGCTTGAGATACGGCCAGTCGGGGTTCGCCCAGTCCTCGTAGCCCGCCCACTGGGGGCTGAACAGTTCCTCCCAGAGGGGGGCGTAGTGGGAGGTGAGGGCGTTCAGGCGGAGGGTGCGCAGGAGGAGAGGCGCGGCAAGGGGATGCTTCGGATCAGGAGCGGGCATCTTGCGTGCTTCGACAACTTGGAGATCGGAGCGGCCGGTGATGCGAAGTAGATAGTCCAGAGGGAGGGCTGCCCAGAAGCCGCCGTTGAGTGCGGTGAGCCGATTGTCCGGCAAGGCCATGGACTGCACGGCATGGACATGTGCCGGGCCAGGTGGGATGAGAGCAGCGTGCAGGCTGCGGCTGGTGTTGAAAGCGATCATTCTTCGCCAGGCCAACCGGAAGTGCGCGGTGTACGGTTTTCCGCTCCAGGAGTCTTGCGCTGCGAAGTACGCACCTTCATCAGTTGCACGCACGTAGTTGGTCACTGGAGTGAACGCTTCAGGCAACTGAGCTGGATCGAGCAGGTCCCAGTCGCGATTGCTCTTGCAGGGAATCCTCGGCTCCTTCGAAAAGGGAAGCGCCGATGCGAAGTGAGGTCCTTGAAGGATGAGATCCGCAATATCAGGAACCGTCTGATTGCCCCAGCGGATCAGCCCATCCCTTCTGGCACCTGCTTCGTCGTACCCTCTCGTGAGCGTCGGACGATAGTCAGCAAGGCTGTGGGAGTAAGTGGCCAACGCTTCGATCGCTCCCTGCTCACGGACGAGAACCGGGTACAGCAGGGGGGCCTGGGCGGCTCCACCTGCTGAGTCCGTCAGGGAATGCCAACTGGCCAGCAGGGCTTCGTCCACGTGCACCACACGCTCACTGTGCGGACGTACGTCCCAGAAGCCGTTGTGCTTGATGCCAGGTGTTTCTCCCCGACCGTCATGGGTCAGTGAATCGCGCAGCACCTCAACACCACGTAGCTCACTGAGGTGCAGGAAGTTCGGTTCCTGCGACGTGCCGTAGACGTGCACCCCGAATTCCCAACCGCGGTCCAGGTCGTCGAATGCCCAGTTCGCCGAGTTCACGAAGTGTGCGTGCACCCGCAGATGCCGATACGCGGCCGCACGAATCGCACCCTCGCGCACACCCCCGAAGTGTGTGTCCGGATGAAGCAGCCCCGCGCTGCCTCGAGGTCCCGTGTGCTCCCATACCCGGGACATGAAGCCCCGGTACAGGTCCCCCTGCGTGCCGACCAGCAGCGGGTACGTCACCGGGCTGCCCAGCGTCGCGACGGCCCCCGCGTGGTTGGCCAGCTCGCCGAGAAGGAAACCCTCGCCGTCCGCACGCGCGGCCAGCACCTCTTCCCTACGGAGACGCCACTCCTCCGCACTCGGCTTCTCCGCCAGCATGAACCACGGCTCCAGCTCCGCCAGAAGCGGGCCCTCCTGCCACCGTGGCCGCACCCAGGGCGGATTCCCCACCTGCAGATCGAACCCGCCCCGCGAAAACACCTGCGCGAAGTCCAGCTCCCAGTGGAAGAACCCCTGCGCCTTCGCCACGTCCCTCGTGACCGACGTCCAGGGGAACCGTGACTCCAGCTCGTAGAAGTGCTCCATGCCCATCAGTCCGGGCAGCGCGTCCTCGTACGGCTCCAGTTCCGCGAGGGAGTCGAACTCCGCCACGAGCGAGTCCGCCGGCACGTCCGCCATGCCGATCAGCGCCTCCGCGAACTCCAGCCAGTCGTCCAGCCCCGCCAGCGGCACCATCGGCCGCTTGCGCCTGTCGCCGACGGCCTCCTTGCGGCGGCCGGTCCGCCGCCGCTCGACCGAGCCCGCCGTCAGTTCGCCGCCGCCCGTGACCTCGCCGAACAGGTCCTCCGTCTCCCAGGACAGCAGCACCTGGGACGCCTCGGTGCCGAGGCCCTCGACGCCTGCCCCCGCCCGTCCGTACACCTCGTGCGTGCCGTCCAACAGCGCGGCTTCCTGCACGGGCCAGAACCACAGCGCGCACCACGCGTCCATCAGCGTCTTCAGCCGCCAGTACGGGGTGTCCGGCGCCGTCAGGTCCGCGACGACCTTCTCCCGCCGCACCGCCTCCTCCGGCGACCGCAGCCAGCCGTCCTCCGCGCCCCACACCGGGATCCGCCGCGAGACGTCCCGCTCGGAGATCTCCAGGCGGCGCACGACCAGGTCCCACAGGAACTCCACCCGCCGCGCCAGCGCCTGGAGCCGTTCCGCCTGCTTGGCGGTGGGCGTCCGGGTGATCATCTTGCGCCAGGCGGCCAGCGTCCGGGCCGCCTCCGGGGCGAGGGCCCTCGCCTCCTTCTCGGCGGCGACCGCGCCCCACTCCTTCGCGGGCAGCAGGAAGTGGTGCACGGCGTTCTCCGTGACCCGCTGCACCGCACCGCTGCGCGTCGTGCGCTCGGTCACCGTGACCGGGAGGCCGCCGCCGGCCTCCGTCAGCGGGAAGCGCTCCGGGGTGGTGCCCAGCCAGGCCGCCTTCCTCAGCTTCTCCGGCGGGTACACCTCACGCCGGCCGCCGATCAGCGAGTTGCCGCGCCGCAGGTGCAGGCCGAACCAGGGGGCCTCCATGCCGGGGTGCATGGTGTTCAGCCACAGGGAGACCTCCGCCAGCTCCACCGCCGTCTCGTTGAGGTCGACGCCGTAGGAGTTGTGCAGGGCGACGTACGCCTTCACCTTCTGGAGCTCGACCGCGTACTTCTCGGTGTCGACGGCGACGCCCAACTCGTCCTGCCGCCGCCGCAGGTACTCCGCCGCGACCTGGTTGATCGCCTCGTTGAGGAACGCGCCCGAGCCGAGCGCCGGCTCGCAGATCTTCCAGTCGAGGAGTTCGCGCGCCTCGGTGACCGTGTCGTCCTGGTCCAGCCGGTGCTGCAACGCGAGCTGGACCGTCACCCGGGTCAGTGACTCCGGCGTGTAGTACGAGGCGGACGTCTGGCGGTCGCGGCCCGACAGGCGGTACACGAACGCGCCCGGCGCGTACCGCACGCGCCGCTCCTCGCCGGTGTCCGCATCCGTGTGCCGGACGAACACGCCGTCGGGGTACTCGTCGGCCTTGGCCGCCGGGACCAGCCAGGAGCCGTCCTTCGGGTCGCCGTTCTTCGCGACCTCGTACAGCTCCTCGCCCGCGACGAAGCCCGAGTACGACATCAGGCCCTCGTACACGGCCCCGAGCTGGTTGATGCCGAGCTGGGCGTAGGAGATGAAGCCGCCGCGCTCGCCCTTCTTCCCCCGGGTGATCATCAGCCGGCGCAGCACCCGGTACAGCGTCTCGTTGCGCAGCCGGGTGTCCAGGTACCGAGGGCTCTCCTGGTCGGGGTCGGCCCGGGGGTCCGGCACCGCGTCCTTCCCGATCAGCTCGATCGACTCCGGCTCGAACAGCTTGGAGTGCAGCGGCTCGAACCGCAGTCCCATGTCCTCCGACGTCTTCGCGGTCACGGCCTCCGACGGCGTCTCCGCGTCCGCCCCGTGGGTCCGACGCGGCCGGTAGCCCTCCTGCACCTTGCCGAACAGCAGGTCCAGCGACTCGTACAGGTAGAACCCCTTGCGGGACTTCTCGTCGACCAGATCCCGTTCGGCGATCAACTCGCCCAGCCGGCCAAGCCCGTACCCCAGCTGGTACTCGGGGTAGTCCGACGGCAGGATGCCCAGCTCCGGGCGGGCCTCCGCGTACAACAGGAACAGGATCCGGTACAGGTACCGCAGCGACTCACGGGTCAACTGATTTCCCAGGTCCGGCAGTTCGCTGATGTCCTCAGGGCGCACGCCCTGTTCGCGCAGACGCGCCAGGACCTCGTTGGCGATGAGCTCCACGCTCACCCGCAGGCCGTCACGCAGTTCGCCGGAGACGCCCACCGCGTGCCGGGCGGACTTGTCGACCAGCTCGGCCAGGGGGTTCTCGCCGCCCTCCTCCGGCGTGCGCAGCGAGTCGGCGCCGAACAGGGCGGCCACCGTGTCGAGTTCGCCGCCCGCCTTGGTGTCGTTGCGCTCCAGCACCCGGTCCAGCGACACCGCCAGGTAGCGGCCCTCGCCCCAGGCCGCCCGGTCGGCGAGGACGACGACGCCGCCGACCAGCAGCAGGACGTAGCGCGGGGCGTCCTCGCAGGCGAACAGGAAGGAGGCCAGCTTGGAGCCGGTCGGGACCGTGTCGCGGCCGTCGAGCGGTACGGGGTCGAGGAGACGGCCGGGGCCTTCGGGATCGAGGGCGGCGTCGGGTTCGGCGGCCCAGCCGCAGTCCACCGCGACCAGCCCCTTCTCGGCGTGCGCCACCCGCACCTCGTACGGCCGGTCGGCGCGCGTCACCGTCAGCGTGCGCGGTTCGGCGTCGTAACCGAGGGCGTGCAGCACCGCGGCGTTGAGGGCGCGGACCCGCTCCCGCCAGGCGGGGGAGTCGTAGGTCGCGGCGTCGTCCTCGGTGTCCGGGGCGGCGGCGGTGCCGTCCTCGTCCTCGGGGAGGGCGAAGGAGGAGCGGGCGCGGAAGTAGCGGCGGCGCAGGTCCCGCAGGCCGGTGCGGGGAGTGACGGGCAGCGGCTCCGGACCGGCACCGCCCTCCCCGGCGGCGTCCGCCCCGCCCCGCTCGGCGGCGTGCCGGGCCTCGGCCTCCGCCCGGGTCCTCGCCTCGTCCTCGCGCTGCTTCCAGGTGTTCAGCAGCCCCGCCTTGAGATCCTTGGGCAGCACCTCGGCGAGGTAGTGCGCCGAGAAGTAGTCTCCGCGGTTGACCAGGGAGTCGTACGTCATGTCCGTCCCGTCGTGCGTGCTGTTGCCGCCGTTTTTGTACCGCTCCACTGTGCCCTACGCGCGGCACACCGGGTGAACCACCCTCACGGGGGCAGATGTGCAGGTCAAGGGTCTCAAGAGGGGCGGCGACGGCCTGCCGGGCCGTGCGGTGCCCGGGGCGTGGTGCGCGACGGCCCGCGGGGCGCGGCGATAAAAGGGAGTGCGGGCGTTCGAGCAGGTGGGATACGTTCCTGCCTGTTCGAAGGGGGGCCCGACGTGGCGAAGCTGAACCAGATCATCGCGGTCGAGAAGGGTGTCAAGAGCAAGTCGCTCCAGGACATCACCGCGGCGCACCACAAGGTGCAGAAGCCGGCGCTGCTGGCCGGTATCTCGCGTACGTACCAGCCGAAGGACGAGGAGGGCGAGCAGCTGCCGCCCGAGTCGACGCGGGTGCAGGTGCAGGGCGAGGACGTGCTGCGGGAGATGTCCGCGTCGCTGACGCGGCTGTTCGACGTGACCGCGACGAAGGACTGGGCGAACTGCGCGGCCCGCGCGGACGTCACCGTCGACGGACGGACGATCGTGGCCGACGTGCCGGTCAGTTACCTGCTCTTCCTGGAGAAGCAGCTCGCCGACCTGCACACCTTCGTCAAGAAGCTGCCCACCCTCGACGCCGCCGAGTCCTGGTCCCACGACCCGTCCACGGACTGGTGGAAGACGGACCCGGTCCGCACGATCCGTACGAAGAAGGTCCCGCGCAACCACGTCAAGGCGGAGGCCACCGAGAAGCACCCGGCGCAGGTCGAGGTGTACTACGAGGACGTGCCCATCGGGTACTGGACGACCGTGAAGTTCTCCGGGGCGCTTCCGGCGCGGCGGGTGAACGAGCTGGTGGAGCGGGTGGAGAAGCTCCAGCAGGCCGTGAAGTTCGCCCGTGAGGAGGCCAACGGCGCCGAGGTCACCGACCGGCGGGTCGGCGACGCGGTGTTCGGCTACCTGTTCGGCTGACGCGGCCGGACAGGCGGCATCCCATGATCGCCCCCGCGTGCGAGCGCGGGGGTGCGCGATGAGCGCGGGCCGGAAATGAGGACCGGTCCGCGTGACGAGCGCAAGCTGACACTGAAGTTCAGCCTGAAGAAGCGGTGACAGTGAAGGTTCGAGTCCTTCCCCCGGCACAACAGCCCGACACGGGCCGGGGTGGCCCAACATGGCAGAGGCAGCCGCGGTCAATCTCAGACTCTCGCTCCAGTCTCAGCATCGCCGCCGATCGCCGGATCGACCGGGGACGGACGAACGCCGTCGGATGCGAGTTCGACTCTCGCCTGCGCCTCTTGCCTGGCGCGGTAGTTCAAAGGAAGAACACGACGGCATGATGACTGATCCGTCCTCTTAAACGCCGCCGGCGTGCGCAATTGGGTGGCATCCCCAGGGGCCCGGGAGCTGGATACGACTCCCGGGCTCCGCCACGTCCGGTGCCCCGCGGCGGGCCCACGTTCTGAAGGGGGCCCGTGACTGTCCACCCACCCGGAGTCCTGCTCCTTGGAGGGCACAGCCGACGGCGGGTACGCCACAGCATCACTGCACGTGATCACTGTGCGTGCGCATAAGGTTCGAATGGGTGAAAATACCGATGTCCCCTACGTGACGGAGGTCGGATGTCCTGGCGCTCTGCGCGGCTGCGGCTGCGGCTGCTGCTTCCCCTGGTGATCACGGGTTTCCTGCTGCCTGCGGAAGGCTCCGAGGCGTACGCCGGCGGGGGTGCCCCGGCACCGCACCACGGTGCCCGGGTCGTCGCCGAGGAGGACGTCGGTGAGCGCCTGGTCGACCTCACGGTCGACTCGCCCGCCCTGGGGCGCACCGCGAAGGTCCGGCTGCTGACCCCGGACGGCTGGGAGGACCGGCGGCCGGGCCGGAGCTGGCCGGTGCTCTACCTCCTGGTCGGCGGTGACGGCAACTACAAGGCGTGGACGGAGGACTACGACGCCCGCCTCCAGGAGCTGCCCGAACTTCGGGACGTGCTCGTGGTGATGCCCGAGATGCCGCTGTTCGGCTTCTACAGCGACTGGTACAACGACGGCCGGGGCGGCCCGCCCGCCGTGGAGACCTTCCACCTCCGGGAGGTGCGCCCCCTCCTGGAACGCCACTACGGCGCCGGCACCCACCGCGTGGCCGCGGGTGAGTCACAGGGCGGATTCGGCGGACTCTCCTACGCCGGCCGCCACCCCGGGCTGTTCCGGGCGGTGGCGAGCTACAGCGGTTACGTGCACCCCTTGCAGCATCCGCACGCGGTCCGGGCCGGGATGACCGCCCTGGGCCTGGACTGGAAGGCGGTGTGGGGAGACCCGGTCGCCCAGCGCGTGAACTGGGAGGCCCACGACCCGTACTACCTGGCCGACCGGTTGCGCGACACCCCCGTTCACCTCTCCAGCGGCGACGGCAGGGCGGGCGTGCTCGATCCGCCGGGCACGCAGCCCGACCCGGAGGTTCCCGGCCTTGAGGACCCGTCCGACCCGTTCCCCGACGACGTCATCTCACCCACCGAGACGATCATGGAGCGCGAGTCCCGTGCCCTGGCCGCCCGCCTGGAGTCCGTCGGGACTCCGGTGACGACGCACTTCTACTCCGGCACGCACGATCCGCCCTACTGGGTACGGGAGTTCCGCAGGTCCCTGCCCATGCTCCTGCACGCCCTGCGCGACGCCACCGGTCACGACGGCTGAACGGCTGAACGGCCACGGTGCCCGCCCGGGCGCGGTGTCCGGTCGTGGGGGGGCCCGCCCCGGGCGGGCCACCCCAACCCCAGGCACCCCCGCCGCGGGCCGCGCCCGCCCCCCCCCCCACACCACGGCCACCCCCCCGAGGTTCCGTCGGTTTGTCGGTCTTCCGGCCCTGGGGCCCGCGGGGGGGGGGGTGCCGGGGGTGGGTTCCCCCGCGCGGTTGGGCCCCCCACGAAGCCCGTCACCCCTGGGCGGGCGGATCCGCGAGCGCCTCCGTCAGGCAGGCGACCGGGTCCTCCTCCTCCATGACGCAGGTGACGAGCGGCTCGAGAAGTTCGAGGAGCGCACCGCTGGAGACCTCCTCCGGGAAGCCGAGGTGTTCCAGCAACAGGGGGACTTGGTCGAGCAGCATGGGTACTTGGTCGAGCATCCCGAGGAAGCAGTCGCCGATGTCCTCGGGTGCCTCCGCTTCGGGGCAGAGCGAACCGCCGATCAGCTGTGGATGCCGGTCCAGAACGCGTTCCAGGGCCGCACGGACGGCCTTCTCGCCGGCCTTCATCACGGCGGGGTCCGGGACGGCCAGCTCGGTCTCGGGGAAGATCCAGTGGCCGATGCCGCTGCCGTCGCGCCCGTGGTCCCGGGCGGTCTTCTCGATCGTCCTGGCGTTGGCCCCGAAGAGGACCCACCATTTCATCCCGTCGCCGTAATGCTCGTCGGCGATCTCCCACAGGGTGTTTCCGTCGGCCACGGTGTGGGTCTCGTGACGCGTCTGCTCCTTCGCGTGCCCGGCCGGCCGGTGCGGCCGGGTCCGGTCTTCCATGGCCGCTGCCTGACTCGTGACCAACAGCATCGAGCCGGCCGCCAAGCCGCTGATGAGGGTCAGAGCCGGGCCGCGGCGGCGTATGTGCCGCATATCTCGCCTCCCGAGGTGAGCGCATACTGTGACAAATTCTCACGCTAGGTCACAGCGGGTGGCGTGGCGCGACCACTGGGCTGATCGGCCGATCAGCCGATGGGCCGCACCGTCAGGATCTGCTGCGCCTGGCCCGCCGCGCCGTCCACGTCGTGGAGCACCGTGCTGGTGAGGCCCCGGCCGGAGGGGCCGAAGGCGACCGTGGTGTCCAGGCCGGTCCAGGCGCCCCGTGGCCGGCGGTGGAGGTGGGCGAGGGGCGTCTCCTTCGGGTGCGGGAAAGTGCGCATTGCACGCGACGGTGCCGCCCGCCTCAGTCGCCGAGCGAGCGCCGCGTGACCCGGGCCAGGTGGCCGGTGAAGACCTCGCGGGCGTCGGGGGTGAGGGTGCGCAGGACCATCAGCGCCGTGATGGCGACGTCGCACAGTTCCGACCGGACGTCGTCCCAGGTGTGCGTGGTGCCCTTGCGCGGGTTCTGGCCGGTCGCGCCGATCACCGCCTCGGCGACCTCACCCACCTCCTCGGACAGTTTGATGATCCGCAGCAGCAGGCCCTCCCGGCCGTCGGCCGGACGGCTGGCGTCCAGCCAGTCGTACAGGTCGTCGATGGAGTCCCAGAGGTCGGCGGCCGGGGGAGGGGGCGGGGGCAGGTGGTCGCTCATGGGCGCCGAGCCTGGCACACGGCACTGACAGACCCCGGCTTCGAGTCGGCGGCTTGCCTTCGCGCGCGCTCCAACTCCTAGCGTTCCCCGGCATGGAGACCACACGGACACTGGGACGCAGCGGTATCGAGGTCAGCGCCGTCGGGTTCGGCTGCTGGGCGATCGGCGGGGAGTGGCAGGACCCGGGCGGGCAGCCCCTGGGGTGGGGCAAGGTCGACGACGAGGAGTCGACGCGGGCGATCCGGCGCGCCCTCGACCTCGGCGTCACCTTCTTCGACACGGCCGACGTCTACGGGACGGGACACAGCGAGCACGTCCTGGGGCGGGCCCTCGGACGGCGCCGGGACGAGGTCGTCGTCGCCACCAAGTGGGGCAACGTCTTCGACCCGGACTCCCGCACCCTCACCGGCGGCGACGACTCCCCGGAGCACCTCCGCCGCGCCCTGACCGCCTCGCTGCGCCGTCTCGGCACCGACCGCATCGACCTGTACCAGCTCCATCTCGCCGACGCCGACCCCGACCGGGCCGCCCGACTGCGGGACGCCTGCGAGGAACTGGTGGCGCAGGGGCTGATCCGGGCCTACGCCTGGAGCACCGACGACCCGGCCCGCGCCGCCGTGTTCGCGAAGGGGCCGCACTGCACCGCCGTGCAGCACGCGCTCAACGTGCTCACGGACGCGCCCGAGATGCTCCGGCTGTGCGAGGAGGCGGACCTCGCCTCCGTCAACCGCAGTCCACTCGCCATGGGCCTGCTCACCGGAAAGCACGCCGCCGGCCGGCAACCGCTGCGGGAGGGGGACATCCGCAGCCGGCCGCCCGCCTGGCTGCGGGGTTTCGGTGCCGGGACCGGCGCCGACCCCGAGTGGCTCGCGCGCGTCGACGCGCTGCGGGACGTGCTCACCAGTGACGGCCGCACCCTCGCCCAGGGCGCCCTCGCCTGGCTGTGGGCCCGCAGCCCGCGCACCGTGCCGATCCCCGGCTTCCGGTCGGTCGCCCAGGCGGAGGAGAACGCGGGGGCGCTGGAGAAGGGGGCGCTGAACGGCGAGCAGATGGCCGAGGTCGAGCGCGTCCTGGGCCGGTAGCGGGCCGTTGCCGGCCGCTTCCACGCGGCAGCCGTTCCACCCACCGGTGCGCACCCGCGGTCCCGCGCGGGTCCACCCCCACCCGGTGGTGTGGAACGGCTGCCGCCTCCCCCTGGACACATGGACTGCGGAAGCCGACTGCCCCACATGTGAAGCTTTGGTGCGGAAGAGTTGAGCATAAGTCGGCAACTGGCCGCAGTGGTGCGGACTTTCACATTCCGTTTGTGGAGAATCCGATCACCTGAAGTCCTCGGCCCCCGACCCGCGTACGGCATCGTCGTCGCCGGTGCGGTCGTGAACCGCGTGTTCGCCCCACGGCGGTTCCGCCACAGCTCCACCGCCACCGCGCGCCCGGTGCCGGAGCCCGCCCCGGTGACCACGGCGATCCTCGTCCGTCCGTCCGTTCGCCCGGCGTTCACGGGCTCGCGGCGTACGGGAGGGTCCGTCATGCGGACCTCATGCGACCGTCATCCGAATGCTGTGTACGCGTCAATGCGTGGTCGTCCCCGGTCACTCCAATTCCTCCCGCACCCATACGCCAGGGGAGGAACGGATGACATCCGAGGCCCGTCAGTCACAGCACGCCCCCGAACTCCGCGCGGCCGCCCGCCACATCGGCCGCCGCCGGTTCCTGACCGCCACCGGAGCCGCCGCCGCGCTCGCCTTCGCGGTGAACGTGCCCGGAGCGGGCACCGCGGCCGCCGCCGAACTCGACGCCGCACGGCTCACCGACGACCCGTTCACGCTCGGAGTCGCCTCCGGTGACCCGCTGCCCGACTCGGCCCTGCTGTGGACGCGCCTGGCCCCCGCCCCGTACCAGGCCGACGGCGGACTGCCCGCGCGACGTGTCACCGTCGGCTGGGAACTCGCCCTCGACGAACGGTTCCGCCGCGTCGTCAGACGGGGCGAGACCACCGCCCACCCCGAGTTCCACCACACCGTGCACGTCGAGGCCGGCCACCTCGCCCCCGGCCACGTCTACTACTACCGCTTCCGGGCTGGCCGCTTCGTCAGCCCGGTCGGCCGCACCCGCACCGCGCCCGCGACCCGCAGCCGGGCCGGCGGCCTCACCTTCGGCGTGGTCTCGTGCCAGCGCTACGACCAGGGTTACTACACCGCGTACCGCCACCTCGCCGAGGAGGACGTGGACGTCGTCTTCCACCTCGGCGACTACCTCTACGAGTACGCCGTCAACGCCGTCGCGGGCTCGCGCGCCTACCCCGCCGGCACCCTGCCCGCGCTCTTCAACCGCGAGACCGTGACCCTGGAGGACTACCGCCTGCGGTACGCCCTCTACAAGTCGGACCCCGACCTGCGGGCCGCGCACGCCGCGCACCCCTTCGTCGTCACCTGGGACGACCACGAGACCGAGAACAACTACGCCGGTGACATCCCGGAGAACAGCGTCCCGCCGGAGGAGTTCCTGCTGCGCCGGGCGGCCGCCTACCGGGCCTACTGGGAGAACATGCCGCTGCGGCGCCCGCAGTTGCCCGAGGGGCCGGACCTGAAGCTCCACCGCCGCCTGCACTGGGGCCGGCTGGCCCAGTTCGACGTGCTCGACACCCGCCAGTACCGCTCCAACCAGGCGTACGGCGACGGCTGGCAGTACCCGGGCCCGGAGTCCGAGGACCCGTCGCGCACCCTGACCGGCGACGCCCAGGAGCGCTGGCTGATCGACGGCTGGCACCGGTCGGACGCGGTGTGGAACGTACTGCCCCAACAGGTCACGTTCTCCCAGCGGTTCAACTCGACCACGGCGCCCTCCAAGGTCTCCATGGACTCCTGGGACGGTTACCCGGCCTCCCGCGAGCGGGTGCTGGCCGGCGCGCAGGCCGCCGGTGTCGAGAACCTCATGGTCCTCACCGGCGACGTGCACGTGCACTACGGCTTCGACATCAAGCGCGACTTCTCCGACCCGGGCTCCCGGACCGTGGGCACGGAGATCGTCACGAGCTCCGTCACCAGCGGCGGCAACGGCTCGGAGAAGCCGTCCAACTGGGACACCTACATGGCCGCCAACCCGCACATGAGGTTCTACAACGGGCTCCGCGGTTACACGACGGTGTCGCTCGGCCGTGAGCTGGCGCGCGCCGACTTCAAGACGGTGCCCCACGTGACCACGCAGGGCGCGCCGCTCACGACCGCCGCCTCCTTCGTGACGGAGGTGGGGGAGCAGGGGCTCAAGCCGGCGTGATCCCGGCCCTCTCCTCTCCCGGGTAGCGGACGCCGACGCGGTCCCGGATCGCGTCGAGCGTCCGCATCACGGCGAGGGTGCCGTCGAGCGGGACCAGCGGGGACTCGGTCTCGCCGGCCCGCAGGGCCCGCATCACCTCGACGGCCTCGTGCTTGAGGCTGTCGCGGGGGCCGTCGGCCGGGTCGGCCGTGAACTCCTCGGCGTCACGGCCGTCCCGGTGCAGTACGAACCGCTCCGGGAAGAAGAAGCCGTGCGGAATGTCGATGCGGCCCTCGGAACCGGTGATCGAGGCGTAGGTCGCCGTACCGCCCACGATGGAGCAGTGCACCGAAGCGAGAGCACCGCTCTCCCACGAGAGCAGTGCCCCCGTCTGGAGATCGACGCCCTCCTCCGAGAGCATCGCCCGCGCCGTGACGTCCGACGGCTCCCCGAGCAGCAGCTGTGCGAACGACACCGGGTACACGCCCAGGTCCAGCAGGGCGCCCCCGCCCAGAGCCGGATCCCGCAGCCGGTGCGACGCCGGGAACGGACCCGAGAGGCCGAAGTCCGCCTGCACGTGGCGCACCTCGCCGATCGCGCCGTCGTCGACCAGCGCCTTCAGCCGCCGCACCATCGGATGGCAGTACGTCCACATGGCCTCCATCAGGAAGCGTCCGCCGCCCCGCGCCAGCGCGACCAGCTCCTCGGCCTCCCGCGCGTTCAGCGTGAACGGCTTCTCGCACAGCACGTTCCGCCCGGACTCCAGCATCAGCCCGGCCGCCGTGCGGTGCGCCGTGTGCGGAGTGGCGACGTAGACGACGTCGACCTCCTCGTCGAGCGCCAGGGACTCCCAGTCGCCGTACGCCCGCGGTATCCCGAACCGCTCGGCGAACGCCTTCGCCGGCTCCGTCGACCGTGACGCCACCGCCACGACCTCCGCGTCGGGCACGTCCGCCAGGTCCGCGGTGAACCTCGCGGCGATCCCCCCGGTCGCCAGGATGCCCCAGCGCACCTTCTGCTCCGTCATGTGTCCCACCCTGTTCGTGTCGTTCGTCACATCGTGAAGGGATGTAGGTGGAAGCGCTCCCATGACATCGCCGTTGACGTCGAGCACTCCGTACGAGCTGAGAGCATAGGGAGCCGATGGGACGGAAAGGGAGGGGCCACATGCCCGAGGTGGGGGCGTCCATACCGAACTCGACAGCGGACCCGATACCGGACGGGGCGCCGGACACGGCCGCCCCGGCCCCGGCGGCGCCCGGGGCGGCGTCCCGCCGGGCCGCCGCCCGCCGCACCAGCCTGCTGGTCACGTTGATCCTCGGCGGCCTGACCGCCACGCCACCCCTGGCGATGGACATGTACCTCCCCGCCCTGCCGGCGGTCACCGAGTCCCTGCACGCGCCCGCCGCCACCGTCCAGCTCACCCTCACCGCCTGTCTGGCCGGCATGGCCCTCGGGCAGCTGGTGGTCGGCCCGATGAGCGACCGGTGGGGCCGCCGCCGACCGCTGCTCATCGGCCTCGCGGTCTACGTCGTCGCCACCGCGCTGTGCGCCTTCGCGTCGACCGTCGAACTCCTCGTCGCCTTCCGGCTGGCGCAGGGCCTCGCGGGCGCGGCCGGCATCGTCATCGCGCGGGCGGTCGCCCGTGACCTGTACGACGGCGTGGCCATGGCCCGCTTCTTCTCGACCCTCATGCTGATCTCCGGGGTCGCGCCGATCGTGGCGCCGCTCATCGGCGGGCAGATCCTGCGGGTGACGGACTGGCGGGGCGTGTTCGTCGTCCTCACCGTCGTCGGGGTACTGCTGACGGCCGTCGTCTGGGCGAAGCTGCCGGAGACGCTGGCCCCCGCCGACCGGCACGACGGAGGCGTCGGCGAGGCGCTCGGCTCGATGCGCCGGCTGCTCGGCGACCGCGTGTTCACCGGCTACATGCTCACCGGCGGCTTCGCCTTCGCCTCCCTCTTCGCCTACGTCGCCGCCTCCCCGTTCGTCGTCCAGGAGATCTACGGCGCCTCCCCGCAGACGTTCAGCCTGCTGTTCGGACTCAACTCGATCGGGCTGGTGATCATGGGGCAGATCAACGGCAAGATGCTGGTCGGCCGGGTCCGGCTGGACAAGGTGACCGGTCTCGGACTGGCCGTGGTGGCCGTCGCGGCGGTCGCGCTGCTGCTGATGTCGCTGGGCACGTTCGGCGAGGCCGGACTGGTGCCCGTGGCCGCCGCGCTGTTCGTGCTGATGTCCGCGATGGGTATCACCCTGCCCAACACGCAGACGCTCGCCCTGATGCGCACCAGGCACGCCGCCGGCTCCGCGTCGGCGCTGCTCGGCACGACGTCCTTCCTCATCGGCGCGATCGCCTCCCCGCTGGTCGGGATCGCAGGGGAGGACACCGCCGTCCCGATGGCCGTCGTCCAACTGGTCGCCGCCCTCGTGGCGCTGGCCTGCTTCCTGGGAATGTGCCGTCCGTGGAACGGATCGGCCGGTGCGAAGGGCGGGGGCATCTGAGCGCGCCCAGACTGCGCCACGGCACACCGGAACGGGCCGGGCTCGACGCACGGGAATTACGTCACCTGGTCCGGGAGGTCCACGCCCGTACCAGCGGCGAGCGGCCCTGGGCGGCGGGCGCGGTCGTGGTCGTCGGGCGCGGCCCGGTGCTCGCCGTGCAGGAGGCGGCCGGCTGGGCCGTGCGCTACGCGGCGTACGACGAGGAGACGGACACCCCGGTCGAACTGCCGCCGGCCGAACGCGTCCCGATGACCGTGGACACCCCCTTCGACCTGGCGTCCCTGACCAAACTGTTCACCTCGGTGGCCGTGGTGCAGCAGATCGAACGGCGCACGCTGGGCATCGACGCGCGCGTGGGCGCCTGCCTGCCGGACTTCACGGCGGCGGCGCGGCACGGAATCACCATCCGCCAACTGCTCACCCACACCTCCGGGCTGCGCCCCGAGCTCCCGCTGTACGACTGCGCCGACGACGCGGAACGCCTGGCGCTGCTGCGTGCGGAGCGGCCCGTCGGGGTGCCCGGCACGTACTGCTACTCCGATCTCAACATGCTGCTGCTCCAGCACGTCCTGGAGCGCATCACCGGCCGCACGCTCGACGTCCTCGTGCGTGACGGCATCACCCGGCCGCTCGGCATGGCCGCGACCGGTTTCGGGCCGTGCCCGGACGCGGCGGCCACGGAGGACCAGCGGCGGCCGTGGGCCAAGGCGGACCGGGGGATGCTGCGGGGCGAGGTGCACGACGAGAACGCGTGGGCGCTGGGCGGGGTGGCGGGCCACGCCGGGCTGTTCTCCACGGGGCGGGACCTGGCGGTCTTCTGCCGGGCCCTGCTGGCGGGCGGCTCGTACGGCCCCGCCCGCATCCTCGGCGCCGACTTCGTGGACCTGCTGCTCACCCCGCCGGGGCTGGGCTTCGCCGTGGACCAGCCGTGGCTCATGGGCGGACTCGCAGGCCGCGGAGCCGCGGGTCACGCCGGTTTCACGGGCACGTCCCTGGTCCTGGACCGGGCCACGGACACGTACGTGATCCTCCTGGCCAACACGGTTCATCCGCGCCGCTCCTCGACGCCGGACAACACGCTCAGAGCGGGGGTGGCTACACGGGTGGCTCGTGCGGTGAGGGGGATGTGAGCGGCGCACTCGGTGGTGAGCGGTGCACTCGGTGGTGAGCGGTGCACTCGGTGGTGAGCGGTGCACTCGGCGGTGAGCGGTGCACTCGGCGGTGGGCGGCGTACTCGGTAGTGAGCGGTGCACTCGGCGGTGGGCGGCGTACTCGGTAGTGAGCGGCGTACTCGGCGGTGGGCGGCGTACTCGGTAGTGAGCGGTGCACTCGGCGGTGGGCGGCGTTATCGCTGGTGGGTGATGTTCTCAATGGTGAGCCGTGTCATCGTCGGCGCGCGGCGCTCTCGAACGTGAGCGATGCTCTCTGTGGTGGGCGGCGCCCTGCCCCGCTCGTCCCCGTAGAATCGTCTGGTGAACGCCCCCGCCTCCCTGCCCACCGCCGAGACCCTCCGCTCCGCCCTCGCCGGGCTGCTCGACGGGCTTCCGGCGCGGCAGGCCGCGCAGGCCGTCGAGCGGCTGATCGCCACCTACCGGGGTGCCACCCCGACCGAGGCGCCGATCCTGCGGGACCGGGCCGACGTGGCCGCGTACGCGGCCTACCGGATGCCCGCGACGTTCGAGGCGGTGCACTCCGCGCTGGAGGCGTTCGCGGACGCGGTGCCCGGATGGGCGCCCGGCGACCACGTGGACGTCGGCGGCGGTACCGGCGCGGCCGCCTGGGCGGTGAGCGCGACCTGGGACGGGCGGCGCCCCGTGACCGTCCTCGACTGGGCCGAGCCCGCCCTCGCCCTCGGCCGGGAACTCGCCGCCGCCAACCCCGCCCTGCGTGACGCCCGCTGGCACCGCTCTCGCATCGGAACGGCGCTCACCATCGAGAGCACTGATCTCGTCACCGTCTCCTACGTCCTCAACGAGCTCACCGCCCCCGACCGCGCCGCCCTCGTCGACGCCACCGCCCGGGCCGCGCGGTCCGTCGTGATCGTCGAACCCGGCACCCCCGACGGCTACGCCCGCGTCATCGAGGCCCGCGACCGCCTGATCTCCGCCGGCTTCCACGTCGCCGCCCCCTGCCCGCACAGCGCCGCCTGCCCCATCGTCCCCGGCACGGACTGGTGCCACTTCTCCGCGCGGGTCAGCCGTTCCTCCCTGCACCGCCAGATCAAGGGCGGCTCCCTCGCCTACGAGGACGAGAAGTTCAGTTACGTCGCCGCCACCCGTCTCCCGGTCGCTCCGGCCCCCGCCCGCGTCGTCCGCAAGCCGCAGATCCGCAAGGGCCAGGTCCTCCTCGACCTGTGCGAGAAGGACCCGGCCCTGCGCCGCACCACCGTGACCAGACGTCACGGCGATCTCTACCGGGCGGCCCGGGACGCCGACTGGGGCGACTCCTGGCCGCCGCGCGTCGACGCCTGACCGGGCGGCGTTCCCTTCCCCTCGTCCCCCTCCTGCCGCTTCTCCTGCAGCTTGCGCAGCAGTTCGCGCTTCTGCGCCTGCGGGTCGAGCCCGCCCCCGACGCGCCCACCGCGCCCGCCCCCGCGCAGGGCCTTGCGGCCCAGGTGCTGCCGGGTGCCGCCGACGCCCAGCATGTTTCCGGCTCCGCCTCGGGTCATGGCGATCTCCTCTCATCAGTACGAGACGTATCGTCTCGCGGTCGATGCTCACCACTGTCCGGCGAGACGCGCCGTCTTGTCAAGTGGTAAATTCACCGCATGGCCGCACACCAGTCCGCCCCCGACACCACCCGCCGCAGCGAGCGCTCCCGGCGGGCCATCTACGACGCCGCCCTCGCCCTGGTCGTCGAGGCCGGCTACCCCAGGACCACCATCGAGGGCATCGCCTCCCGCGCCGGCGTCGGCAAGCAGACGATCTACCGGTGGTGGCCGTCGAAGGCGGACGTACTCCTCGAGGCGTTCCTCGACATGGCCGAGCGGGCGGCAGCGGCGGCCGGCCAGGTCCCGTACGCCTTCCCGGACACCGGCGACCTCGCCGCCGACCTCAGGCTCGTCCTGCGCGCCACGGTCGACGAACTGCGGGACCCCTCCTTCGAGGCCCCCTCCCGTGCGCTGGCCGCCGAGGGCGTCGTCAACGAGGAGCTCGGCCGCAGACTCGTCGCCAAGCTGCTGGAACCCCAGCTCCAGCTGTACGTCGACCGCCTGCGCTCCGCCCGGGACGCCGGGGACGTCCGCCCCGACATCGACCCGCGCATCGCCCTGGAACTCTTCGTCTCCCCCCTCGCCCAGCGCTGGCTCCAGTACACGGGCCCGATCACCTACGACTACACCGACACCCTCGTCGACTACGCCCTCAACGGCCTCGCACCCCGCTGACCGGCACGGACGGCCGGCGGTCTCACCGCCCCGACGCCGCGCCCACCCTCCCCGGCACCCGCACCGGATGCCGGGCAAGGCGCCCCGGCGCGTCCGTGATGACGCCGTTGCAGCCCAGCGCCAGGGCGCGGTCGCGCTGGCCCGGGGTGACGACCGTGTGGGCCCACACCCGGGGGATGCCGGAGCGCACCGCGCGCCGCAGATCGGCGTCCCGCGCCTTGACGTCGACGTCGAGCAGGTCGACGTAGGAGCGCCAGCGTTCGGGGCGGTCGGTGCGCAGCTGACGGGCCGAGCGCCAGAGCTGGGTCGGCAGACCCAGGCGGTGGACGCGGCGGGCGACCTCGGGATCGTTGGTGTTCACGAACACCGAGCGGGTCAGCCCGCGGGCACGGATCAGCGCGGCCAGCCGCTCCACACCGCGCGGGTCCTTCGCCTCCAGCATCAACACGATCCGCCCGCCGAGCCGGTCCAGCACCTCGGCGACCGTCGGCGGCCGCTCCGAGCGCCAGCTCCCCGGCAGCCGGTCGCGCGGACGCAGCCGTACGCCCCGCCACTCCCCGGCGTCCAGACCGCGCACCTCGCCGCCCAGGAAGGTCGTGCGGTTCAGGGTCGCGTCATGGAAGACCACCGGCGTGCCGTCCCGCAGCACCCGCGTGTCGAAGTCCAGCACCTGCGCCGTACCGCGCCGGTACGCCGCCATCAGCCCCGACATGCTGTTCTCCGGCACCTCGCGGGCCCCGCCCCGATGGGCGACGTACGGGACGCGCGGCAGCGAGTCCACCGTCAGCGGCCCGGCCCCCCACTCCAGCGGGCCGCCGCCATGGCCCGTGAGCGTCAGCGAGACCACGGAAGCCGCGGCCGCCAGACCCGTCAACGCGACACTTGTGACCATGACGACCACGGTAGGTCCGCAGATCACCGCGGACCGCCCGACGGCGTCCGAACCGGTGCACGCGCCCTCGCCGCGCGTGTCCCCTTCGTCACCCCTCGTCCCGTCGGGTCGAACTCGTCCCACCTGTGCCGATTGTGCGCTCCGGCCCCCCGGCGCGCACGATCGTGGGACCATGGGGCATGCTGTGTGGCACGACGGCGAGGCGAGGGGATAGATGAGCGCGGAGTTCGACGGCCGGACCGGCCGGCAGGGCAGGCTCTCCCAGTGGCTGCGCGGACGCCGTCCGAAGCAGGCCGCCGACGAAGGCGGCCGTGAGGTCCTGCTGCTCGCCGCCGCCGAAGCGGGACTGCCGCTCGCGCCCGCCGCCCACCCCGCCGCCGGATACGGCTGCTCCTGCGACCGCGTGGGCTGTCCCACCCCCGCCCGGCACCCGGTGTCGTTCGCCTGGCAGACGCAGTCCACCACCGACCGCGCCCAGATCGAGCGCTGGGCCCGCCACCAGCCGCAGGCCAACTTCATCACCGCCACCGGCATGGTGCACGACGTCCTCGACGTCCCCCTGGACGCCGGCCGCGAGGCGCTCACCCGCCTCCTCGACGCCGGCATCGAGGTCGGTCCCGTCGCCGGGAGCGACGACGGCCGCATGCTGTTCTTCACCCTCACCCGCGGCACCCCCGAGGACGAGGACGAGTGGTGGCCGTGCGAGCTGGACTGCCACCCGGAGACCATGGACGAACACCCCGGCCTGCGCTGGCACTGCCGCGGCTCCTACGTCCTCGTACCGCCCGCCCGCCTCCCCGGCGGCGACGACCGGTCGGTGCACTGGGTACGCGGCCCCGAGCATCCGCTCCCGGACCCGCTGAGCCTGCTGGAGGTCCTCACCGACTCCTGCGCCCGCCACGTCGGCGAACAGTCCGACCACGCGGGCACGGCCTGGCCGCCGCGCCGCTGAGCCCGGTCCCGGAAGAGACCTACTCGCCCTGCGCCGACGTCAGCCCCTGGATCCGCCCCAGGACCTCCACCTCACCGTCGGCCGGATCCAGCGCCACCTCGTTGGAGACGAACTCCATCGTCAGCGACTGCCGTATCTCCCCGGTCGTCAGCGCCAGCACGTCCTTGTTCGGCGTCGGCACCGACGCCCCGGCCGCGGCGGTCTGCTTCTCGAAGTGGCGCGTGGTGAAGAACACCAGCGCCCCGCCGTCCTCGGTGCGCAGCGCCAGCGGCGCGTAGTCGCCGTTCGTCATCGGCTCGTCGATGTACTGCGTGGCCAGCCCCGGCCGCGACGACTTCCTCTCGCGCTGGGTCCGCCACCCGCTGGTGTGCGGGCCGTCCGAGAAGACGCCCTCGCCGTCCTTGAGGAACGACGTGTACCCCTTGCTCAGTTCGCCCGGTGGCACGGTCACGTCGGACGAGTTGGCGGGCACGGCCTCGGCCCAGCCGTCCTCGTCGGTCTTGAACTCCGGTATGTCGTCCGGGGCGACGAGTGTCAGATACGCCGCCTCCCAGGTCTCGTCCAGCCCGTCACGGGTGAACACCAGCAACCAGCGCGACTCGCCGCCCTTGTTGCCGGCCGCGTCGGCGAGGAACCAGCGCGGCCAGCCGGCCTTCTTCGGGATGGTGAACTTCGCGTCCGTCAGCTCCAGCGGCGTGTGCGAGGCGTTGCCCTCCGGGCTGTTGACCCGCCCGGCCTTCAGCCGCGCCTCGTCGATGTCGGCGAGGGCACCGGTGGTGTGGTCGGCGTCCAGGGAACTGTCGTACGCCTTGTCGGCCTTGTTGTACGAGGCCGTGAACTCCTCGAGCGCCTTGGCGGCTTCGGCGCGGGTGGTGGCCGGGAGCACCTCGCGCTCACCGTGCACCACCACACAGCCGCTCGCCGTGACCGACAGGGCGAGCACGAGCACGCACATGTCGATCCTGCGGTACCCGCGGAGCCTTCGAAGGCCGAGATCCCTGCTCATCCGGTTCCTTCACCTTCCCCTTCCCGGAGGCGAACCCTACCGGGGCGAGGAACGGCGCGGGCCTCGGGACCGGGTACAGCGGCCACACCGTGACCTGGAAGCGGAGGGGGCAGGACGGCCCGGCGCGGCGTGAGAGCGGGCGCGGACCAGTCGGACGCGGGGCGCCCGTGGATCCGTACGATGCCGGTGGTGGACGGGAGACCGGCGGCGAGGGCGCCCGACAGGGTGGACCCTCCCGCGCCGTCGGGGCCGACGAGGGCGAGCACCTCGCCGGGCCCGGGAGCGGCCGGCGGAACGGGACGAGCACGCGGACGGATCACGCCCGGCCGCCCTTCGGCCGGCGCGTGCCCGAAGCACTTCGACGTGCTCTTCGGACTCCGGGCCGGGGAGCACGCCGGGCAACCGACTCCGACGCTCCGGCGTCCCACTGCACGACGGACGACTGCCGATCATCCAGGAGAGCACGTGACGAAGAAGGACCGGACGACGGAAGCGGCGGGGGAGAAGGACCGCGAGAAGTGGATGGCGCGTTTCCAGGTACGGCTGGCCGTGCAGCCGGGCGTGGACCGGGCAGTCGTGCTCCAGGCGGTCAAGGAGGTCACGGCGCACTGCGCGGAGACGGGAGAGCACCCGCGGACCGCCTTCGGCGACCCGGACGCCCACGCCGTGCAGGTCGCCGCGCGGCTGGTGCCGGCGGACCGGGCGGCGCGTGCGAGGCGGCGCGACGCCGTGGGGGACAGGATCACCTCCGTGCTCAAGCGGGTCGGGGACGTCGCCGGTCCGTGACCGGTCGAGGCGACTTCCGTCATGACCCGGCGCACGGGTTCCGGCACGGCTTCCCTTCGCCCGAGCGCCGGAGCCGGTGACGCCGATCATGCCGGACGAGCGTCGGCGGGCTGCCACGGAACGCCGGTACGGCGGCCTCCCCGCCCCATGACGACGCCCCGCCCCCCGGCCGGCCCCCGCCGGGCGGCGCCGTGACCTGGGACGGCCACGCCGCCCGCACGATGCTTGAATGCCCCCGTGACTGACTACGACGTCCTGCGCGTCTTCTGTGGCCCCCACGGCGGGTACGGCAATGAACTCGGTGTCGTGCGCGAGGGTTCGGTGATGCCCGAGCGGGAGGACCGGCAGGCGTTCGCCGAGAAGCTCGGGTTCAGTGAGACCGTGTTCGTCGACGATCCCGAGCGCGGGGTGATCGACATCTACACCCCCACCCTGCGTCTGCCCTTCGCCGGCCACCCCTGCGTCGGCGCGGGCTGGCTGCTCGACGTGCCCGAACTGGTCGTCCCCGCCGGGGTGGTGGGCGCCCGGCAGGACGGGGAGTTCTGCTGGATCGAGGCACGGGCGGAGTGGGTGCCGCCGCGCACCCTGCGCCAGTACGCCACCGCCGCCGAGGTCGACGACCTGCCCGTGCCGCCGAAGGGGGAGTGGATCTACGCCTGGGCCTGGCTGGACGAGTCGGCCGGCCGCGTCCGCGCCCGCGCCTTCCCCGGCCGCGACGACGGCATCGAGGAGGACGAGGCGACGGGCGCCGCCGCCCTGCTGCTCACGGAACGGCTGGGCCGTGCCCTGAACATCACCCAGGGCACGGGCTCCCAGATCCTCACCGCCCCCCAGCCGGAGGGCTGGACGGAGATCGGCGGCCGGGTCCACCTGGAACGCTGACGGCCGCCGCGCGACGCACGTCCGACGGGCGTCCCACCCGAAGGGGACCACCGGTCCGGCGGGGTTCTCGTCGTCCCGGACAGGTGCGTGGGCCCCGCTGTCCGCCCACTCGAAAAGCGTGAGCATGGCAGCCCTGACTGTCCATGTGCTGCTCACCTGAGCGGCTGACTGGCATCGCTCCGTCCGCTGCTCACGCTTTCAGCGGAGGGTGCCCCCACCCCGCGCTGCCGTGATGAGGTGGGGTGGGGAAAGGCCCGGGGAGTCACGCCGAGAGCGGGAACTCCTCGCCCAGCGCCCGGAAGACGTCCGTGTTCAGGGCGAACGCCCGCTTGCACTCGCCCACGACGCGCTGCTTCTCCAGGTCGTCCGCCGGGACCGCGTCCAGGAGTTCGCGGTAACCCCGCTTGAAGGCCGCCGGGTTGGCGATGTCCTCGAAGACGTAGAAGCGGACGCCGTCGCCCTTCCGCTCGAAGCCCCAGGTCTTCTCCGCCGTGCCGCGGATGATCTGGCCGCCGGAGAGGTCGCCCAGGTAGCGGGTGTAGTGGTGGGCGACGTAGCCGGACGGCCAGGTGCGGGCGCACTCGGCGACACGGGCCGCGTAGGTCCGGGTGGCGGGGAGGGCGGTCAGCGTGGATCGCCAGCCGGGGCCGCGCAGGTGGGCCAGGTCGCGCTCCAGGGAGGGCAGGCGGAACAGCTCCGGCCGGATGAACGGGCCCGCCACCGGGTCCGACGTCAGCCCGTGCGAGCCGGACTCCAGGGCCTCGTACACGAACCACAGCTGCTCGGTGTAGCGCGCGTACGCGTCCACGCCCAGCCGGCCGCCGAGCAGGTCGCTCATGAACGTCGACGTCTCCGCCTCCATGTGCTGCTCGTGGGAGGCGGTGCGGATGAGGGTCGAGAAGGAGTCCATGAATCCAGATCTTCTATGGTTAGGCTTACCTAAGTCAATGGCTTGCCGACAGGCTGTCGGTAACTCCCCACCCTGCCACGACATGCGAAAGCCCGCCCCTCCGGAAGGGGCGGGCCAGGAAAACCAAGGGGATGGGGGGAGCGCTACGGCAACGTCAGGATGTCCGCGCCCGTGTCCGTCACCACCAGCGTGTGCTCGAACTGGGCCGTACGCCTGCGGTCCTTCGTCACGACCGTCCAGCCGTCGTCCCACATGTCGTACTCGTGGGTCCCCAGCGTCAGCATCGGCTCGATGGTGAACGTCATCCCCGGCCGCATCACCGTCGTCGCGTGCGGACTGTCGTAGTGCGGGACGATCAGGCCCGAGTGGAAGGACGTGCTGATGCCGTGGCCCGTGAAGTCACGGACCACCCCGTAGCCGAACCGCTTCGCGTACGACTCGATCACCCGGCCGATGATGTTGATCTGCCGGCCCGGCCTGACCGCCTTGATCGCGCGGGCCAGGGACTCCCGGGTCCGCTCCACCAGCAGGCGGCTCTCCTCGTCCACGTCACCGACCAGGTACGTGGCGTTGTTGTCGCCGTGCACCCCGCCGATGTACGCCGTCACGTCCAGGTTGACGATGTCGCCGTCGCGCAGCACCGTCGTGTCCGGGATGCCGTGGCAGATCACCTCGTTGACCGACGTGCACAGCGACTTGGGGAAGCCGCGGTAGCCGAGCGTCGACGGGTAGGCGCCGTGGTCGCACATGTACTCGTGCGCCACCCGGTCCAGTTCGTCCGTCGTCACACCGGGCGCGATCAGTTTCGCGGCCTCCTCCATCGCCCGCGCGGCGATCCGGCCGGCGGTCCGCATCGCCTCGACCGTCTCGGGCGTCTGCACCTCCGGACCGGTGTACGGAGCAGGGGCGGGCTTGCCGACGTACTCGGGACGACGGATGTTCCCGGGCACGGTACGGGCGGGGGACAGTTCCCCAGGGACGAGCAGCGACTGGCCAGACATGCCGGCGAGTCTAATTCAGCGGCGACGGGGGACCATCTCCGTGGCGAGACGGAGACGAGATGGAAAGAGGAGCCGGTCATGCCCCTGTTCAAGAAGCGGACGGTCGGAAAGCCGGGCGAGTGGTACTACTGCCTGCAGCACAAGAAGGTCGAGGAGGGCCCCGACTGCCCGGCCAAGGACCGCTTCGGCCCGTACGCGAGCCGCACCGAGGCCGAGCACGCCATGGAGACGGCCCGCGAGCGCGACCTCCGGTGGGAGAACGACCCCAAGTGGCACGACGCCCCCGCGGGCGAGCGGGACGAGGGCTGACCGCACCGGGGCGGCTACCAGCGCGTGGGCGGCGGGGCCGTCAGCAGGTCGGCCAGCCGCGACAGCCGGTCCCGGAAACGGCGCGGACCGCGGCGGACCGGCAGGACGTTCTCGCCGGCCGCCGCGCTGACCAGGTGCTGCACGGTGTCCAGGTCCAGCTCGGAGCCGTCCGGCACCGGCAGGACCTCGTGGGCCATCGCCGGGAGCTCGCCCTCACCGGGACCGAGGGACAGCACCGTCGCCCCGGCCCGGCGGGCGTCGCACACCCGCTCCAGGAGCGGGGCGGCCGTCTCCCCGGCCGTCTCCCCGGGCGCCACCACCAGCAGCGTCTCACCCCGCCGTGCCGCCTCCAGGCGCCCCAGGCCCACCGCCAGATGCGCGGGGTCCGAGGGGCGCGCGTCATGCCGTACGAGCGTGGGGGCCAGCTCCGGTGTGCCCGACCAGGCGGCCTCGTCCGCCAGATGCGCCGCCAGATGCCACGGCTCGTACTCCGGTGTGCCCACGAGCAGCAGCCCGCCCCCGTGCGAGACCACCGACCCGCGCAGCGTCCCCGCGAAGTGCCGGGTGACGCCCAGCCATTCCGTCCCGGCGAGCACTTCCCGCAGCAGCGCGACCCGTACCGCATCCATGCGGCCGCATCCTGCACCCGACCACGCGGCCGCGTCCCGGTGTCCGGCCCGGATTCGCCCGAACCGGGGACACGGCCCCGGGACACGTGACGGAGCTCACGCCCGCCGGGCGCGGTGCCGCCCCGGACGTAGAGTCGGGTCATGACCTCCAGTGACAGCGCACAGCAGCCCGCGAAGGCCCCCGCCAAGGACCCCTGGGACCTGCCCGACGTCTCCGGGCTCGTCGTCGGTGTGCTCGGCGGCACCGGACCGCAGGGCAAGGGCCTCGCCTACCGGCTCGCCAAGGCCGGCCAGAAGGTGATCATCGGCTCCCGCGCCGCCGAGCGCGCGCGGGCCGCCGCCGAGGAACTCGGGTACGGCGTCGAGGGCGCCGACAACGCCGAGACCGCCCGCCGCAGCGACCTCGTGATCGTCGCCGTGCCGTGGGACGGCCACGGCACGACCCTGGAGTCCCTGCGCGAGGAACTGGCCGGCAAGCTCGTCGTGGACTGCGTCAACCCGCTCGGCTTCGACAAGCAGGGCGCCTACGCGCTGAAACCGGAGGAGGGCAGCGCCGCCCAGCAGGCCGCCGCGCTGCTCCCGGACTCCCGGGTCACCGCCGCCTTCCACCACCTGTCGGCCGTCCTGCTCCAGGACCCGGAGATCGACGAGATCGACACCGATGTGATGGTGCTCGGCGAGGACCGCGCCGACGTCGAGATCGTGCAGGCGCTGGCCGGGCGCATCCCGGGCATGCGGGGCGTCTTCGCCGGGCGGTTGCGAGGCGCCCACCAGGTGGAGTCGCTGGTGGCCAACCTGATCTCCGTCAACCGCCGCTACAAGGCGCACGCCGGGCTCCGCGTCACGGACGTATGAGGCGATGGGGGACACTGGACGCCGTAGCAGTGTCCCCCGACAGGAGCCCGCAGTCATGCCCCCCTCGCCCCCACCCGCCCAGGCCCGGCGACTCGCCCTCTACGCCCTCGCCGTGTGCCTCCTCACCGTCGCCGCGGCCGTCGTCTCCTTCGTCCGGGGCAGCGTGTTCATCGGCATCGTCTGGGTGCTGCTGGCGGGCCTGTCGTCCAACATGACCTGGTACTACGTCAGGCGCGGGCGGGCGGCCACGCGGGACGGCAAGCCGGTCACGGGCTGACCGAGCAGTACCCGCTCGTCTCCCGCCAGAAGCGGAACAGGTCGTAGCCGCAGTACGTGTCGAGCTCGTCGATCCCCAGCGTCCCCAGCAGCGAGTCGATCACGTCGAAGAACGCGCCGTTCACCGACGGCACCCACAGCAGCGCGAACACGAACAGCAGACCGAACGGGGCGAACGGCTCCACCTGCCGCCGGACGTCGTACGACAGCCAGGGCTCGATCACGCCGTAGCCGTCGAGCCCCGGCACCGGCAGGAAGTTCAGGATCGCGGCCGTCACCTGGAGCAGCGCCAGGAACGCCAGCGCGAACCGGAAGCCGGCCGGTACGCCGTCCAGCGCGCCCAGCCAGAACGGCGCCGTGCACACGATCGCGAACAGCACGTTCGTCAGCGGGCCGGCCGCCGAGATCAGGCTGTGCCGCCACCGCCCCCGGATCCGCCCGCGCTCGATGAACACGGCACCGCCCGGCAGGCCGATCCCGCCCATGATCACGAAGACCACCGGGAGCACGATGCTCAGCAGGGCGTGCGTGTACTTCATCGGGTTCAGCGTGAGATAGCCCTTCGCGCCGACCGATATGTCGCCGCTGTGCAGGGCGGTGCGCGCGTGCGCGTACTCGTGCAGGCACAGGGAGACGATCCAGGCGGCCGTCACGAACAGGAACACGGCGACCCCGGGCTGCTCCGCGAACCCGGTCCAGGTGGCCCACCCGGTGACCGCCGTCACGGCCAGGATGCCCAGGAAGACCGGACTGATCCTCCGGTCGCTGTGACGGGTGGCGGCGGTGGTCATGGGGCTCCTCGGACGGTCGGGCACACACGGGGACCGCCCGACGGTACCGGGCGCACGGTGAAAACGTCTCGCGCGCCCGCCCGGTTCCACGCAGGGTGGGGGACGACAACGCCCTCCTCCCGGCCCCTGTGACCGTCCCGGCCGTCACCGGAGAGAATGGACCCCGTGCGCTATCGCATCCTCGGCACCACCCAGGCACTCCGTCCCGACGGCACCGTCGTCCCGGTCGGCGGGGCGCGGCTGCGCGCCCTGCTGACCGTGCTCGCCCTGCGGCCCGGACGCACCGTGCCCGTCGGCCTGCTGGTCGACGAGGTCTGGGACGGTGATCCGCCGGCCGACGCGACCGGGGCCCTTCAGGCACTGGTGGGGCGGCTGCGCCGGACGCTCGGCGCGGACGAGATCGCCTCCGCCGACGGCGGTTACCGGCTGACCGCCGCGCCCGACGACATCGACCTGCACCGTTTCGAGCGGCTGGCCGGCGACGGCCTGCGCGCCCTGGCCGACGGGGACGCCGCGAAGGCGGCCGTCGTCCTCGACGACGCCCTCGCCCTGTGGCGCGGCCCCGCCCTCACCGGCCTGCCCGACCGCACCGCGGAGGCGGCCCGCCTGCGGACCCGGCACCTGGACGTGCTGCGCGCCCGGCACACCGCCGCCCTCGCCCTCGGCGACGCCGAGCAGTCCCTGCCCGAGCTGACCGCGCTGTGCGACGGCCACCCCCTCGACGAACCCCTCCAGGCGCTCCGGCTGCGGGCCCTGCGCGACACGGGCCGCACCGCCGAGGCCCTGGCCGCCTTCGAGGACGTACGACGCCTGCTCGCGGACCGCCTCGGCTCCGACCCCGGCGCCGAACTGCGTGCGTTGCACGCCGAGTTGCTGAAACCCGGGCCGGAGCCCGCGCCCCGGACCCGGGTCGGTGCGCCGCTCGGCAACCTGCGGGCCCGGCTGACCTCGTTCGTCGGCCGGGAGACCGACATCGAGACCATCCGCGCCGACCTCGCCGCCGCCCGCCTGGTGACCCTGCTCGGGCCGGGCGGGGCCGGCAAGACCCGGCTGTCGCAGGAGGCCGCCGAGACCGTACGGCAGACCCTCCCCGACGGCGTGTGGATCGCCGAACTCGCCCCGGTCGACGACCCCGACGCCGTCCCCGAGGCCGTCCTCACCGCCGTCGGCGCCCGCGAGACCGTGCTGTACGGCGCCGGCGCCGAGAGCATGCGGGCCGTCACCGACCGGCACGACGACCCCGTGGAGCGTCTCGCCGAACACTGCGGCCCGCGTCGCATGCTGCTGATCCTGGACAACTGCGAGCACGTCGTCGAGGCCGCCGCCCACCTCGTTCAGGCGCTGCTGGAACGCTGCCCCGGCCTCACCGTCCTCGCCACCAGTCGCGAACCCCTCGGCATACGAGGCGAGTTACTGCGCCCGGTGGAGCCGCTGCCCGAGCCGGTCGCCCTGCGCCTGCTCGCCGACCGCGGCGCCGCCGCCCGCCCCGGCTTCCGCACCGACGCCGACGACGGCACCGCGGCGGCCTGCGCGGAGATCTGCCGACGCCTCGACGGACTGCCGCTGGCCATCGAACTCGCCGCCGCCCGGCTGCGGATGCTCACCCCGCGCCAGATCGCCGACCGGCTCGACGACCGCTTCCGGCTGCTCACCTCCGGCAGCCGCACCGTCCTGCCCAGGCAGCAGACCCTGCGGGCCGTCGTCGACTGGTCCTGGGACCTGCTCGACGAGGACGAACGCGACGTACTGGGCCGGCTGTCGGTCTTCGCGGGCGGCTGCGGCCTCGCCGCCGCCGAGGCCGTGTGCGGACCGGCCGCCCTCGACGCGCTCGGCTCCCTCGTCGACAAGTCCCTGGTGGTGGCCGCCCCCTCGGGCGACGGCGAGATGCGCTACCGGCTCCTGGAGACCGTCGCCGAGTACGCCGGTGAACGCCTCGACGGGTCCGGCCGGCGTCCGGAGGCCGAGCGGGCGCACCTGACGTACTACCGTGAACTCGCCCGCACCACCGAGCCGATGCTGCGCGGCCCGCGCCAGCAGGCCGCCGTCGCACTGCTGGAGCGGGAGTACGAGAACGTGCGCACGGCCCTGCGCCACGCCCTCGCCCTGCGCGACGAGCAGGAGGCACTCTGCATCACCCTGTCGCTGACCTGGTACTGGCAGATGCGCGATCTGCGCATCGAGGCCCGCAACTGGTGCACCGAGGTCATGGCCCTCGCCCCCGACCCGTTCACCGAACCGGTGCGGCCCGCCACCCCGCTGTGGCAGCGCTGCACCGACGCCCCGCCGCCCATGACCGGCGAGTTCCTCGCCGAGGCCCGGCGCGGGGTGCACCTGACCCATCTGGCCCACATGGACACCGAACTGGACGACTGGCAGACCCCGCAGGCACAGCACAAGCTGCGCCTCGTCGGCGCGACGTACGAGCCGGGCATGCCGCAGGTCTGCCGGCCGCCCGGCCTGCTCTGGGTGTTCGCCGTGATGCTGACCGGTGACATGGAACGGCTGCGCCACGTGGTCGACGCGGCGATCCGTACCTGCCGGGAGAACCCCGGGTTCGAATGGGAGCTGGCCGCCAACCTCCAGCTGCGCGCCAACTTCCTGGCCAACCGCAGTGACTGGGCCGGTGACGCCCGCCGTGCCGCCGACGAGGCCCTGGAGATCCACCGCCGGCTGGGCGACACCTGGGGCATCGCCGAGGCCCTCTCCGCGCGCGGCGAGGCCCGTGAACGCGCCGGCGCGTACGAGGACGCCGCCGCCGACTTCGAGGCGGCGATCGAGTACGCAGACCGCCTGGGAGCCCGCGCCCACACGGCCATACTCACCGCCCGGCTGGGCAGCGCGCTGCTGGAGGGGGGTGACCCGGAGCGTGGTGAGCGACTGCTGCGCGAGGTCATCGACGACACCAGGGGCCGGCACACCGAGGCCCTGCCCGCCGCCCGGCTCTTCCTGACCGGCTGGCTCTGCACGACCGGGCGTACGGCGGAGGCGCGGGAGCATCTGCGGGCCCTGCGCGAGGAGTTCCGCATCGCGCACTACGTGGTCTTCGACGCGTTCATCCTCGGCGCCGAGGGCTGGCTGGAGGTGGCCGAGGGCAACGACGAGCGGGGCCTGGTCGTCATCCGTGAGGCGATCCGGCAGGCGGGCGATCCGCTGTCCGCCGCCATGGCACCCCATATGCGCGCCGCGTACCTCACCCTCGGCGCCGCCGCCCTCGCCGGACTCGACGGCGGACGGCACGCCCGGGACGCTGCCCGCTGCCTCGGCGCCGCCGACTCCTGGCTGCCGCCAGGACACCACGCCACGCTCGTGGAACGCGCGGTGCGCGAACGCGCCGAGGCACGCGCCCGGGCGGCACTCGGCGACATGGCGTACGGCACCGCGTACGCCGAGGGCGGCGGCCTCCCCCCGGAGGAGGCCGTCGCCCTGCTCGAACCGGCGTGATCAGCTCTTCGTACGGAACTTGTGGATCGCGACCGGCGCCATCACCGCCGTGATCCCCGCCGACCAGGCCAGCGTCAGCCACAGGTCGTGGGCGACCGGGCCGCCCACCATCAGCCCGCGTGCGGCGTCCGCCAGCGCGGACAGCGGGTTGACCTGGGTGAAGGACTCCAGCCAGCCCGGCATCGACTGGGTCGGCGCGAAGATCGACGAGCCGAACTGCAGCGGCATCAGCACCAGGAAGCCCATCGCCTGCACCGACTGCGCGTTCTTCATCACCACACCCAGGGTGAGGAAGACCCACATCAGGGCCGAGCCGAACACCGCGGACAGTCCCACGGCGGCGAACAGCCCCGGCCAGTTGGTGATGTCGAAGCCGACGAGCACACCGACGACCATCAGGATCGCGGTGGCGATCAGCATCCGCATCATCTCGACCGAGATCTTCGCGAACAGTACCGAGCCGCGCCCGATCGGCAGCGACCGGAAGCGGTCCATGACCCCGGTGTTGAAGTCCTGGTTGAAGCCGGTGCCCACTCCCTGGGCCATGTTCATGCCCATCATGGCCATCAGTCCGGGCACGATGTACTGCACGTACGCCTCCTGCCCGCCGCCCAGCGACTGCCCGATCGAGCCGCCGAAGACGTACACGAACAGCAGGGTGAAGACGATCGGGAACAGCACGGCGTCGAACATCGACTCCGGGTCCTGCCGTATCCACAGCAGATTGCGGCGCACCAGGGCCCCGGTGTGGCGCAGATGTCCGCGCAGCGGGATGCGGGCGTCGGCGTGGAGGCCGGTGGTGGAGGTAGTGGCGGTGGCGCTCATACGGCGACGACCTCCTCGCGGGTCTCGGCGGGTGCGGCGTCCTGCGGGGCGCTGGCGCGGTGGCCGGTGAGGGACAGGAACACCTCGTCCAGGCTGGGCAGTTCGGTGGTGATGGAGCTGAGCGTGATGCCGCGCGCGGTGACCGCGCCGACCACGGCGGTCAGCTGCTCGTCACTGAGCACCGGGACGAGCACGGCACCCCGCTCGGTGTCCACGGTGGTGGTGGCGAGTCCGGTGAGGCCCAGCGTGTCGAGGGCGTCCGCCAGCGGACGCAACTGGAGCGGGTCGGCCGGGCGGACCCGCAGCGTGCGGCCGCCGACCTTGGCCTTCAGCTCCTCGATGCCGCCGCTCGCGATGACCTTGCCCCGGTCCACGACGGTCAGCTCGGAGGCGAGCTGCTCGGCCTCCTCCATGTACTGGGTGGTCAGCAGCACCGTCACCCCGTCGCCGACCAGCCGCTTGACCTCGTCCCACACCTCGTTGCGGGTACGGGGGTCAAGGCCCGTGGTCGGTTCGTCCAGGTACAGCACGGCCGGCCGGCCGATCATCGAGGCGGCCAGGTCGAGGCGCCGCCGCATGCCGCCCGAGTAGGTGGCCACCGGGCGCCTGGCCGCCTCGGTGAGCGAGAACCGCTCCAGCAGCTCGTCGGCGCGGGCCCGGGCCGCCTTACGGGGCAGGTCGAGGAGCCGCCCGATCAGGTACAGGTTCTCCCAGCCCGCCAGTTTCTCGTCCACGGAGGCGTACTGGCCGGTCAGCCCGATCACCCGGCGCAGCTGCCTCGGCTGGCGGACCACGTCGTACCCGGCGACGGTGGCGTGTCCGGCGGTCGGCGTGAGCAGGGTGGACAGGATCCGTACCAGCGTGGTCTTCCCGGCCCCGTTCGGCCCGAGCACCCCCATCACGGTGCCCTCCCGCACATCCAGGTCGACCCCGTCCAGCGCCTTGGTCTCCCCGTAGTGCTTGACCAGCCCCCGTACGGTGACGGCGCTCCTCGCGCCCCCCAGGTCATCGTCGTTTCGCTTCATGTCTCCGACTCTGCCGCCCCCCACCGACAAACCCCCGACATCCCACCGACAGCCCATCGCCCCCGCGGGCAGCCGTGCCTCCGCCCGTGCCCGAACGGCCCGGGAGGCGCCCCGCGAGCGCCGGGCCGCGCGGTCCGGCGCCCAGCCCGGACATGCGCCGGCCCCGCCGACGGGGGAAGATCGGCGGGGCCGGCAGGTGGTGCCGCAGTGGCTCAGTGCACGGAGTGCTCCTCCTGCGGGAAGGTCCCGCCGACCACGTCCTCGGCGAACGCCTTCGCCGCCCCGCTCATGACCTCACGCAGATCGGCGTACCGCTTCACGAACTTCGGCACCCGCCCCCCGGTCAGCCCCAGCATGTCGGTCCACACCAACACCTGCGCGTCCGTGTCCGGCCCGGCCCCGATCCCGACGGTCGGGATGTGCAGCACCCGCGTCACCTCGGCCGCCAGCTCCGCCGGCACCAGCTCCAGCACCACCGCGAACGCCCCCGCGTCCTGCACGGCCTTGGCGTCCCGCAGCAGCTGCTGGGCCGCCTCCTCGCCCCGGCCCTGCACCCGGTAGCCCATCGCGTTCACCGACTGCGGCGTCAGCCCGATGTGGGCCATCACCGGGATCCCGGACTCCACCAGCAGCTCGATCTGCCGGTGCGACCGCTCGCCGCCCTCCAGCTTCACCGCGCCGACACCGGCCTCCTTCACCAGCCGGGTCGCCGAGCGCAGCGCCTGCACCGGACCCTCCTGGTAGGAGCCGAAGGGCAGGTCGCCCACGATCAGGGCGCGCGAGGTGCCCCGGACGACCGCGGCGGACAGCATGGTCATCTCGTCGAGGGTGACGGGCACGGTGGTCTCGTACCCGAGGTGGCAGTTGCCCGCGGAGTCGCCGACGAGCATCACCGGGATACCGGCCTCGTCGAACACGGACGCGGTCATCGCGTCGTACGCGGTGAGCATGGGCCACTTCTCGCCGCGCTCCTTGGCGGCTGCGATGTCGCGGACAGTGATACGGCGCGTGCCCTTGCCCCCGTACAGCGTGGTGCCACCGGCGGAGGAACCGGACGTCGTCCCGGTCTGGGCAGCCGAAAGCTGCGTCATTGAACCGTCTCCCAACACGTCATCTCGAGGCGCCCTGACGGCGTCCCCGGACCATGTCCATGGTGGCACCTCGCCCCGAGGAGGGCCAGAGGCCCCCTGTGGGTTCCGCCCCACCGCCCCCGGCACCGCCCACATGCACACGTGCAACATTTCGGAAAGTTCCGGGCAAAACTCCCTCGATACGGAACGGTCTCGTATCGTAATTGTCCTAGCCTTGGCCGCATGACTTCTCCTGCCGCCCCCGCCCGCCGGGTCCCGGAAGCCGTGCACCGGCGCCGTTGGGTGATCCTCGGCGTGCTGATGCTGAGCCTGCTGATCGTCGTACTCGACAACTCGATCCTGAACGTCGCCATCAAGACGATCTCCACCCCCGCCCCCACCGGCCTGGGCGCCACCCAGAGCGAGCTGGAGTGGGCGATCAACTCCTACACGCTCGTCTTCGCCGGCCTGCTCTTCAGCGCGGGGCTGCTGGGGGACCGGCTCGGCCGCAAGAAGGTGCTGGTCGGCGGTCTCGTCGCGTTCGGCATCGGGTCCGCGCTCGCCGCGTTCTCCGGCTCACCGGCCGAGCTGATCGGCTTCCGCGCGGTGATGGGGCTGGGCGCGGCGTTCGTCATGCCGGCCACCCTGGCGGTCCTGATGAACGTCTTCGAACGCGCCGAACAGCCCAAGGCCATCGGGATCTGGACGGGCGGCGTGGGCCTGGCCATCGCCATCGGCCCGATCACCGGAGGCGTCCTCCTGGACCACTTCTGGTGGGGCTCGGTCTTCCTCGTCAACGTGCCCATCGTGGTCCTCGCCGTCGCCCTGATGCTGTGGCTGGTCCCCGACTCCCGCGATCCGGACCCGGGCCGGATCGACCCCCTCGGCGTCGTCCTGTCCGTGAGCGGCCTGGTCCTGTTGGTTCACGGCATCATCAAGGGCGGCCGGCTCGCCGACTTCACCGACGTCACGGTGGTGTCGACCGTCGGCGCCGGTCTCGCCGTGCTCGCCGCGTTCGTGGCGGTCGAGAAGCGCAGCGACCACCCGTCCATCGACGTCACCTACTTCAGGAACAAGGTGTTCTCCGCCGCGATCGCCGCGATCGCGCTGGTCTTCTTCGCGCTGATGGGCGTGACGTTCTTCGCGGTGTTCTACACCCAGAGCGTGCGCGGCTACTCGCCGCTGGAGACGGGCCTGCTGATGCTGCCGCTGGCCGCCACGCAGATGATCTTCGCGCCCCGGGCCCGTCTCATGGTGGACCGCTTCGGCGACAGGGTCACCACGACCGCCGGCCTGGTGGTGCTCGCGGGAACGCTGGCCGCGTTCGCCGTCCTGGACGGGGACACACCGATCTGGGTGCTGGAGGTCGTCTTCTTCCTCATGGGCGCCGGCATGGCGCACGTCATGACGCCGGTCAGCGTCGTCGTCATGCAGGCCCTGCCCCGCGAGAAGGCCGGTTCCGCCTCCGCCCTGAGCAACACCTTCCGCCAGGTCGGCGGCGCCCTCGGCATCGCCGTACTCGGCTCGGTGCTGTCCACCGCCTACCGCGACGGCATCGAGGACGAGCTCGGCCTGCTGCCGCCCGGCGCACGGCACGCCGCCGGTGAGTCCATCGAGGCCACCCTGGCCGTGGCGGACCGGCTGGGCGCGCGCGGCGAGGCCCTGGCCGGCGCCGCCGACGACGCGTTCCTGCACGCGATGCACATCACGGCACTGTGGGGAGCGGGCATCACGGTGCTGTGCGCGATCGTCGCCGTGGTGTTCCTGCCCGGCCGCAGGCCGACCTTTGAAGGGGACGGGGAGAAGCGGGAACTGGTCCCGGCGGCGGACTGAGGACCCCTGGGCGGTGGACCGTTCCCACCGCCCACCGGGGAGAATCGTCCCAGCCCACCGAAAGGACCCGACGACGTGAGCCCGGCCGACACCGACCCCCGGCAGGACGGACCCGCACGGGGCCGTCCCCGCAGCGAGGCGGTCGAACGCGCCGTCATCGAGGGAGTGATGAGGCTCCTGGAGGACGGCGTGCCCCTCGCCGAGCTCTCCATCGAGCGCATCGCCCGCACGGCCGGCGTCGGCAAGGCCACCATCTACCGCCGCTGGAGCGGCAAGGAGCGGCTCTTCGTCGACGTCATGCGCGCCGCCGAGCCCCCGGACCCCGAACTCCCCGGCACCTCCATGCGTGACGACCTCGTGGTCCTGCTGGAGTCCCTGCGCCGACGGGGCCTGGCGGGCCGCACCTCGGCGATCCTGCACCACGTGCACGCCCAGATGAAGAGCAGCCCGAACCTCTGGGCCGCCTACCACGACACCGTCATCGTGCCGCGCCGCAGACTCGGCCTGGAAGTGCTGCGCCGGGGCCGGGAGACCGGCGAACTGCGCGCCGACGTCGACATGGAACTCCTCAACGACATCGTCGTGGGCCCCGTCCTCGTCCGCACCGTCATGCGCCCCGACGCCGACCTCCCGGACGACCTCGCCGAGCGGGTGGTCGACACCCTCCTCCAGGGGCTACGCCCCGTCAGGAGCTAGCCGCGATATGCGCGTTTCGTCACAGAGGGCGCTTTCGCCACCCCCGCCCGGAACTCCCCGAGCGCTCCCGCGCGTCCTCGCCCCCGTACGGCCGTCGCGGGGCGGCAGGAACGGAACCGATCATCCCCTAGGGTCATACGGACACAGGGTGACGGTGCGCACGGCAGGTTGTGAGGCGACGGTATGGCGCAGCAGGCGTACGTGACGGAGACGGACAACGGCGGTTCGGGGTCCGGGCCGCAGCCGACCCGGCTCCGGCGCCTGCGCGAGCGCCTCACCAGAGGCTGGCGCGGCGACCGCCGCATCTGGCGCCGCGGCCTCGTCCTGGCCGCCTGCTCGGTCCTGACGGCCCTGGTCATGCAGGCCCACCTCCATATCCCGAACGCGATCGGCAGCCTGGGCAGCCTGGTGGACACCTTCCTGCCCTGGCTGGGGCTGCTGATCCCCGTGCTGCTCGTCCTCGGCCTGATCCGCAAGTCGGCGACGGCACTGATCGCGACGATCCTGCCGGCGGCCGTCTGGCTCAACCTCTTCGGCGGCCTGCTCACCGACAAGACCACCACGGGCGGCGACCTCACGGTGGCCACGCACAACGTCAACGCCGACAACCCGGACCCGTCCGCCACCGCCCGCGACGTGGCCGCCGCGGGTGCGGACGTGCTGGCCCTCGAGGAGCTGAAGGCGTCGAAGGTCCCGACGTACGAGCGGGCGCTGGCGTCGACGTACGAGTACCACGAGGTGGTCGGCACCGTCGGCCTGTGGAGCAAGTACCCCCTGAGCGACGTGAAGGCGGTCGACATCCGCCTCGGCTGGAAGCGCGCGATGCGCGCCACGGTGGCCGCGCCCGCCGGCCAGGTCGCCGTCTACGTCGCCCACCTCCCCTCGGTCCGGGTGAAGCTGGAGGCCGGCTTCACGGCCCGTCAGCGGGACAAGAGCGCGGACGCCCTGGGTGAGGCCATCGCCGACGAACCACTGCCGAACATCGTCCTGCTCGGCGACCTGAACGGCACGATGAACGACCGCGCCCTGAACGCCGTCACCTCGCAGATGCGCTCCACGCAGGGCGCCGTGGGCAGCGGCTTCGGCTTCAGCTGGCCGGCGTCGTTCCCGATGGCGCGGATCGACCAGATCCTGGTCAAGGGCGCCGAACCGGAGAGCTCCTGGACCCTCCCGGCCACGGCGAGCGACCACCTCCCCATTGCGGCCCGTGTGAGGGTCACCCCACAGGGCGACTGAAAACCGCAGGTCAGCCGTCCTTCCTTCATCCCCCCGTCACTCGACGGAATACCGGACCCGCGCGCGGCGGGGTGCCTCCCCACTCCCGGCTCCGCTCGCGCGAGGACCCCCATGGGCGGGAGGTACCCCCACCGCCCACCCGTACCGCCCTGGGGTACCTCCCAGGCCTTCAAGGCATGGGGGGAGGCACGACTGCCCGCGGCAGCGGCGGCAGGCAGCCGCCCGCGGCCCTGATCCACCCACCGGACGCAGGCGCCGCGCGCGCCCCACCGAAGCCGTGCCGGCGCCGCAGGCATCCCACCCGCGACGCCGCAGGCACCGGACAGGCACCGGACGCGCGTCAGACGCGCATCCCTTCGCGCCAGCCGTTCGTGATCGGCAGCCGGCGGTCCTTGCCGAAACCCTTCGGGGAGATCTTCGTGCCCGGCGGATACTGCCGCCGCTTGTACTCCGCCCGGTCCACCATCCGCAGCGTCTTCGTCACCAGCTCCGCGTCGAACCCGGCCGCGACGATCTCGTCCGCCCCCCGGTCCCGGTCCACGTACAGCGCCAGGATCGCGTCCAGCACCGGATAGTCCGGCAGCGAGTCCGTGTCCACCTGCCCCGGCCGCAACTCCGCGCTCGGCGGCTTCGCGATCGAGTTCTCCGGGATCGGCGGCGTCTGCCCCCGCTCCACCGCCGCCCGGTTGCGCCACCGGGCCAGCCGGAACACCGACGTCTTGTACACGTCCTTGATCGGCCCGTACGCCCCGACCGAGTCCCCGTACAGCGTCGAGTACCCCACCGCCAGCTCCGACTTGTTCCCCGGCGCCAGCACGATGTGCCCCTCCTGGTTGGAGATCGCCATCAACAGCGTCCCCCGCAGCCGCGACTGCAGGTTCTCCTCCGCCAGCCCCGTCAGCCCCAGCGCCCCCATGTACGCGTCGAACATCGGCTCGATCGCGACGGTCCGGTAGTTCAGCCCGGTCCGCCGCGCCAGCTCCGCCGCGTCGTCCTTCGAGTGCTCGGACGAGTACTTCGACGGCATCGACACGCCGTACACGTTCTCCGCCCCCACCGCGTCACAGGCGATCGCGGCGACCAGCGCCGAGTCGATCCCCCCGGACAACCCGATCAGCACCGACCGGAACCCGTTCTTCGCGACGTACGCCCGCAACCCGACCACCAGCGCGGAGTACACCTCTTCGTCGTCGTCGAGCCGCTCGGCATACCCCCCGGACGACGAGGCCTCGTACGCGGGCACGGGCGCCTCCGACAACACGACCCGATCGATCCGCAGCCCGTCGTCGACGACCCCCGTCGGCGCGTCCGCCTCCGCCGCCGGAAGTTCGAGATCGACCACGACACACGCCTCGGCGAACTGCGGCGCACGCGTCACGACGCCGCCGTCACGGTCCACGACGATCGAGTCCCCGTCGAAGACCAGCTCGTCCTGCCCGCCCGTCATCGCGAGGTACGCGGTCGTGCACCCGGCCTCCTGCGCCCGCTTGCGCACCAGCTCCAGCCGGGTGTCGTCCTTGTCCCGCTCGTACGGCGAGGCGTTGATCGACAGCAGCAGCCCGGCCTTCGCCGACCGTGCCGCCGGCACCCGCCCCCCGTCCTGCCACAGGTCCTCGCAGATGGCGAGGGCGACGTCGACACCGCGCACCCGCACCACCGGCATGGTGTCACCGGGCACGAAGTACCGGAACTCGTCGAAGACGCCGTAGTTCGGCAGGTGGTGCTTGGCGTAGCTCAGCACCACCTCACCGCCGTACAGCACGGCGCCCGCGTTCTGCGGCGCACCGGCCGGCTGCCCGTACTTCGGCTGGGCGGCGGCGCTGCGGTCGAGGTACCCGACGATCACCGGAAGGTCCCCGAACCCCTCCTCGGCGAGCCGCGCGGCGAGGGATCGCAGGCCGGCCCGCGAGGCCTCCACGAAGGACGACCGCAGGGCGAGGTCCTCGACGGGGTACCCGGTCAGCGCCATCTCGGGGAACGCCACGAGGTGCGCTCCCCGCTCGGCGGAGTGCCGGGTCCAGCGGATCATCGCTTCGGCGTTGCCGGCGAGGTCGCCGACGCTCGAGTCGATCTGATTCAGGGCGAGACGTAGTTGAGGCACGGGCCCAGTGTAATCGTCAGAGCGACGCGATGTCCCGGAGCCCCGTCCGCTACGGCCGGGCCGCCGCCCCCCGCTCCTCCAGCATCCCCGCCATCAGCGCGATCTCCGACTCCTGCCCCTCCACCATGGTCCGCGCGAGCCGCTTCTCGACACCCACCCCGCACGCGCGGACGCACGCCTGGGCCATGTGGACCCCGCCCTTGTGGTGGTCCGTCATGAGCCGCAGGTAGAAGACCTCCGCCCGCTCCCCGCTCAGCGACCCCAGCCGCTTCATCTCGGTGTTGGTGGCCATCCCCGGCATCAGCGCCCCGTCCTTGCCGGAGGCCGTGTTCCCCATGCCCATCCAGGTCATGGGCGGGTTTGAGGACACCTTGGGCAGCTCCCACAGGTCGAGCCAGCCCAGCAGCATGCCCCGCTGGTTGGCCTGCGTCTGGGCGATGTCGTAGGCGAGCCGCCGGACCTCCTCGTCGTCCGTGCGGTCCCGCACGACGTAGGACATCTCGACGGCCTGCTGATGATGCACGGCCATGTCCCGGGCGAACCCGGCGTCCGCGGACTCGGCGGACGGGACCGCGCCCGAGGACCCCTCGTCCCCGGCCACCGCGTACGTGATCGCCCCGGCCGCGACCAGCGCCGTGGCCGCGGCCCCCGCGATCAGCCCCGCCTGCCTCACTCGGACAGCCCGTTGGTGCAGGCGGCCCCCGGCTCGGGCGTCTGCTCCCCCTGGACGAACTTCTCGAAGAACGCGTCCAGGGCCGGATCGTCCGCACCGGTCACCGTGCGCTGGTGCCCCCAGGCGGACAGCATGATCGGGTCCTTCTGCCCGTCCACCGGACTCATCAGCGTGTACGGCGTCTTCTTCACCTTCGCCGCGAGCGCGTCGACGTCCGCCTTGTCGGCCGAGGCGTTGTACGTCACCCACACGGCGCCGTGCTCCAGCGAGTGCACGGCGTTGGTGTTGCTGATCTCGTCGGTGTAGACGTCCCCGTTGCAGTTCATCCACACCGGGTTGTGGTCACCGCCGACCGGGGGTGAGACGGAGTAGTCCACCGCCTTGGTCACGTGGTTGCGCCCCAGTTCGCCCTCCCACTTGCGCACGCCGTCGTCGCCCGTGACGAACTTGCCCGAGTTCTTCGAGTCGGAGGCCGCGCTGCCGCCGTCGTCGTCCGACTGCGACTGGACGAGCACCACACTGCCGGCGACGAGCCCGGCGACGACCACCACACTGGCGGCGATGGTGAGGAGCCGGTTGCGGCGCTCGCGGGCCTTCTCGGCGCGCCGCATCTCCTCTATGCGTGCCGAACGTGCCGCGCTGCTCTTCTTGGCGGAGCCCATGGGAGTGTCCTTCGGGAGAGGAAGAGTGGGACGAACGGATCAGCTGATCGTAATGGGGAAGGCGGGGCGAGCCGTAGAGGGTGCGGGAATCCGGCCCGGCACCCACGCGCACGCATTCTCCACACCGAATAATTTGAACCCCGAATGCGTATTACTTACGCTGCGTGCTATGCGGCTCCTCCGCTCCACCGACCTGGCCCTCCGCGTCCTCATGCGCCTCGCCGTGGCCGGCGACTCCAACCCGACGACACGCGACGTCTCGGCGGCCATGGACGTGCCGTACACCCATGCCGCGAAGGTCGTCGCCGAGCTCCGGCACATGGGCCTGCTCACGGCCCGCCGCGGCCGGGGCGGCGGTCTGGGCCTCACGGAGGAGGGCCGTACCGCTTCCGTGGGTGCGGTGGTCCGGGCCTTCGAGGGCGAGGGGGACGTCGTCGACTGCGAGGGCACCCCCACCGTGTCCCCCTGCCCGCTGAGCCCGGCCTGCCGGCTGCGCGGCGCCCTGCGCGGGGCCCAGGAGGCGTTCTTCGCCTCGCTGGACCCGGTCACGGTGGCGGACATCGTCGCGGCCCCCACGGGCCCCCTCCTGCTGGGCATCTCCCCGAGGCCGTGAGCCGCCGGCGACGAGCCGCCCGTTACGGATGTCGGCCCGAACGGGCAAGATGGGTTCCGGAGCGGTACACCTGGCGTGTGCGAGGCGTTCAAGCCGCGGCCGACCGATCGATCAAGGTCGGCAACGCGTATGAAACGCTGGTGTGGTGGGATGCTCTCGATGCCCGACCGCCTCCCGGGGCGTGGGAGCGGACAGGCGGCCTGACCGGCAAGGATGGGGAAGCGGAAGATGGACAAGCAACAGGAGTTCGTGCTCCGGACGTTGGAGGAGCGCGACATCCGGTTCGTGCGCCTGTGGTTCACCGACGTGCTGGGCTTCCTCAAGTCCGTGGCCGTCGCCCCCGCCGAGCTGGAGCAGGCGTTCGACGAGGGGATCGGCTTCGACGGCTCCGCCATCGAGGGCTTCGCCCGGGTGTACGAGTCCGACATGATCGCCAAGCCGGACCCGTCGACGTTCCAGATCCTCCCCTGGCGCGCCGAGGCCCCCGGCACGGCCCGCATGTTCTGCGACATCCTCATGCCGGACGGCTCCCCGTCCTTCGCCGACCCGCGCTACGTCCTCAAGCGCGCCCTCGCCCGCACCTCCGACCTGGGCTTCACCTTCTACACCCACCCGGAGATCGAGTTCTTCCTGCTGAAGGACAAGCCGCTGGACGGCAGCCGCCCGACCCCCGCGGACAACTCCGGCTACTTCGACCACACCCCGCAGAACGTCGGCATGGACTTCCGCCGCCAGGCGATCACCATGCTGGAGTCGATGGGCATCTCGGTGGAGTTCTCCCACCACGAGGGCGCCCCCGGCCAGCAGGAGATCGACCTGCGGTACGCGGACGCGCTCTCCACGGCGGACAACATCATGACGTTCCGCCTGGTCATGAAGCAGGTGGCCCTCGAACAGGGCGTCCAGGCGACCTTCATGCCGAAGCCCTTCTCCGAGCACCCCGGCTCCGGCATGCACACCCACCTCTCCCTCTTCGAGGGCGACCGCAACGCGTTCTACGAGTCGGGCTCGGAGTTCCAGCTCTCCAAGGTGGGCCGCTCCTTCATCGCGGGCCTGCTGCGGCACGCCGCGGAGCTCTCGGCGGTCACCAACCAGTGGGTCAACTCCTACAAGCGCATCTGGGGCGGCACGGAGCGCACGGCCGGCGCCGGCGGCGAGGCCCCGTCGTACATCTGCTGGGGCCACAACAACCGCTCGGCGCTGGTCCGCGTGCCCATGTACAAGCCCGGCAAGACCGGCTCGGCGCGCGTGGAGGTCCGCTCCATCGACTCCGGCGCCAACCCGTACCTGACCTACGCCGTCCTGCTGGCCGCCGGCCTGAAGGGCATCGAGGAGGGCTACGAGCTCCCGCCGGGCGCCGAGGACGACGTGTGGGCCCTGTCCGACGCGGAACGCCGCGCGCTGGGCATCGAACCGCTGCCGCAGAACCTGGGCGAGGCCCTGACCCTGATGGAGCGCAGCGACCTGGTCGCCGAGACCCTCGGGGAGCACGTCTTCGACTTCTTCCTGCGCAACAAGCGGCAGGAGTGGGAGGAGTACCGCTCCGAGGTCACGGCCTTCGAGCTGCGGAAGAACCTGCCGGTGCTGTAGCCGCGGGCCGGAGCGGTGTCCGGCCCGGTGTCCGGCTGACGGGCGCACGGGGCCGGTGGCCGTGGGCCTCGGCCCCGTGGGCTTTCACCGCCGCCTCCGGCCCCGCCCCCGGCTCGGCGGAAGTGACGCGACGGGGGCGGCGGCGCCGCGTCAGCCCATGCTCTTGGCGCCGTCCAGGGACTCGCGGATGATGTCGGCGTGGCCGGCGTGCTGAGCGGTCTCGGCGATGATGTGCAGCAGCGTCCTGCGGGCCGTCCACCGGGTGTCGGACTCGAACCACGGGGCCTTCGGCAGGGACCATGCGGCGTCGAGGTCGGGCAGGGCCGCGACCAGGTCGTCGGTCCGGGTGGCCACGTCGGCGTAGTCGGCCAGCACACCGGTCAGCGTCTCACCGGGCAGCATCCGGAACTCGTCGGCCCGCCGGGCCCAGTCCTCCTCGGTCATGGCCGTGAAGTCCCCCATCGCCGAGGGGCCGTTCAGGATGAAGTCCACCCAGCCCCGCTCGACCGAGGTGACGTGCTTGATCAGGCCGCCCAGGCAGAGCTCGCCGGCGGTGGTCCGCAGCCCGGCCTGCTCGTCGGTCAGGTCACGGGTGGTGAAGCGCAGGAAGTGCCGGTGCTTGGCGAGCGTCTCCAGCAGGTCGGCGCGCTCACCGGTCACCGCCGGGGCCTCGGTGGGGGCGCTGGTGGTCGGCTCGTTCACGGTCATGGTCTCCGCCTTCCGTCGTTCCTGTTCCGCGGTCGAGGACCACGCTAGGAGCGATATAGGACAGGTTGTGACCTAGAGGGGGAGCGCCTGCCCGGAAGAAACGGAAGTGTTTCTTCCGTAACTGCGCGGAGCCTTGCCAGCCCCTCGGATGTGGCCCTACTGTCGCGACGGATACGAAGAAAGCGCTTTCTCGCCGATGGGTCGGCTCACCCCGCCTCCCCTCATCGGTAGCACTGACATGCCCATGACATAAAGCGGCTCGGTGTGGAACGCCCGGCACCCGAGAGCGAAAGGCGAGACGAGAATGAGACGAACAGTCGCAGTGCGACTCTCCGCGTTACTGGCCACGGGAGCCCTCGCGGCAGCGACCGGTATGGCCCTGTCCACCTCCACGGCGTCCGCCGCCACCGGCGGCGTCACCGGCTACGCCACCCAGAACGGCGGGACCACCGGCGGCGCGGGCGGCCAGACGGTCCGCGCCACCACCGGCACCGCGATCCACCAGGCCCTGTGCGGCCGGGCCAGCAGCTCCACCCCGATCGTCATCCAGGTCGAGGGCACCATCAACCACGGCAACACCGCCAAGGTGTCCGGCAGCAGCTGCAGCACCGCCGCCGGTGTCATCGAGCTCAAGCAGATCAGCAACGTCACGATCGTCGGTGTCGGCAACGGCGCCGTCTTCGACCAACTGGGCATCCACATCCGGGAGTCCAAGAACATCATCATCCAGAACGTGACGATCCGGAACGTCAAGAAGTCGGGCTCGCCCACGTCGAACGGCGGAGACGCCATCGGCATGGAAAGCGGTGTCCGCAACGTCTGGGTCGACCACACCACCCTGGAGGCGTCCGGCGGTGAGTCGGAGGGCTACGACGGCCTCTTCGACATGAAGGACAACACCCAGTACGTGACGCTGTCCTACAGCACCCTGCGCAACTCCGGCCGCGGCGGCCTCATCGGCTCCAGCGAGAGCGACACCTCGAACGGCTACGTCACGTTCCACCACAACCTGTACGAGAACATCGACTCGCGCACGCCCCTGCTGCGCGGCGGCATCTCGCACATCTACAACAACCACTACAGGAACCTGAACGAGTCCGGCATCAACTCCCGTGCCGGGGCCCGCGCGAAGGTGGACAACAACTACTTCGAGGACTCCAAGGACGTCCTCGGCACCTTCTACACCGACGCGGCCGGCTACTGGCAGGTCAGCGGCAACATCTTCGACAACGTGACCTGGTCCGAGCGGGAGGGCGACAACAACCCCGCCGGCCCGAACCCGACGTCGAACACGTCGGTCGGCATTCCGTACGCGTACACCCTCGACGCGGCCAACTGCGTGCCGAGCGTGGTGAGCCAGACGGCGGGCGCCAACAAGGGGCTGAAGGTCTCGGACGGCAGCTGCACCCCGCAGACCCCGGACCCGACCGACCCCGACCCGACGGACCCGGACCCCACCGACCCGGACCCGACGGACCCGGACCCCACTGACCCGCCCACCGGCACCAACCTCAGCCTCGGCGCGGGCGCCGACGGCTCCTCCAAGGCCTCCGGGACGAGCTACGGCAACGTCGTCGACGGCAGCACGAGCACGTACTGGTCGCCGTCCGGCTCGACCGGCTCCGTCTCGGTCAAGTGGGGCTCGGCCACCACGGTCTCCAAGATCAACATCCAGCAGGCGTCGGGCTCGGGCACCATCGGTTCCTACCGCGTCCTCAACCACGACACGGGCGCCGTCCTGGCCTCCGGCAGCGGAGCGGGCGTCATCAGCTTCTCCGCGACCTCCCTGAAGAAGATCACCTTCGAGATCACCAGCGCCTCGGGCACCCCGAGGATCGCCGAGTTCGAGACGTACGCGAGCTGACCCACCCCGGGGGCCGTCCTCGCGACGGCCCCCGGTCTCAGCCGGCGTGACGCGTCACGAGGCGGGCCCACGTCGCCGCCGTGCGGGTGAGACGGGGGTTGTCGGGGGTCTTGGAGTCCCGGACGTGGACGGAGTCGGGGGTGTCGCGACCTCGACGCAGTACTCGGGCCGGGGAATCCGCTTCCCGCCCTCGACCTGGTGGACGAGGTCCTCCCCCCGTACTCCACCGCCGCCGCGAACTCGGCGGCCCGCATCCCCGCTGCCTCCCGCCGCGGCTTCGACTCAGGAAGAAGGGCTCGGCAGCGTTGAACGAACGGACCAATCGGCGCACGACGTTGTCGTAGACGGCCGGCGCCGGGGTGCTCGCGGGGCGGCGGACGGCCGGCCCCGCCCCGGCGGGTCTGCCGTCAGTGCCGTCGGCCACCCCGGGACCGTGCCGATGCGGTGGTGACCTGCGCATGGCGCATACTTGACCGGCTGCACCACCCGGCGGGACGTGACCTCCCGGGGCTCTCGTGACCCCTCACCCTGTTGAAAAGGGTGAGCATCCGGCGGGCGGATGCTCCTCACACGCTCAAACGAGCGGAATGTGAACACTGAAGGCCGAAATGCTCCCGCTTTTCAAAGGAGTACATGCCTCCTGGCGGTACGGCGAGGGACCACGCCCCACGACGTGGTGCAGGGGGTCGAGCCCTTCGCGCCCGGTGCCAGGACCGTGGCGACTTCCGGGGAAGCGGCGGTCCGCGAAGTGCCCCGTGGAGAAGGGCCGGATGCCCGACCCGGCAGCACCGGCCGTCCCACCTGCGGATTTCGACGCCGCGATCCACCGCACCACCTGGCGGGACGCCATCCGGTGACTGATGTCGGTGACGTGGAATACATTGCGGTGGTCGGTCAAGCGGGAGCGACGGTTCATGCACCATGCCGTGGGTCCTGCGATGTCGCATGCCGGTCGACCCACGTCGTCACGACTTCCGAGCGAGGAACGATGCCCAACATCACGATAGAGATCGAACCGTCGGACGACCCCGACCGGGACAAGGCCTGGCCGATCACGCTGGCTACGGGGGAGTACCTGGCGAAGGTGCTGGGGATGCCTGTGACCGTGGCCGACGGTTACGGGACCGCGCGGGACTTCGGTCCAGGAGACAGCTGACACGCCCGGGCGCGGGTCAGCGGCGGACAAGGCACGTGCCGCCGACGGCCCGGCGGGCCATGCCGATCGGCCATCACCGCGTGAGCCGCGAGCCGGGCCCCGTGGCAGCGGGGCCGGTCGCCGTTCCTTCGTGAGCGAAGGTTCTGGCGCGCACCCAAGGGCCACGGAGGACTCCCGGTGCGCCGAGGTGACTTCGTTCCGGTTCCGGCGAGGGCCGGCCCTACGGATTCCGAATGGATGACCGAAGTGGCTTCCGTCCGGCCCTGATTCACGATCCCGTTCCGAATTCCCCTCGAATGCGGTCGAGTTCGTATTCCCCGTGACGTTGCGGAGTGCCGGCACCTATCGTTCATCGGGGCTCCCGCATCGAATGGAGTCCTTCGTGCACGGGGGAGGGCACATGATTCGAGACCTGATCTTTGCCGAGGCCGCTCGCACCCAGTTCACCGCCCTGCCCAAGAGACTGAAGAGAGACGTCGGAAACGCGCTGCTGAGGATCGCTCAGGAGGCCGACAGGCACGGGGTGTGGCGAGCCGAGGGGGAGGACCGCTTGACCGTCACCTACGAGGTGCACAGGAACGCGCTCCTGGTGACCGACATCGCCAGGGGCCGGGCCGCCCCCGCCGGTCGCCGTCAGCCCTACTACGGCATGGAAATGCGGCACGAGGGCCAGGGACGCTGGACCCACCTGAACCCTCACGAGGAGTGACGTCCCGCCGGGGGCGGCCCAGAGGGAGCCCTGCCCCGGCCGAGTTCACGGCCGGGGC